>CAMBFN010000018.1 GCA_945865425.1 Comamonas sp. lk | reverse complement strand
CGGCGCCCCTGCCACTGCAAACGGGTGGCTTGCGCGCGGGTGATCACCGTCAGGTTGAGGCGCCGACGCGCCGGCTTGAGGTAGCCCTTGGCCGTGCTCCAGCGCCAACCGCGCCAGGTGTTGAGCTGAAAATAACCCGCACCCTCTTGGGTGGCGCCATTGAAGTCGTCATTTCGCGGCACACCCAGCGTGTTGGCACCTTGAATAAAGGCCTCAATCAGCGGGTGCGGCTCACCGATATCGGACACCCGCAAGGGCCCGCTGTCGCCATGAAATTGGCTGGCGCCGCGCTGGTTGTGCTCAGAGCGGATGAAATACGGCAACACCTCCTCAAAGCTCCAACCCGAGTTGCCCAGTGCCGCCCAGTGGTCGTAGTCTTCACGCTGACCACGGATGTAAATCAAACCGTTGATAGAACTCGATCCGCCTAGGGTCTTGCCTCGCGGCCAATAAATTTGGCGCTGGTTCATGTAGGGGTCCGGGTCGGTCTGGAACTTCCAGTTCACGAGTTCGTCCCACATGGTTTTGCCGTAGCCAATGGGCAAATGAATCCAGAAAGACCGATCTTCGCCACCCGCCTCCAACAGACACACCCGCACCTTCGGGTCTTCCGACAATCGGTTGGCTAGCACGCAACCGGCTGAGCCGGCGCCCACTACAACGTAATCGAAGGCTTGCAAAAAGCATCTCCTGGGTTGATATTTTTTTCGTACTATAAACTTCAGAAATGCCAAAGCAAGTACTTCAACCCTTCACTTTTCAAATTGAAACGCAAGGGCCTCTTACTGTTTCAAACACCCAGCAAACCCCCCTCTCATCGCTAGGGGTTGACCCTAGTGAGCCCCGTCTGCTGCGCTCACTGCATGTGTTGCAAGCCTTATCGCAGCACCCCGAAGGACAAAGCCTGGCGCTTTTGAGCGACCAATTGCACATTCCCAAGGCATCACTGATGCGCCTGCTTCAAGCGCTGGAAGACGAAGGCTACGTCCAGCGCGAACTCGACCGCCAGACCTTTACGCTTGGTCCAACCTTGAGTAGTCTGAGCCTGCGCACTTTGCAGCACAGCGGCCTCTCGCAGCGTTATCGCACCGTGCTGAGACAATTGGTGCAACGCCTGGGGGAAAGCTGTAACCTCACCACGCTGGCCGAAGGCACGGTGCTCTACCTCGACCGGGTTGAAACCAGCCACCCCTTGCGCATGACCCTGGGACCGGGTGCGCGCGTACCCTTGCACTGCACCGCCAGCGGCAAACTGTTTCTGGCCGAGATGAATCAGCACGACCGGCGCGCGCTGCTTGAGCGTATGCCGCTGACGCGCCAAACCGAACAAACCCTGTGTGACCTGCACTCGCTCAGCACGGAGCTTGAACGCACAAAACGTCAGGGCTACGGCCTGGACAACGAAGAGTTCATTCGCGGCATGATTGCCATTGCCGTTCCTGTGCGCAATGCCCAAGGCGAGTGTGTAGCCGCCGTGGCGTGCCACAGCCCGACAGCGCGCTACGACCTGGACGCACTGATGGCTTGCGTTGGCACGCTGAAATTGGCGGCCGTGCGAATAGCAGATATTCTGGAGTCGCCGCCACGCAGTGCCCCGCACGCGGGTGGCTAGGGGCAGAGTCTTCCCACTTAACAAACCTTCCTAGGGCGTACTTTGGTGCAAGCTTTTCTTAAGGAAGGTCTGCATAAGTGCGTCATCGCCAGGAGCGGCCTTTAGCCGCGAGGCGCTTGCGCCGTGACGGGACGCGGCGATCCATAAGTGCAAGCTTGGCAGGTAAAAATGGATTGCTTCGCTACGCTCGCAATGACGACAGATTGCCGCGGCCTCGCACTGACGGCACTTTGTCACGGATGCGGCCTCGCGACATCCGTCACTGCGAGGAGCGAAGCGACGCGGCAGTCCATGCTGCAATGAGGTCACTACCGCCAAAGCATAAAGTCATGGATTGCCACGGCCTGCGGCCTCGCAATGACGGGTTTGGGCTTGTGCAGAGCTTCCTTAACTGGCTTGACCGTGCTCCCTGCTCCTGCTGCTCTTCCTGGCCGCTTGGTGGCATCGAACCCATCATGGATGGCGCAGCAGTCCTCGCGCTTGCCGCCCCATCGCGTGGCTGTGGTCAGGGCGTGGTGATGCCGATGCCGATGCCGATGCGTCCCACTAATAGGGAGAACACGCTTAGCCCCGCTTACCCGGCACCAGGGTCGTGGGCAGCGCTTGGGGCAGCATATCGGGGTAGTCGCGGCTGAAGTGCAGGCCGCGGCTTTCGTGGCGGGCGCGGGCGCTTTGAACGATCAGATCAGCCACTTGCACCAGGTTGCGCAATTCCAGCAGGTCGCGGCTGACGTGGAAGTTGGCGTAAAACTCGTTGATTTCGTCTTGCAGCAGTGTGATCCGGTGCGCGGCGCGATCCAGGCGTTTGTTGGTGCGCACAATGCCCACGTAGTCCCACATAAAGCGGCGCAGCTCGTCCCAGTTGTGCGAAATCACCACCGACTCGTCGGCATCGGTCACCCGGCTATCGTCCCAAGCGGGAAGGGGAGGTGGCGCGCTCAAGTTGCTGTTTTCAATGTCATGGCTGGCGGCGCGGGCAAACACCATGCACTCCACCAGCGAATTGCTGGCTAGACGGTTGGCGCCATGCAGACCGCTGCAGGCGGCTTCGCCGATGGCATACAAACCCGCCAGATCGGTGCGGCCCTGCAAATCGGCCAGCACGCCACCGCAGGTGTAATGCGCCGCCGGCACCACGGGTATCGGTGCGCGGCTGATATCGATGCCCAACTCCAAGCAGCGGGCGTAGATATTAGGAAAGTGTTCCTGGATGAAGGCCAGCGGCTGGTGCGAGATATCTAAGTACACGCAATCGAAACCGCCTTTTTTCATTTCGAAGTCAATCGCACGGGCCACTACGTCACGCGGGGCCAGTTCGGCGCGGGCATCGTGCCGGGGCATAAAGCGCGTGCCATCGGGCAGCAGCAAACGGCCGCCTTCGCCACGCACCGCTTCGCTGATTAGGAAGGACTTGGCGTGCGGGTGGTACAGGCACGTGGGGTGGAACTGGATGAACTCCATGTTCTGCACCCGGCAGCCAGCGCGCCAGGCAGCGGCAATGCCGTCGCCGGTGGCGGTGTCGGGGTTGGTGGTGTACAGATAGACCTTGCCCGCGCCGCCGGTGGCCAGCAAGGTGTGCGGCGCGCGAAAAGTCAGCACTTCGTCGCTGTCTTCGTCCAGCGCGTACAGGCCTAGGCAGCGGCGCGTCTTTGTTTTCTTGGGTCTGAGCACTTTGTCGCTGGTGATCAGATCCACCAGCGTATGGTTTTCAAACAAGGTGATGTTGGCAGTTTCCTGCACCCGTTCGATCAGCGTGCGCTGCACTGCGGCGCCGGTGGCGTCCGTGACATGCACGATGCGCCGTGCGCTGTGGCCGCCTTCGCGCGTGAGGTGCAACTCGCCGCTGTCCTCGGTGCTAAACGGTACGCCCATGGCTTGTAACCAGGCAATGGCGTGCGGCGCTTGTTCGACTACAAACTGGGTGGCCGCCAGGTCGCACAAACCTGCGCCTGCGACCAGGGTGTCGTCCACATGCGAGGCAAAGCTGTCAGTCTTGTCCCAAACCGCCGCGATGCCGCCTTGCGCCCAACCACTGGAGCCCTCGCGCACCGCACGCTTGGTGATCACGGCGACACGGTACTTGCTAGACAGCAGCAGCGCCGAACTCAGGCCGGCCAGGCCACTGCCGACAATCAAAACGTCAAAGTCCAAAGAGGAGGTGGGTTGCGCGCTCGCCATGGCTTAGTGAATCCGCATGCCGGGCTGCGCGCCGGGCCAGGGGTTCAGGATGTAGATGCCGGGCTCCGCTTTCTCGTCCGCATGGCTCGCCGCTAGCACCATGCCTTCGGATACGCCGAATCTCATTTTGCGCGGAGCCAAATTGGCTACCAGCACCGTGAGTTGGCCCACCAAGTCTTCGGGCTTGTACATGCTGGCGATGCCGGAGAACACATTGCGCAGACGCCCTTCGCCCACGTCCAGCGTGAGGCGGAGCAATTTGACCGAACCTTCCACCGCTTCGCACTGCACTATTTTTGCGATGCGCAAATCAATTTTGGCGAAGTCGTCGATAGAGATGGTGGGCGCAATGTCTTCGCCGCCGGGGATAGTCAAATTGGGGTCAGATCCCGATTTTTCGGACGGTTCGAACAGCGCGTCTAATTGTTCGGGGGTGACGCGTTGCATGAGATGGGTGTAGGGTTGGATAGCTGCCACATCGATATTGGATTGCTCCCAGCTTTGCAAATTGCTGCCAGTTAAAGCCTCAACCGCTTGTGCCATTTGCGGCAACACGGGAGCCAAGTAACGTGCCAGCACAGTGAAGCAATTTATCAAGGTGGAGCAGACCTGGTGCAGGGCTTCGTTATGTGCCGCGTCCTTAGCTAGTTCCCAAGGTTTGTTCTGATCCACGTAGGCGTTCACCTTGTCGGCTAGTAGCATGATCTCGCGCATGGCTTTGGCAAATTCACGGTGCTCGTATAAATCGCTAAGCATCGGTTCGGCCTGACGGACTTCATGCAACAGAGCCGCTGCGCTTACCCCAAAGACATGCGTGAGCTTACCCTCAAAGCGTTTGCTGATAAACCCCGCCGCCCGGCTTGCAATATTCACAAACTTGCCGATCAAATCGCTATTGACCCGCGCCATAAAGTCGTCGGCATTGAAGTCAATATCTTCATTGCGCGCAGAGAGTTTGGCTGCCAGGTAGTAGCGCAGCCATTGGGGGTTCATGTCCAAGCCCAGGTATTTGAGCGGGTCCAGGCCGGTGCCGCGGCTTTTGCTCATCTTCTCGCCGTTGTTCACCGTCAAAAAGCCGTGTACAAACACCTTGTCGGGCGCTTTGCGGCCGCTGAAATGCAGCATCGCTGGCCAGAACAAGGTGTGAAAGGTAACGATGTCTTTGCCGATGAAGTGGTACTGCTCCAAGTCGGGCTGGGCCATGTAGGTGGCGTAGTCCTGCCCCCGCTGGTCAAGTAGGTTTTTGAGCGAAGCCAGGTAGCCTATGGGCGCGTCCAGCCAAACATAAAAATACTTACCCGGCGCATCCGGTATTTCGATGCCGAAGTAGGGCGCGTCGCGGCTGATGTCCCAGTCGCCTAGGCCTTCGCTGGTGCTGCCGTCGGGGTTGCTGCGTACGCTAAACCATTCCTTGACCTTGTTGGCGACTTCGGGCTGCAAGCGTCCGTCTTGCGTCCACTTTTGCAAAAACTCGACGCAGCGCGGGTCCGACAATTTGAAGAAAAAATGCTCCGAGCTTTTTAGCTCGGGCCGCACACCGGATAGCACCGATACCGGATCAATGAGGTCGGTTGGCGCATACACCGCGCCGCAGACTTCGCAGTTGTCGCCATACTGGTTTTTGGCATGGCACTTGGGGCATTCGCCCTGAATAAAGCGGTCGGGCAAAAACATGTTTTTCGCCGGGTCGAAAAACTGCTCTATGGTTTTGCGCGCGATCAGCGAGCCGCCTTCATTGTCTGGAATGTCACGCAGGTCACAGTAGATCTGGCGCGCAAGCTCGTGATTTTCGGGGGCGTCGGTGCTGTGCCAGTTGTCAAAGCTGATGTGAAAGCCATCCAGGTAAGGCTTGCGGCCCGCCGCAATATCAGCCACAAACTGCTGCGGGGTTTTGCCGGCTTTTTCGGCCGCAATCATGATGGGCGCTCCGTGCGTATCGTCCGCGCAAACAAAATTGACCTGATGGCCCTGCATGCGTTGAAACCGCACCCAGATGTCGGCCTGGATGTATTCCATGATGTGGCCGATATGGAAATTGCCGTTGGCGTAGGGCAGGGCGGTGGTGACAAACAGTTGGCGCGGCATGGTGGCGTGGGTGCTTTTACAGCAGCCCGATCGAGGCAAAAGGGGACAATTTTAGACCGGCCAGCCGAAAAAGCCGCAGATTGCGGCCCTTTGCGCCAGCGCGTCGGCGCGGCCCAGCGCCATCAGTTCCTTGGTGTAGGCCGCTTCAAACAAGAGATAACTGGCCAGGGCTGCGCCTTTGGCGTCCTGCGGCTCAGCGGAAATACCCACGCCGCCCAGCAAGCTGCGCACCGCCACCGGCAAGGCGCCCACATGGCGGCTGGCAATGTCGTCCAGGCGCTGGCTGGGCGCAATCACCAACACCTCGACCGGGCGCAGACGGCTTGCTGCGCGTGCTTGCGGGGGCACCAGCGCTACGGTTTGGTTAACGCGTTGCACCCGCTCAATGTCCACCGCCAGCGCATCTAGAAAAATACTGGACATGGCGTGCCCGGCGATTTGCGCCAGTGAGGGGTACTGGCCGCTTTGTGGTAGTTCGGTGTCATGCGGTTCGGCCATGCGCCCGGCGCCTATAACCAACACACGTTCGGCCCCCAGCCGGATGGCCGGCGACAAGGGTGCGCTTTGGCGCATCGACCCATCGCCAAAATATTCATGGTGCTGGTGCAAGGGCAAGGCCTTGGCCGGAAAGATAAAAGGAATCGCTGCCGAAGCCATCAAATGCGTATAGCTGATACCGCAACGTACGCCAAAGCGCTGTGAGCGTTGCCACTCTTGTACCTCCTTCGCACCTTGAAAAAAGGTCACATGCTGGCCGGTGGTGTAACTTGATGCGCTGACCGCCAGAGCTTTGAGATGTCCGACACGCAGCATATCGGGTAGACGGTGGAGCGCCACCATATGGGCTAGCAAGTCCTCCAAGGGAGCGTTATCCAGTAAAGAGCGCGGCTTAATGCGCCACCAGCGCGTCAGCAACCAGCCCAGCGACAAGAAGCCCAACCAGCGTGCCCCAGTGCGCAGCATGCGTAAGCCGCTGACGTGGTAGACCTGTTCTGCGTGGATGTGTTGCCAGGTGTGGGCCATGTGCGCCACCGTCATGTCAAAATCATCTGCGCCGCAGGCCAATGCAGCGGCATTGATGGCCCCGGCAGAGGTGCCGCTCAGAATGGGGAAGGGGTTGGGGCCGTGGGCCTGCCCTTGCTCGCGGCGTATGGCAGCGATGGTTTGTAGCACGCCCACCTGGTAGGCCGCCCGCGCGCCGCCGCCGCTAAGTACCAAGGCGTTGTGGGCACTGGACTTGGTGGGTGCAGGTGGTGCGGACAACATGTGCCCGATAGTAGCGACTCTCTCTTGTATCGCAAGTCCGCTGCCCGCCAAGGCCATGGGCCACAGGACTAGACTACTCCCCTTAAGGAGAATGCAATGGCAGTGACGGAACAGGGTGTGTTGGATGCCCTTAAACAGGTAGTGGATACCAACACGGGGCGTGATTTTGTGTCGACCAAGGCGGTGCGCAATGTGCAGATTGCACAAGATGCGGTGTCCTTTGACGTCGAACTGGGCTACCCGGCCAAGAGCCAGTGGGACGCTCTGCGCCTCGCGCTGGCGGCTGCGGTACAAGCCTTGGATGGCGTGAAGCAGGTTTCGGTGCGTCTGGAGACCAAAATTGCGGCGCATTCGGTGCAGCGCGGTGTACAACTCTTGCCTGGGGTGAAAAACATTGTGGCTGTAGCCTCGGGCAAGGGCGGCGTGGGTAAAAGCACCACCGCCGTCAACCTGGCATTGGCACTGGCTGCCGAGGGCGCCAGCGTCGGACTGCTAGATGCCGACATCTACGGCCCCAGCATCCCCATGATGATGGGCATCAGCGGCAAGCCCGACAGCGCCGACGGCAAGACCATGGAGCCCTTGGAAAACTATGGCGTACAAGTCATGTCCATTGGTTTTTTGGTGGACCAAGACCAGGCCATGATTTGGCGTGGCCCCATGGCTACGCAGGCGCTAGAACAATTGCTGCGCCAAACTAACTGGCGTGAACTCGATTACCTGATTGTCGATATGCCGCCTGGCACTGGCGATATCCAACTCACCTTGTCGCAGCGCGTGCCCATGACCGGCGCGGTAGTGGTGACCACGCCGCAGGATATTGCGCTGTTGGACGCCAAAAAAGGCATCAAGATGTTTGAAAAAGTCGGCGTGCCGATTTTGGGTATTGTCGAAAACATGGCCGTGCATATATGCAGCAATTGCAAGCATGTAGAGCACATCTTCGGTGCCGATGGCGGGCGCAAGCTTGCGCAGGAATACCAGATGGACTACCTGGGCGCTTTGCCCTTGGATATGCAAATCCGTATGCAAGCTGATAGCGGCCAGCCCACGGTGGTGTCTGACCCCGGCGGCGAGGTGGCCGCTATTTACAGGGCGGTCGCGCGCAAAGTGGCCGTGGCGATTGCGGCCAAGAACAAGGACTTTTCGTCCAAGTTTCCGACCATCACGATTTCCAAAGGTACTTGAGAGCGCCAAAGTCCTGCAATGAACCTACTTCCCAGTCTGCGTTATCTGGTGGCTTTGAGCGAGCACCGCCATTTCGGGCGGGCGGCGCAGGCTTGCCACATCACGCAACCGGCGCTGTCCAATGCCTTGCGCGCACTGGAGGAGGAGTTTGAGGCGGTCATCGTCAAGCGCGAGCGCAATTACGTAGGCTTCACGCCCGAGGGAGAAATTATTCTTGCCTCGGCGCAGCGCATGCTGCACGAGCATGCTTTGTTGCAAGAGTCGCTCAAAGGCGATGCTCTGGCGCCACACGGCCCGCTGCGTATCGGTGCGGTGCCTACGGCCATGCCAGTGGCGGCGCGCTTTGCCGCGATGTTGCAGGCCAGGCAAAGCGGCATCCGGCCTATCGTTTTGTCGCTCAGTTCGGCCGAAATAGAAAATGGCTTGGAGACTCTATCTTTGGACTTGGCCATGGGCTATATCGAACGCATGGACTCTAGAGGCGCACGGCTTAGTGCCTTTGAGCAATACACCGAGCACTATTTTTTGCTGCGTCGCGCAGAGAACCCGCATGCCGACGGTCTGCGCATCGGCCATCCCCTAAGCTGGCAACAGGCCGGTAGTTTTCCCTTGTGCCTGTTAACGCCAGATATGCACAACCGCACCATTGTCGATGCGGCCTTGCGCCAGGCTGGCGTGCAAGTGGTTCCTGCCATGGAGACTAACTCCATCCTCGCTATGGCGCTTTGCGTGGTGCAAGGCAAGATGTGCGGTATCTTGCCCGGCGCCTTGGTGGGCGTAGTCCGCGGTGACCGTCAACTAGAAGCATTGCCCTTGGTCGAGCCTGAAGTGCGCACGCCCATCGGCTTCATGTTTAACGCGCAGATGCGTCCTTCGCGTGCAATGCAAGCAGCCATGGATCTGGCGCGCGAGTCGCAATGGTTGCAGCACGCCGCCATGCACAGCGGCATGTTGAATTCGCCGGGAGAGGGCTCTGCCCGAGCGCCTAGCGCGCCAAAAGGATAGAAAAGGCTTGCAGGAGTGCGCATCCTGCGGGGCCCTGTTGATCCACCACTCCAAAAGAATCTTGGTGGCGTCCTTAGCCTACAACCAACGCTTGCGGCGACGGTAGGACTTCATGCCGCGGAAGCTCTTGCGTCCCTCGTTGGATACGCCCAAGTAGAACTCTTTGACGTCTGCATTCTCAGCCAGTTCCTTTGCAGTACCGTCCATCATGACGCGGCCACTTTCGAGGATGTAGCCATAGTCGGCGTACTTCAGGGCCACATTGGTGTTTTGTTCGGCCAGCAAAATACTGACGCCTTCTTTTTGGTTGAGCTCTCGCACGATTTCGAAGATTTCTGCGACGATTTGAGGGGCCAAGCCCATCGACGGTTCGTCTAAGAGCAACATGCTGGGTTTGGCCATCATGGCGCGGCCGATGGCGACCATTTGCTGTTCACCACCCGATGTGTATCCGGCCAAGCTGGTGCGCCGCGTTTTCAGGCGAGGGAAGTAGGCATAAATCCTCTCTAGCTCCTGGCGCACCTGGGCGTGTTTGATGGGTCGTGCGTAGGCGCCAGTGATGAGGTTGTCTTCCACGCTCAGGTGACCAAAGCAGTGCCGACCCTCCATAACTTGGACCATTCCCATGTCCACCATTTCGCCAGGCGCAAGTCCCTCCGTGCGTTTACCCCGGAACTCGATAGAGCCTTTGGTCACCTCGCCTCGCTCAGAGGCTAATAGCGTTGAAACCGATTTCAGCGTAGTGCTTTTGCCAGCGCCGTTTGCCCCCAGCAAAGCAACTATTTTTCCCTGGGGGACCACAAACGAGACGCCGCGCAAGACCAAGATTACATGGTCGTAGATGACCTCGATATTTTTGACCGACAAGATAGGCGGCGCCGAGCCCAAAGGCTCGGCGACACTGCTCGTCTCTAAAACGGTAGTGGGGCTCACGAGCACTTGCGCGGCGTGATCTTGTTTTCGCCCGCATACTTGGCGGCTGATTCTTCAATCAGCTTACGGATAAAGGCGGGATCAGGTGCACCTGTCCAATCGGTCACGAGGGCAAACTTGGCGCCGTCCCATTGCATTACGCGGAAACGCTCAGAACCATCGTGCTTGGTACAGGACATCTTGAACGGCCCGGACATGCCCTGGATGCCGATTTCCTTGAGCTTTGCGTCAGAGATATCCAGTGCTTCGTAGCCATCACGAAACTCTGGGCCAGTCACCGTCTTGCCCGGCTTCTTATGAATGCGCTGGGCATTTTTTAAGGCCTCAATCCACATCGCCGCCGCCCCGACACCGCGGTTGTAATAGACCGAGCCAATGCGCTCCTTGTCCTGCAAGTTTCCTTTACCCGCTCCGTACACCACCTTCTCGATATCCTGAATCAAAGGGAACTTGCCTGGCACGGCGTTCGCAGTAACGTAGGTACCCTTGGCAGCGTCGCCTGCGGGCACCATGTCTTCTTCAGCACCGCCAAAGGAAACATAGACCATGCGATTGCGTGGAAATCCTACGCGCGCTGCGTTGGTAATAGCGGTGGAATTCATGCCTGAACCTGCACCCCAAAAGGTCACCCAGTCGGCTTTTTCGCGGCGGATCTGCAGCCACTGCGATTGTTGCTCTAGCCCTGGCGGCGGCACTGCAATCTCCACAAGCTTTACGCCCCACTGTTTTGCGATTTCGCGCATCGCGGGCAAGGGCTCACGGCCAAAGGCGCTATCGATGTGCAGGTGCACTACGGTCTTGCCCTTCATCTTTTCGATGCCGCCTTCTTGTTGTGCCATGAAGGACAGTTGCACCGCCACTTGTCCCCAATAGTGGCCTGCGGCGTTAAAGACCCAGGGCCAGACGGTGCCATCGGCGGCATCGGTGCGACCGTAGCCGTATTGCGCCAGTACGACGTTATCAGGCTCCATGCGGTTAATCACTGCATAGGCGCCTGGCGTCCCCAGGGTGTCAAAGACAACCATCTTTTGGGTGCCTTTGTTTAATAGGCGCTGATAGCACTCAACGGTACGCGCTGCGTTGTACTCCGTTTCGCACTCTTCCCATGTCAATTTGACACCGCCCACGCCGCCGAACTTCATATTGACGTAGTTAAGGTAGTCGATGATGCCCCCGTAATAGCCAGTACCCATAGCAGAGTAGGGGCCTACGCGACTGCTAGGGATGCCGAAGTACTGCTCCTGGGCTTGGGCCATGACAGTGGATGGGCTTGCGGCCGCCAGCACAAGTCCGGCAACGGCTAGGCCGCGCAAAACCAAGCCGCGAATTGTTTGGTAATTCATTTGCATGTCTCCTGTTAATCAGATTTAAGAAAGCATCAATACTTGAACGGCCACAGGCGTAACCGCTCCTTTGTGACCTGCCACAGCCGGGCCAGACCAAGGGGCTCGAAGATCAAAAATACAATGATCAAGACTCCGAAAATAACCTGCTCCAGAGCAGAGGTAATGGTTGCATCCACCGCGCGACCCAAGACGGCGTGGAACAAAATATTGAGAAAAATCGGCAACAGCAAGATGAATGCCGAGCCAAGGAAGGGACCCAATATGGTGCCCAGACCACCAATAATCACCATAAAAAGTATTCGAAAAGACAGCTCGATGTTGAAGGTTGCGGGCTCAACCGTTTGCAGGTAAGCAAATAAAAACAGTGCGCCGCCAACTCCACAATAAAAGGAACTGATTGCAAAGGCTCGCAATTTGGTTTTCAGCAGCGATAGGCCCATAGCCTCGGCTGCAACGTCCATGTCTCGCACTGCCATCCAGCCCCGACCGATACTGCCTTGGGCCATATTGGCAGCCATCAAGGCCATTACCCCGACGATCGCAAGTACCACCAGGTATTTCTGTGCGGGGGACGCCATGGTGTAACCGAAAATAACGATCGCTTGCGCGTTGATAATGCCCGAGGTGTCGTAGTTTTTGAACCAGCCGAATTTATCCAGACCCCATACGATAAAGAATTGGGAGGCAAGCGTCGCCACAGCCAGATAAAGCCCGCGGATACGAAGGCTGGGCAAGCCAAATAGGATGCCGATAACTGCCGCAATCAGTCCCGATAGGATGACCGCCACTACAAAAGGTATTCCGGGCACGCGCAAAATCAGGTTGTAGCATGCAAACGCGCCGGCCGCCATGAAGCCGGCGGATCCAAGGGATAACTGTCCGGCGTAACCCATCAGAATATTTTGGCCAAGCGCGACCAGCGCAAGGATCAACCAGGGGATCATGATCGCGCTAATCCAGTAGTCGCTAGCCCAAATCGGAGTCGCTACAAAGCCGACCGCCATCAGAATCAGCATGCCTAATTTATCTTGGCGTAAGGGAAGCAATTGCCTGTCTTGGGCGTAACTGCTTGCGTACTGGCCGGCTTCTCTGTAAAACATAGTCTTAGTTGCCTGTGAATGCGCTTGCTACACGCGCCGAATAATCTTTTCGCCGAACAGACCCTCGGGGCGCACCAGAAGGAACAAAACTGCCAGCATGTAAGGCAACCATCCCTCAATCCCCCCGCCGACGTAAGGCCCGAGATAAACCTCGGCCATCTTTTCCGCAGCGCCAACAATCAGGCCTCCGACAATCACGCCGGGCACCGAGGTGAAGCCGCCGATGATGAGTACCGGCATGGCCTTCAAAGCCACCCCCACAAGTGCAAATTGCACGCCACTGCGCGCGCCCCACATCATGCCGGCCACTAGTGCAACGACGCCGGCAGTGGCCCAAACCACGACCAAAATCTGTCGCAGCGGGATGCCAATAGACAGCGCAGCAGCGTTATCGTCTGCCACCGCCCGCAGGCCGCGTCCGACTTTAGTTTTAGAAAATATAAGAGACAAAACAGCAACCATGATGCCCGAAACCAGTCCTGCGGCGATATCGAGTTGGCTCACCAGTATGTCGGCTTTGTCAGCAAGCCACTCCATCGGTTGATCAGCAATTCCCAAATCCAGACGTCTTACTTTGACCCCCCATGCCAACTGAGCCAGACCCTCAAAGACAAAGGCCAGACCGATAGTGGCCATCAGCAGGGTATCTTCGCTTTGCCCTACAAGTGGCCGCAGGACTAAGCGCTCGGTCAATATGCCCACGCATACCATCAAGGCAATCGTCACTGGAAGCGCGATCCAGAAGTTCAGCCCTAACTCGGTAAAGCCCACAAACGAGAGCACAGCGAAAAATACCATTGCCCCTTGCGCAAAGTTAAAAACAGCCGAGGCCTTGTAGATGAGAACAAAACCAAGCGCGACCAGCGAGTACATCAGCCCGGACAGCAACCCACCCACCAGCACTTCAAAGAAAAAGTTCATCTCTTGGGCCCCTTAGTCTGCGACGCCCAAATAGGCTTTAATGACTTCGGGATCGGAACGCACCTCATCGGGCGAACCGTCCCCAATTTTCTTGCCATAGTCCAGCACTACGACGCGATCTGAGAGGTCCATCACGACTCCCATGTCGTGCTCGATCAGAACCACAGTGGTGCCGAAGTGGTCATTGACGTCTAGGATGAAGCGGCACATGTCCTGCTTTTCCTCAATGTTCATCCCGGCCATGGGTTCGTCGAGCAACAAAATTTTGGGCTCGGCTGCTAAGGCGCGTCCTAGTTCTACACGCTTTTGCAAGCCGTAGGGAAGCCGCTTGACCGGTGTTTTGCGGATATGCTCGATTTGAAGAAACTCAATAATGTGCTCTACTTTTTCACGATTTTCGGTTTCTTCTTTGCGTGCACGGGGCAGTTGCAGGGCAATTTCAAGGAAGTTAGCGTGCTCTCGCAAGCTACAACCAGCCATGATGTTGTCTAAGACAGTCATTCCTTTGAACAGCGCGATGTTTTGGAAGGTACGCGAGATCCCGATTTCTGCGGCGCGGTTGGGCGTCATCTCTGATAGCAATTGGCCTCGCAATTTTATGGTTCCCTCTTGTGGCCTGTAGACGCCATTAATGACGTTGAGCATGGAACTTTTACCAGCGCCGTTAGGGCCAATAATGGCCCGGATTTCGTGCTCCAGTACATTGAAAGATATATTGGTCAGGGCTTTGACGCCCCCGAAACGAAGCGAAACGCCTTCAAGTTCGAGGATAGGGCCACCAATAGGAAAGCCGCGCTGTGGTGCATCGGGCGTAGAGTCGTGAGCGTGCATTGAAGCGTCCATGTCAAGCGGCCTTGTGCAATGTCGGCGCAGCCAAGACCCGAGCGCTGCCAATCATCACCGTCGCAGAAACTTGGCCAGCGCTACCGTCTTCATAGCGCACCGGCGCATCGAACTGCCCCACCGTACTGCCGTCGTACAAGGCTTGTGTCAGACTTGCGAAGCGCTGGCCCATGACCTCGCGCCGCACCTTGCGCATACGGGTAACTTCGCCATCGTCGGGCTCTAGGCGCTTGGGCAGCAACACGAAGCGGTGAATTTGTGCGTGCGCCAAATTCGGATCTTTGGCCAATTCGGCATTCTTCTCGCTAATTACTTCTCCGATCAAGCGATAAACGTCATCGAGAGCTACAAGATCGGAAAACCCCGTGTAGGAAAGTCCTTGT
Source organism: Comamonas sp. lk (assembly GCA_945865425.1). GTDB lineage: Bacteria > Pseudomonadota > Gammaproteobacteria > Burkholderiales > Burkholderiaceae_C > Allorhodoferax. The sequence goes on along the minus strand of CAMBFN010000018.1, from coordinate 9,254 downwards.
TTGTCAGCCCAATTACCCACCGCTTCTGAATCAATATCCACCAGCGCACAGACCGCATCACGATCTTTGCCCAAGACCATTGCTTCATTGATATAAATAGAAAATTTCAGTTTGTTTTCTAGTAATTTGGGCGCGAAAACCCCACCGTTATTGAGCGAACCGATATCCTGTTTGCGCCCCACGAGATGTAACTCTCCTTGCTGATCCAACCAACCCATATCACCCGTGTGAAACCAGCCCTGGGCGTCTGTTCTGAGTAGCGTACTTTCTGCATCCTGGTAGTAACCCGGAAAATGACCAGGTGCGCGAAACAAAACTTCGCCTTCTGCACTGAGATTCAGTTCTAGACCTGGTGCCGGACGTCCCAAGGAACTCGATAGACCGGGATCTTTCGCTTGCAGGGTGGCGAACAATCCCATTTCGGTTGAGCCGTAGACTTGCTTTAAGTCGATGCCTAAGGCGCGGTAAAAGAGTAAGAGGTCTGGGCCGATGGACTCCCCAGCGCAATAGGCCCTGCGCACACGGCTCAGGCCTAGCACGTCGCGCAAAGGTCCGCAAATGACGGCGTCGCTCAACTGGTGCATCAGGCGATCCGCCGTGCTCACCGGTTCACCGGAAAGCACGCGGGCGCCGACGCTTTTGGCAAGCGCCATGCAGCTGTCGTAAATGCTTCGCTTGAAGCCGCCGGTGTTATTTATACGGATAGAGACTTGCGTACGCAATGCCTCGAGCACACGCGGTGGCGCAAGAAAAATAGTGGGACCCATTTCACGCATGTCATTGAGCATGGTTTCCGAAGACTCGGGACAGCACACGCAGGAGCCTGAAACCATGGGAATTGCGTAAGCAAATACATGATGCGCAAGCCATGCGGGTGGCAGATAGGCTAGGGAAGTGTCATCGCTGCTTAGCCCCTCCGCTTTGATCGCCGATTGAACGCGCCCGACTAAGGCTTCATGCGTATGCATTACGCCCAATGCAGGGCCAGTAGTGCCGGAGGTAAAGAAAAGTGCCGCTGGATCTTTGCCATTGCCAAGCTCCAGTTCGGTATCCAGTCGTGCGCTAAGTTCGGTAAGGTGCGCACGCCCTTTTGCCATCAGAGCTTCATAGGACAGCAATTGGGTCTGACGGTAATGCCGCATGCCCAGGTCATCGTCGAAGAACACTCTACGCAAGCTGGGGCACTGAGGCATCAGACTCAGTAATTTGTCAACTTGCTCCTGGTTCTCTGCAAATACAAAAGCGATACCTGCGCTTTGAATGGGGCTTGTGATTTCCTGTGCATTGGTGTCGGTAAAGAGCGGCATCACCACCCCACCAATCCATTGGACTGCCGCCATCGCGGCAAACAGACGGGGCCGGTTCTCTCCCAAAAGCGCTACACGATCGCCCCGTTGTACGCCTTCAAGCAACAATGCGGCCGCAACAACACGCACTTCATCTGCGAGTTGCCCCCAGCTCAGCGTATGCCAAATGCCCAGTCTCTTTTCCCGAATGGCGGGAGCCCCAGGAATCTTTCGCTGATTTTGTAGAAGATATTTTGGAAAAGTACTCATCGGGCTGGAGGATAATTTTTTTTTAAGGCTAGTTAATAGGGCATTACCCTAGGTTAGCTCAATACGCGTCGAATTTATTTCAACGAAAGCTTGAAATAATTAGGCGCTCTAAAGACCCTACTTTTTTATTTTTTGTGGGGTATCAGCGGAGGTAGGTGGCTGATTGCAAAACATGGTGTGGCAGTGGTATCTGAGCGCTTGGTCATGGTATCCACCCTAGTGTTTCTACTGATAAAAAAAATATCTTGCGAGCTAGCATGAGCTTGGAATCCTGTTGAGAAGGCAGTTTTATCTACATACTGCGCTGGTCATTAGGTTTTCTGGTTTCGACTATTTGGTGTAGCTTATCTGTAAGGCACACCTTTCATACAACTAGGAGATAGCATGAAATTTTCAAGTACGTTTAAATCAGTAATGATGTCTGCTGCAATAGCAGCATCCGGGCTGATGGGAACACACGCGGCCATGGCCCTGACCGTCAACGCTGAAGTGTTCCAGCAAACCGAAAATCCGTGGGATATGGCTTTCTTGCCAAACAACACCATGTTTTTTACTGAAAAATGCAAAGGTTTATCGGTGCGCTTGCCCTCGGGTAGCGTCAATAAATTGCTTGGCGTAGGCGGTAGCACGGGATTTGCAGCGGTCAAAAGCGACCTATTCTGCGATGGACAAGCGGGTGTACAAGGCGTAGCCATTGACCCTGATTTTTCCCAAAACCGCTACATCTACCTTTTCTCCAGTTCTAAAGGCGCCAATCGTACCTACGGTGGATACAACAACATCGTGATGCGAATGAAAGTTAATCCTTCGCTAGATGGGATTTTCGATATTGTTGAGATCATCAACGACCTCGGCTATAAACCCCTGAAATCCAACCATCCATTTGGTGGACCTGGCGCACACAATGGTGGGCGTCTACGCTTTGGTCCCGACGGGTTCTTGTACGCGACCATTGGAGACAACCACAATGGCGCCGGCCCACAAAGCCCAACCGAGTTGCGCGGCAAACTGTTACGTGTGGACCGTGATGGCAAAGCAGCCCCGGGTAACAACCCGCCAGCTGGTTTTGACAAGCGCATATTCGCCTATGGCTTCCGCAACCCGCAAGGTATTGCGTTCCGCCCGGGCTCAGGCGATGTGTTCCTGTCTGAAAACGGCCCATGGCATAGCGATGAAGTCACCAAAGTCGTGAACGGCGGCAACGGTGGTTGGGACCCACGCGACAACGTCAATGGTCGTGGCGCTTGCCCCGACGGTTACTGCGGATATTCGCCCAACCAGATGGGCGCTTTACCGCCAGCAGAGCGCGCTGCCTTCATGTCCATGACTGACCTCAAGGCTTACCCCAATGCTATGAAGCCCGCTTGGAACAACAACGGTTTATCGCAAGGTATGTGCGGCAGTGTTTGGCTGGTCGGTAAGCAGTGGAAAGAATGGGAAGGCCGCTTAGCTGTTGGATATGCTGGTATCGGTATCCATGGCACGGCCACCGGCAACCGGATTGACATTCTTGACGTTGCCAAAGACGGCTCATCGGCCAAGCGCGAAGAGTTGCTGTGGCCAACATTTGCAGGCCGCTTCCGTCACCTCTCCCAGGGTGCGGATGGCGCTCTCTATGTGGCTGATGAAGCGAGTGGCAGCATCTACCGCGTGACACCTGCCCAGTAATGGAATAGCTTTTCATCCCTTAAACGCGCTGCATTCGTGTAGCGCGTTTTTTTCGTCTGATAAACGATCTTCGTTGTCTTGTTTTTCAACTACAACAAGCCCTTTTGAATTTTCACCATGAAGAAATTACGTTTCCATTCCCGATCAGTAAATGCAGTTGGCATGGCCGCCGCCTTGTTTGTCGGATTTCTGTGCTTCGTGCAGCAGGCGCAGGCACAAAGTGATCAGCTGAAAAAATTGATGCTCGCCAACAACTGCATGGCCTGCCATATGATTGACAAACGAAAGTACGGACCACAGTTCGACGAAATATCCAGTAAATACATGGCGGACAAAAAAGCAATTGAAACGCTAGTAACCAAGATTAAGGCCGGTGGGAAAGGCGTCTGGGGCGAGGACCCCATGCCACCACAACCGCAGGTGTCGGACGCAGATGCCAAGACGATTGCTGAATTGATAATGGTGCTCAAACCTAAAGAATAGATTGCCCCTAACGTAAGCAAAATTCCCTACGTTTTTTGGCTTGGTAGGTGAGTTTTCTTTTAGTTTTCTTTACCGTCTGGGCAAAGTAAGTCAAAGGTTTTCTGCCCAAGCGCTTGCAAGGGCAGTGGCAGCCATTTGGTAGGACTACTTGACACTGATAAGGGCACAGTTTGGCCTTTAGCCCACTGCATACTAAATCCTGTTGCCTCTAGCAAACGAAACTTGGTGTTCATGCAATCGTATTCGTAGAGCACCAGAGTAGATAAGACACCCGGTGTTGACACAGCGGCGCCTTGACTGAGCACTTGTACCTGTCTGTAAATAGCCATCGGCCCCGCCTGCTTCACGTTCTGTAGGTCTATGTACTGTTGGGGCTCATGCGACCCACCGTCCGAAAGAATCTGCCACTCGGCCATGACAAATGGCGAAGTAAAGATGAAGAACAAGCCGACTAAATATTGACGCACCACAATCACCCCACTTTATTTTTCATTGCATCCCATTCAAGCTGATCAAAGATTGACCCGGGAGACATCGTTACTTTTGCGCTACTAAAATATAAATTAGTTTGCTAATCAGCAAAATTGCGGCAGCTTCACGAAAAAAGTTCAGTTGCCTAGTCGAATCCGATCTTTGTCAGATTCTCGTTGCGAACACCGCTAGCCACGCCTACCGGAATTCAAGGCCAAGGTAGGTCTTGAGTCGGTGCGAGGAGTCAAGACTGGCATTCAGATAGCCCAGGAGTTAGGCGTCCACCCCGCCCAGGCGGGCCAATGCAAGCGCGAGATTCAGGCGCTGGCTAAGACCTTGATTGAAGGCAAACGCGGCCCCTCACCCATTTCTGCGCATAGCGCACCCGATCGACTGTACGGAGAAATCGGCCGACTCAAGATGGAACTCGATTGGCTCAAAAAAAATCCGAGATCCCTACTTTATCCAAAGCACGCGCGGGTTGCCGCTAGTGCGAAAAAAAGCTATGCTGGTCTTATGCAATTGTCCATCTCGAATGCTTTATCCAGCGCACCACTGCGCCCCGACATGATTAGCGCAATCGTTTTGGCTGGCGGCCGCGGCAGCCGCATGGGCGGAGTGGATAAAGGCTTGCAAAGTTTTAGGGGAAAACCCCTGGCATTGCACAGCTTAGAGCGCCTACGCGGCACGGGCAGCGTAGGCCCAGTCATGCTCAATGCCAACCGAAATTTTGAACATTACGAAGCTTTTGGCGCGCCGGTGTTTCCCGATGGCCTGGCCGATTACGCCGGTCCGCTGGCGGGTTTTTTGGTGGGCCTGGCGCATTGCGAAACACCGTATTTGCTTACCTTGCCCTGCGACACGCCTTTGTTTCCGCTGGACTTGGTGCCGCGCCTGTGCGCTGCGCTGGAGGCGCAAGACGCTCAAATTGCCATGGCCTCTGCGCCCGAGCGCGACGAGCAAGGCCAAACGCGCCTTCGCAAGCAGCCCGTTTTTTGTCTGCTACGCGCCGATCTATTGCCCAGTCTGCTGAACTTTACGCAAGCGGGCGGGCGCAAGATAGACGCCTGGGCCGCACAGCACCGCTTGGCGCTGGTGCCCTTTGACCAGCCGGGCGACGATCCTTTGGCCTTCTTCAACGCCAATACCCTGGACGAGTTACAGGCTTTGGAAAGTCAGGCCGGGGCTGCGCAGGTCCCTTTATCACCCCCCGGCATCTGTTCCGGCCTGGTATCGTGACTCGCGCTAGGTAATCTCTGCATAAGTCCAAACCTGTCATTGCGAGCGCAGCGAAGCAATCTGTTTTTGCTTGTCGATCAAACACTTATGGATCGCCGCGTCCCGCCACGGCGCAAGCGCCTCGCGGCTAAAGGCCGCTCCTCGATGACGGACTTATGCGGACCTTCCCTGGGTCATTTATGAATTAGTGATTGCTGCATTGCGTCATTCAAGCTTTGAATGGATTAATGTAGCGATTCAATTAGACGCCGATAGGTCTATGCACCCATACTCTGGCGCTAATTCCATGGGTATTTGTACCCCATCGCCATGACCCAGACCACGATTTCCAGTCCCGCCGCCGTCCGATTGGGCACGGTGGACGATATGCGCAAGCGCATCCGCAGCAAAAGCAAGCTCAAAGGCCGCCAGCCCGAGGACAGCTCTGTTCTGGAAGTGCAGACGCTGCTTGGCGATGGCCCGCTCCCGCGCGAGTTGCTCATTGAATACCTGCACAAGCTCAACGACACTTTCCGTTGCCTGCACGATAGGCACCTGGTCGCGCTGGCCAAGCAAATGCGCATCGGCATGGCCGAGGTGTTTGAAGTAGCCACCTTCTATCACCACTTTGAAGTGCTGCGCGGGGACGCGCAGGCTGCCGCCATCACCGTCCGGGTTTGTGACGGCCTGAGTTGCGAAATGGCCGGTGCCAAAGACTTGCTGGCACGCTTGCCGGCCATTTTGGGTCGGGACGATGTGCGCGTGATCGCAGCACCTTGCATTGGCCGTTGCGAACAAGCTCCCGCTGCCGTGGTGGACCAGAACCCGGTGCCCTTTGCCACGACCGAGCTTGTTGCCGCTGCGGTGCAAGCGCAAGCCAGTCAACACCCGCCCGCCGCGCAAGACGGCGTGTTTGATGCAGCCGCGCATAGCGAAAAAGCAGTGTCACCGGCCCAAGCCGACGTGCAAGTAGCCCCCGCCTATGTGGGCTTGCAAGCCTATCTGGCGCAAGGCGGTTACCAATTAGCTACCGCCTTGTTGCAGGGCAAAGAGGACGGTGAATCGATCGTCAAAGCCATGGAAGACTCGGGCCTGCGTGGTCTGGGCGGCGCCGGCTTTCCGGCCGGCCGTAAATGGCGCATCGTGCGCGACCAGCCTGCGCCTAAGCTTATGGCGGTCAATATTGACGAAGGCGAGCCTGGTACTTTCAAAGACCGTACTTACTTAGAACGCGATCCCCACCGTTTTCTCGAAGGCATGCTGGTTGCCGCACAAGTGGTCGGCATAGACGCTTGCTACATTTATTTGCGCGACGAATACCACGGCTGCCGCTCTATCTTGGAGCATGAAATCGCGGCCTTGCAGGCGAACCCGCCGTTCCCGCTGCCCACGATTTATGTGCGGCGTGGCGCTGGTGCCTACATCTGCGGCGAAGAGTCGGCCATGATTGAAAGCATTGAGGGTAAGCGCGGCGAGCCGCGTATGCGCCCGCCCTATATCGCGCAAGTGGGACTTTTTGGCCGCCCCACCTTGGAACACAATTTCGAGACCCTGTATTGGGTGCGCGACATCGTGCAAAAAGGCCCGCAGTGGTTTAGCAACTTTGGGCGCAATGGGCGTAAGGGTTTGCGCAGCTTTAGCGTCAGTGGCCGCGTGAAGCACCCCGGCGTCAAGCTGGCGCCTGCCGGCATCAGCCTACGCGAATTGGTAGACGAGTACTGCGGTGGCATGGCCGATGGCCACAACCTTTACGCTTATCTGCCCGGCGGTGCATCGGGCGGCATATTGCCGGCCAGCATGGCCGACATTCCCCTGGACTTTGATACCTTGCAGCCTCATGGTTGCTTTATCGGTTCGGCAGCGGTCATCGTGCTGGGCGACAAAGACAAGGCCCGCGATGCGGCGCTCAACATGATGCGTTTTTTCGCGCACGAGAGCTGCGGTCAGTGCACGCCTTGCCGCGTTGGCACCGATAAAGCTGCTACTTTGATGCAAGCGGCGCACTGGGACCACGATACGCTGGAAGACCTCAACATCGTGATGACCGACGCCTCAATTTGCGGCCTTGGCCAGGCAGCGCCCAACCCGGTGCGCTGCGTTCAGAAATATTTCCCCCAAGAGGTGGCCTGATATGAATGCACCCGCCAAGCTGTCCGAAGTGACGCTCAAAACGATCGAGTTCAAGCTCGATGCGCAAACCATCCACGCCTTTGAGGGTGAAACCATTCTCAAAGCCGCCAAACGCCATGGGGTGGATATTCCGCACCTTTGCTACAAAGACGGCATGCGCGCCGACGGCAATTGCCGCGCTTGCGTGGTTGAGATCAAAGGCGAGCGCACCTTGGCCCCTAGCTGCTGCCGCAGCGCTACCGAGGGCATGGAAGTGCAGGCGCACAGTGAGCGCGCGGTCAAGAGCCAAAAGATGGTGCTGGAGATGCTGCTCTCCGATATGCCGGATGTGGGATACAAGTGGAATGACGATGGCAGTTCTGATGCTGGCCCTGCTGCAGCCGGTGCCTTGGTGGGGCAGCACGGTGAACTCAGTGATTGGGCTGCTCGTATGGACGTCACTGTCCGCCCGGAGCTCAAAGCACTGCGCCGCGAGCAACCCAAGTCCGATGTGTCGCACCCTGCGATGGCGGTTAATCTGGATGCTTGTATTCAATGCAACCGCTGTGTGCGTGCGTGCCGTGAAGAGCAGGTGAACGACGTCATTGGCTACGCGATGCGTGGCGCGCATAGCGAAATCGTGTTCGATCTGCACGACCCGATGGGCGACAGCACTTGTGTGGCCTGTGGCGAATGCGTGCAAGCCTGCCCCACCGGGGCGCTCATGCCCAAGACGCAAGTGGGCAGCCAGGTAGTAGACAAAAAAGTGGACTCGGTCTGTCCGTTTTGCGGTGTCGGTTGCTTGCTGACCTACAACGTTAAAGATAAGGTCATCGTCAGCGTGGACGGACGCGATGGGCCGGCCAACCATAGCCGCTTATGCGTCAAAGGCCGTTTTGGCTTTGACTATGCGGCTAGCCCGCAGCGCCTGACGGTGCCGCTGATTCGTAAAACCGGCGTGGGCAAAGACCCGGAGCAAATTAACCGCCTTAACCGCGATACGGCCGATTGGTCGGACGTGTTCCGCGAAGCTACGTGGGAAGAAGCGATGGCGCTGGCTGCCGGTGGCCTTAAGGGTTTGCGCGATACGCATGGTCCCAAATCGCTGGCCGGTTTTGGCTCGGCCAAGGGCAGTAACGAAGAAGCGTATTTGTTCCAAAAGTTGGTGCGTACCGGCTTTGGCAGCAACAACGTAGACCACTGCACCCGCTTGTGCCATGCCTCCAGCGTGGCGGCTTTGCTAGAAGGCGTGGGCTCGGGCGCCGTAAGCAATCAGGTTAACGACGTGGAACACGCGGATTTAATTTTTATCATCGGCTCTAACCCTACGTCCAACCACCCGGTGGCCGCCACCTGGATGAAAAACGCGGCCAAGCGCGGCGCCAAAATCGTGTTGGCTGATCCGCGTATTACCGACATCGGGCAACACGCCTGGCGCACTTTGCAGTTCACGGCCGATACCGATGTGGCGATGCTCAATGCGCTAATCCACACGGTAATTGAAGAAGGCCTGACCGACGAAACCTTTATCGCCAACCGCACTAGCAATTACGAAGCCTTGCGCGACAACGTGAAAGGCTACAGCCCAGAAGCCATGGCGCCTATTTGCGGTATCCCCGCCCAAACTTTGCGCGAAGTAGCCCGGGCGTTCGCCAAGGCCAAAGGCGCGATGATTTTGTGGGGCATGGGCATCAGCCAGCATGTGCACGGCACCGACAACGCACGCTGCCTGATCGCCTTGGTCAGCGT
>CAMBFN010000017.1 GCA_945865425.1 Comamonas sp. lk | reverse complement strand
TGGCAAGGCGCTTTGCAAATCGACGCGCTGGATATGGCCTCGCGCTTGTCCACCTTGCGGCCCATGGGCAGCTACCGCTTGCGTTTGCAAGAAGGGATGTCGTCGCAATTGCAATTGAGCACGCTGCAAGGCGCCTTGCAATTGCAGGGCAGCGGCCAGTGGACAGGTGGCAAATGGCGTTTTGAGGGCGAGGCCAGTGCCGCGCCCGACCGTGAGGAGGCGCTGGCCAATCTCCTGAACATCATCGGGCAGCGCAAAGGTGCGCGCTCGATCATCAAACTGGGTTGAAACTTCATGACAGCTAAGGACACTTTGCAAAACCCGAATTCCGTCATTGCGAGCGCAGCGACGCAATCCAGCGTTTTTGGTATATCAGGCGCTGCGGGGGCGCCGCGTCGCTTCGCGCTTCAAGTGCTACGCACTTTGTACGGATTGATAACCGTCATCAGCCTGCTGCTGGGTGCTGTATGGCTGGCACCGGCGCAAGCGCAGTCGGTAGCACCTTCGCCGGCTGCTTCTGCTGCCAAGGCGGACACGGCCTACAAACGCGGCGACCACATTACGCTTAATTTCAACGCCGCCGACATCGAGGCGGTAGCTCGCACCATGGGCGTGATTTCGGGCATGAACGTAGTGGTCGATCCGCGGGTCAAAGGCCAGATCAACCTGGTCAGTGAAAAATCGGTCAGCCCGCAAGTGGCGATGGCGCAGTTCCTGACCAGTTTGCGTATGCAGGGCTTCACCATGGTGGAGTCGGCGGGCCTGTTCAAAGTGGTGCCCGAGGCCGATGCCAAGCTGCAAAGCGCAGCGGTGGAAACCAGCGAGAGCGCGCCCAAAGGCGCACCCGGCGGCCAAATTACCACGCAGATTTTCAAGCTCAATTTTGAGTCGGCCAACAACCTGGTCACCATACTGCGTCCGCTGATCAGCCCCAACAACACCATCAACGCCAACCCAGTAAACAACTCATTGGTGATTACTGACTATGCGGACAATTTGCGCCGCATAGCGCGCATCATCGGTGCGCTCGATGTCAGCAACGCCACCGAAGTGGAAGTCATTGAGCTGAAAAACGCGATCGCAGTGGACTTGGCGCCCTTGGTGACGCGCTTGCTCGAATCCGGTGGCGTGGCTGGTGCAGCGCCCGGGGTGGCGGCCGATGGCGGCTTTAAGACCACGGTGATCGCCGAGGCGCGCAGCAATTCGCTACTCGTGCGCGCAGCCAATGGGGCGCGCATGGCGCAAATCAAATCGCTTGTGGAAAAGCTGGACCGCGCCTCCAACCAGGGCAATGGCCAGGCCGGCATTTTGCGTGTGGTCAGCCTCAAAAATGCCGACGCCACCAAACTGGCCGCCACGTTGCGCGCCGCCATGAGCGCGGGCAGCGCCGGCGCCCAAACCTCGCCTGCTTCGGTATCCGGCGGCGCGAGTGGCTCGGCGGCTACCACCGGCGGTCAGGTGCAGGCCGATGTGGCGACCAACTCGCTCATCATCACCGCGCCGGACCCGCAGTACCGCCAGTTGCGTGAAGTCATCGACATGCTGGACGGGCGCCGCGCCCAGGTGTTTATCGAAAGCCTGATCGCCGAAGTCAGCTCCGACAAAGCCGCCGACTTTGGCGTGCAGTGGCAGGGCGCTTTGGGCAAAATAGGCGATGGCGCGGTGGGCCTCTTGGGTACCAACTTCGGCTCGGGTGGCGCCAACATCATTAGCCTGGCGACGGGCGTCGCTTCAGGTACTGCGCTACCTAAGCCGGGCTTGAATATCGGCATTGCCACGCAGTACGAAGGCAAAAATGTACTGGGCGCGCTGGCGCGTTTTCTGGAGAGCTCGGGTTCGGGCAATGTGCTGTCCACACCGAATTTGCTGACCCTGGACAATGAAGAGGCCAAGATTGTGATTGCGCAAAACGTGCCCTTTGTGACCGGCCAGTTCACCAACACCGGCACCGGCAACGGCGCCGTCAATCCTTTCCAAACCATTGAGCGCAAAGACGTGGGCCTGACGCTCAAGGTCAAGCCTCAAATCAGCGCCAACGGCACCGTCAAGCTGACGATTTACCAGGAGGTCTCGGCGGTGGACAGCAGTTCGGCTTCCAGTGCCAACGGCCCCACCACCAACAAGCGCACCATCGAATCCAATGTGCTGGTCGATGATGGCTCGGTGGTGGTGCTCGGTGGCTTGCTGCAAGACAATTTCACCGGCAACGCCGACAAGATTCCGGGCCTGGGCGATTTGCCTTTCTTTGGCAGTTTGTTCAAGAGCAATTCGCGCAGTCGCAAAAAATCCAACCTGATGGTGTTTTTGCGGCCGGTCGTGGTGCGTGACTCCGCCTCCAGCGACCGCCTGTCCATGGAGCGCTACGAGCAAATGTTGGGCGGCATGAAAGAGGCGCAACCCGAGCCCAGCCAGGCCACGCCGATCAACGAAGGCCCGGTGCTGCCCGCGCTGCCCGCTAAAAACTGATATGCGCTACCCCCTGCCTTATGCGTTTGCGCGCACCCAGCAAGTACTGCTCGAGGAAGCGGGCGATCAGCTCACGCTGCATGTGCATGCCGCTTCGCTGCCGGGCGGCTTGAGCGAGGTGATGCGCAAATACCCGGTGGGCGCAGTGCAAAACCATAGCGCGCCCGAGCTGGTGCAGCGCATTAGCACCGCCTATGCGCAGGGCGAATCCAGCGCCGCCGCGGTGGTCAGTGAAGTGGAGGGTGAGGCCGACCTGACACGCATGATGCAAGACCTACCAGCTATCGAAGACTTGCTGGAAACCTCGGACGACGCGCCCATCATCCGCATGCTTAATGCCTTGCTGACCCAGGCCGCGCGCGATGGCGCCAGCGATATCCATATCGAAGCCTTCGAGCGCCATTCGGTGGTGCGTTTTCGGGTTGATGGCAATTTGCGCGAAGTGGTGCAGCCCAACCGCGCCTTGCACGCGGCGCTGATTTCGCGCTTGAAGATCATGGCCGAGCTAGACATTGCCGAGCGCCGCTTGCCGCAGGACGGTCGCATCTCGCTGCGCATCGGTACGCGCGCGGTGGATGTGCGCGTCAGCACCTTGCCCAGCGCCCATGGCGAGCGTGCGGTCCTGCGTTTGCTGGACAAAAGCGAGAGCAAACTCAGTCTCGAGTCGGTGGGCATGCAAGGTGATGTGCTGGCCCGCTTTAGCCAGTTGCTGACGCAGCCGCACGGCATTATTTTGGTGACCGGCCCGACCGGCTCGGGCAAGACCACCACGCTTTACGCTGGACTGCAACGCTTGGACACCCAGGGCAGCAATATCATGACGGTTGAAGACCCGATTGAATACGAGCTGCCCGGCGTGGGCCAGACCCAGGTCAACGCCAAGATCGATCTGACCTTTGCCAAAGCCTTGCGCGCCATCTTGCGCCAGGATCCGGACGTGATCATGATCGGTGAAATCCGCGATTTCGAAACCGCGCAAATTGCGATTCAGGCCTCGCTGACTGGCCATCTGGTGTTGGCGACTTTGCATACCAATGATGCGGCCAGCGCCGTCACGCGCCTTACCGATATGGGCGTGGAGCCCTTCTTGCTCAGCTCCTCGCTGCTGGGCGTGCTGGCGCAGCGCCTGGTGCGCAAACGCTGCACCGCTTGCGCTGGTGTCGGATGTGCTGTCTGCGCGCATACGGGCTACGCCGGGCGCACCGGCGTGTTTGAGTTGCTGCTCACCGATGACGCTATACGCGCGCAAATTCACAGCCAGGCCTCCGAGGCCGATATCCGCCAGGCGGCATTGGCCAGCGGCATGGTGCTGATGCGCGAGGACGGCCAACGCTTGGTCGATGCCGGTATCACCACGCGCGAAGAGTTGCTGCGCGTGACGCGCGATTGAGCGCGGTCCGCGCAGCGCAAGTGCCTTACCACTGGATTGCCAACCCACCATGCCCGCCTACGCTTTCGAAGCCTTAAGCGCCGATGGCCAGATTCGTAAGGGTACGCTGGAGGCGGACTCGGCCAAGTCAGCCCGCACCCAGCTGCGTGCGCAGGGGCTGGTGCCGCTCAGTGTCGAGGCGGTGCAAGCGGCCAAAGCGGGCGGCGCCGGGGCCCTGTTTACCCGGCGCGTGTTGGGCGCACAAGCGCTTGCGGTGTGGACGCGCCAGCTGGCCGGACTGGTGGGTTCGGGCCTGCCGCTGGAGCGGGCACTGGCGTCTTTGAGCAACGAAGCTGAAAGCGAAGCCGAACGCAATCTGGTGGCCGATTTGCGTGCAGAGGTCAACAGCGGTAGCACTTTTGGGTGTGCGCTAGCACAGCATCCACGCGAGTTTTCGGCGATTTACGTGGCAGTCGTCGGCGCCGGCGAGCAAAGCGGCAATTTGGCTCTGGTGCTGGAGCATTTGGCGCAAGACCTAGAAGACCAGCAAGTGCTCAACGCCAAGTTGTTGGGCGCGGCTTTGTACCCGGCCATCGTGAGCCTGGTGGCCCTGGCCATCGTCTTGTTTTTAGTCACCTATGTGGTGCCGCAAGTGGCCAGTGTGTTTGCCGGCAGCAAACGCGCCTTGCCGTTTTTAACCGTGCTGATGCTGGGCCTGAGCGACGTGGTGCGCAGCTATGGATGGCTGATGCTGGGCCTGATGGTCTTGGGCCTAGGTACTGCGCGTTGGGCGCTGCGTGCGCCCGAATTGCGTTACCGCTTTGACGCCGCTTGGCTGGGTCTGCCCATCATCGGACGGCTTTCGCGCAGCTATAACGCGGCGCGCTTTGCCAGCACGCTCGCGATGTTGGCAGCGGCGGGGGTGCCGATTCTTAAAGCCTTGCAAGCGGCCTCCGATACCCTGAGCAACCAGGCTATGCGCCGCGATGCGCAAGACGCTTTAGTGGCAGTACGCGAAGGCGCGCCCCTGGCCTCGGCCTTGGCGCAGAAAAAGCGCTTCCCCGGCCTACTGTCCATGTTCGCGCGCCTGGGCGAGCAAACCGGCCAATTGCCCCTGATGCTGCAGCGCGCCGCCAGCCAGCTCAGCAGCGAGGTGCAGCGCCGCGCCATGCAACTGGCCACGCTGCTCGAACCCTTGCTCATCGTCTTGATGGGCCTGGTGGTGATGCTGATTGTGCTGGCCGTCTTGCTGCCCATCATCCAGATGAACCAACTCGTGCGTTAAGCCCGCCGGGGGCTAGCGTGTTACTTCAAGCGGCCAGGGCGCTGCGCATTTGGTCGATGACGGTTTTGTAGTCCGGCTTGCCGAAGATGGCGCTGCCGGCCACAAAGGTATCGGCGCCCGCATCGGCGACCCGGCGGATGTTGTCGGTCTTGATGCCACCGTCGACTTCCAAGCGTATGTCTTTGCCGCAGGCGTCTATGCGTTTGCGTACCGCTTCGATTTTGCGCAAGGCTGAATCGATAAAGCCCTGTCCGCCAAAGCCCGGGTTCACGCTCATGATGAGGATCAGGTCGATGTCCTCAATCACCCAGTCCAGCACGTCCAGCGGCTCTGCCGGGTTGAACACCAGCCCGGCTTTCACGCCCTTGGCTTTGAGCGCCTGGATGCTGCGGTGGACATGGGTGGAGGCATCGGGGTGAAAGCTGACCAGGTCGGCCCCGGCATCGGCAAAGGCGGCCGCCAAGGCATCGACTGGCGAAATCATGAGATGCACATCAATAGGCACCGGGGTGCCCGCCGCCGTGTGGGCATGCGGCTTGACCGCCTGGCAAATCATGGGCCCAAAGGTGAGGTTGGGCACGTAATGGTTGTCCATCACGTCAAAGTGAATCCAATCGGCACCGGCGGCGATGACACTTTTCACCTCCTCACCCAGGCGGGCAAAGTCGGCCGACAAAATCGAGGGGGCAATGCGAAAATTCATGGTGACAGTCTCTAATGCTTTGAAAAATGGGGCTTATTCAGGCTCCAGGGTAGAACATACCCGATTTTGCGCGTTAGCATCCGGCCATGTCTAAAACCAGTTCCACCTACCAGTTTCATGTGGAAGTGTTTCCACAGTATTTGCCGCAGCAGTCGGCGCCGCAAAATGCTTTGTATGTGTTTGCCTACACCATTACCATCACCAATACCGGCAAGATGGCGGCGCAGCTGATTTCGCGCACCTGGAATGTGAACGATGCTAATGGCCACACTGAAAAAGTCAAAGGTCTGGGCGTTATCGGACAGCAGCCTTTGCTTCAACCAGGGCAGGTATTTGAGTACACCAGCGGGACGCGTTTGCGTACGCCCACGGGCACCATGCATGGCAGTTTTTTTTGCGTCGCCGAAGATGGTGAAAAATTTGAGGTGGACATTCCTATGTTTGTGCTCGATGCGCTCAGTGCCGGGCCGGGCAGCGGCGCGCGCACTTTGCATTAAGGCGCTGCGTGCCGGGTGAGTTTGAACTGATAGCGCGCTATTTCACGCGGCCAGTGCACAAAGCGGTGCTGGGCGTGGGCGATGATTGCGCGCTGCTGCAAACCGGGCCAGGCATGCAACTGGCTATTTCCACCGATATGCTGGTCGCAGGCTGGCATTTTTTTGCGGACGTGGACCCTTTTTTACTGGGACATAAATGCCTGGCGGTGAATCTGAGTGATTTGGCTGCCTGCGGCGCCCGCCCTTTGGCCTTTAGCCTGGCCCTGGCCTTGCCGCAGGCAGAGGACGCGTGGTTGGAACCCTTCGCCAAAGGTTTGCTTTCGCTGGCCGATGCGCATGGCTGCGAACTGATTGGCGGGGATACCACGCGCGGGCCTTTGACGATTTGCATCACGGTGTACGGCGAAGTGCCAGCCGATAAGGTGGCGCTGCCGGTGCCCACGCAGGCTTTGCTGCGTAGCGGCGCGCAGCCGGGTGAGGATGTGTATGTCAGCGGCAGTCTGGGCGATGCGGCCCTGGCCTTGCTAGCTTTGCAAGGTCGGCTCACGCTGCCCGCAGACCTGTTGCAGGCAGCGCGCACGCGGCTAGAGCAACCCGCGCCGCGTGTGGCTCTGGGCCTGGCCTTGCGCGGCATCGCCAGCGCCTGTGCTGATATCAGCGATGGCTTGTTGGGCGATTTGGGGCATATTCTTGCGCGTTCGCACTGCGGCGTGCGGGTGGAGGTAGACCAGGTCTTACCCTTGTTGGCCGCCCGCCAGACCTATGCGGGCGGCAGCGCGCAGTTTGACAGCGATATGGGTGCGCGCACCGCGCTGCAATGTGTGCTGGCCGGGGGCGATGATTACGAGTTGGTGTTTACCGCGCCGGCAGCGCAGCGCAGCGCATTGGCCGCGCTGTCAAGCAGCCTGCAACTGCCGCTCACCCGTATCGCTACCATAGAGGCTGCGCCGGGGTTGCGTCTGGTCGATGCCGGGGGGCAAGCTGTGGCCCAGGACTTCGCCTCGTTTGACCATTTCGCAGTTGCGCTTGCATTGCCATAAACATCGTTGGAAGGAAACACCATGTCGACGCCATTTCGTATTTCGCACAGTTTCAAAGTCTCGCGCGACACTTTATGGGCGGTGTATACCCAGCCCGAGCATTTGTCCAAATGGTTTGGTCCGCAAGGCTTCACCATGCCGGCCTATGACATGGAGTTTCGTGTGGGGGGTGCGTTTTTGCATGCCCTGCAAGCCCCCGATGGCACGCAAATGTGGGGCAAGTGGGAGTTTTTAGGCATCGACGCGCCACGGCGCTTGTCGCTGGTGCAGCATTTTTCCGACCGTGAGGGCGGCATCACCCGCCACCCCATGTCACCGGGCTGGCCGCTGCGCACCATGGCCACCACCACCTTTACCGAAGAAGGCAGTGGTAGCGGCCTGCACCTGGAGTGGCTACCTTTTGAGTCCACGCCCGACGAGACCGCCACGTTTGACGCCGGCCACGAGAGCATGCAGCAAGGCTGGAGCGGTACTTTTGCCCAATTAGAAGCCTACCTGGCCAGCCTGCCCTGAGCGCGACAGCCGTCGCCCGATTTCCAGCCCATGCCCGCACCTGAGACTTTGTACACCACGGGCACGGGCGCCAGCCGCTTTGCGGCGCGGCCGACTGCTGCCTTTATGTTGTCGCACCCGGCCCATGTGTTTGCGCTGGGCTTTGGCTCGGGCCTGTCGCGTATTGCCCCGGGTACCAGCGGCACCTTGTGGGCCTGGCTGACGTTTTGGTGCCTGACGCCCTGGATGGGCGATGCGCTCTGGGGTTACACGCTGCTGGCCTGCACCCTCGTGGGTTGGTGGGCTTGCGCGGTGACCGCGCGCAATATGGGTGTGCTCGATCCCGGCAGTATTGTGTGGGACGAGGTGGTGGCCTTTTGGTTAGTGCTTTGGGTCTTGACGCCCGCCAGCTTTGCTACGCAGGCAGCGGCTTTTGTGCTGTTTCGGTTTTTTGATGCGGTCAAGCCCGGCCCGGTGGGCTGGGCCGATGCGCTGTTTCATGGCATCGATGTGGATACCGAGCGCTGGCCTTGGGCCAAAGCCGGTTGGGGCATCATGTTGGACGACTTGGTAGCGGCGGGCTGCACCTTGCTGGTGATGGCGGTATGGCGCGCCTGGTAGAGGACTTGGCTACTGCCCTGCTGGCACGCGGCTGGATGCTGGCCACCGCCGAGAGCTGCACCGGTGGACTGATTGCTGGCGCTTGCACTGACTTGGCCGGTTCGAGCAGCTGGTTGGAGCGCGGCTTTGTCAGCTATTCCAATGCCGCCAAGACCGAACTGCTGGGGGTGGATACGGCCCTGATTGCCCGCCACGGTGCAGTCAGCGAGCCGGTGGCCCGCGCTATGGCGCAAGGGGCATTGCAGCACTCTAAGGCGCAATGCGCGCTGGCTGTTACCGGTATCGCTGGGCCCGGCGGGGGCAGCGCCGATAAGCCGGTGGGCACGGTCTGGTTTGCTTGGGCGACGCCCCAAGGAGTGCGCAGCGAAATGCAGCGCTTTGATGGCGACCGCGCCCAAGTGCGCAGCGCCACGGTGCAGCACAGCCTGGCGGTGTTGCTGCGCTTGGTGCAAGCGGCTGCAATGGGCTAAAAATTATCAAAGCAAGCACACATGGATCGCCACGACGCTGCGCGTCTCGCGATGACGCTTTCTCGGCCATCGCGAGGCCCTCACAGTTGACGAGCCCGTCACTGCGAGGCCCTGGCAAATGGCGAACCTGTCATTGCGAGCGCAGCGAAGCAATCCATTATTCTTTGAATATCAACTGCATGTGGAGCGTCAAATCGTCAAACGTTCTGTTTGCACATTACCCCGCATAGAGCGCCTTTAATCCATGAATGACGCATTTGCCGGTTTTGTCACCAGCCTGGCTTTGATTGTGGCCATTGGCTCACAAAACGCTTTTGTCTTGCGCCAAGGCATCATGCGCGAGCATGTATTGCCGCTGGTGGTTTTTTGCGCGCTTTCTGATGCGCTGCTCATCCTTGCTGGGGTTGCCGGCGGTGGTGCGCTGGTGCAGCAGTATCCGGTGGTTTTGGAGGTGGCGCGCATCGGGGGTACCGTGTTTTTGGCCGCTTATGCGCTGTTTGCCGCGCGCCGTGCCTTGCGCCCGGCTGCCTTGCTGCCGCTCGATGCACCGGGCTTGTCATTGCCCGCCGCCTTGGCTACGTGTTTTGGCTTTACTTTTCTCAACCCGCATGTGTATTTGGATACTGTGGTGCTGCTGGGTGCGGTGGCCACGCAGCGCGGCGAGGCTGGGCGCTGGTGGTTTGGCCTGGGTGCGGCCAGTGCCAGCTTGTGCTGGTTTGCCGCCCTGGGTTTTGGCGCGCGCTTGCTGCGCCCGGTGTTTGCAAGGCCCCTGGCCTGGCAGGTGCTGGACGGCATCATCGGCGCCACTATGGCCACTCTTGCGCTGGTGGTATGGTTCGGGCAGGGAGGCGTGCCGCCAGGCGTTTGACGAGGAGCCACTGCCGTGCTGAATTTATTTCATTCTGTGTTTCCTATGCGCTATCTGGCGTTTACGCTGTGCGCCGTTGGTTTGTTGCTGTCATTGCTGGCCTGGGTCGGTGGCGGCTATGTGCTTCCCGTCTTGGTGTTTGCCTACTTGGTGGGTACGGGATTTCACGATTTACTGCAAACCAAGCGCGCTATCCTTCGCAATTACCCAGTCATTGGGCATATGCGTTTTTTGCTGGAGTTCATCCGCCCAGAGATCCGGCAGTATTTCATCGAGAGCGACAACGAGGCAACGCCTTTTTCGCGCGCGCAGCGCTCGCTCGTTTATCAGCGTGCCAAGGGCGATTCGGACAAGCGGCCTTTCGGCACGCAACTCGATACCCATGCCACTGGACATGAATGGATGACGCATTCGGTGGCGCCCACTACGCTGGCCTCGCACGACTTTCGCATCACCATCGGGCCGCACACCGCACAGCCCTATAGCGCCAGCGTGTTCAATATCTCGGCCATGAGTTTTGGCGCGCTCAGCGCCAACGCCATCAGCGCGCTCAATGCCGGCGCCAAGCGCGGCGGTTTTGCGCACGACACCGGCGAAGGCTCTATCTCGGTACACCATCGCAAGCACGGCGGCGACCTGATCTGGGAAGTGGCCTCCGGCTATTTTGGTTGTCGCAACGATGACGGCACGTTTAACGCCGACAAATTCAAAACCAATGCGCGCGATCCGCAGGTCAAGATGATCGAAATCAAGCTCAGCCAGGGCGCCAAGCCTGGCCATGGCGGTGTGCTACCCGGCCCCAAGGTGACGCCCGAGATCGCCGAGGCGCGCGGCGTTCCGGTGGGGGTGGACTGCGTCTCGCCGGCCTCGCACAGCGCTTTTGGAACGCCAGCAGAGTTGATGCATTTTGTGGCGCGTTTGCGCGAACTCTCGGGCGGAAAACCTACGGGCTTTAAGCTCTGTATCGGCCACCCTTGGGAATGGTTTGCCATCGTCAAGGCCATGCTGCAAACCGGCATTACGCCGGACTTCATCGTGGTCGATGGCACCGAAGGCGGCACCGGCGCGGCGCCCTTGGAATTTATCGACCACGTGGGCTCGCCTTTGCAAGAGGGCTTGATCCTGGTGCACAACAGTTTGCGCGGCGCCGGGCTGCGTTCGCAAATCATGATCGGCTGCGCGGGAAAAGTGGTCAGCGCATTTGACATTGCGCGCCTGATGGCCCTGGGCGCCAATTGGTGCAATAGCGCGCGCGGCTTTATGTTTGCCATCGGCTGCATCCAGGCGCAAACCTGCCACACTGGCCACTGCCCCACGGGAGTGACCACGCAAGACCCGCTGCGCCAGCAGGCGCTGGTGGTGGTTGACAAGGCCGAGCGCGTCTATCACTTCCACCAAAACACCTTGCATGCTCTCAAAGAGCTGGTGCAAGCGGCCGGGGTGCAACACCCCAACGAGATCAACGCCCACCACATCGTGCGCCGCACCGGCGACCACGCGGTAGACAGCCTGGCCCACGCCATGTTGCGCGAAATTCCCGAAGGCAGCTTGCTCAAAGACACGCTGGACAAGCTGCCCATGGTGTACCAACACCACTGGCCCAAGGCCAGTGCGGATAGCTTTGCTTTGCAGGCCGAGATGGCTTAAGGGCAGAGGCGCGATGGAGCAAGGGGAATCGATGTCGCAATGCGTGGAAAGCGCTGTTTGATCTGCTATGGCAAAGCCTAAGACGGAGGCCGAATTCATCCGCCGTGGCATCGCTGCCATCGACGCAACCCGGCGCGACGGCAACGGTATTTCTGCAGACCGGGTGATCGCCCAACTGGAGGCCAAACTGGCCGCTGCCGCCTTAAAGATCATGGCCTTTGGTGAAAAAGACCGTTTGCAAGGCAAAGGCATGACTGCCGCCCAATCGCGGGCCCAGTTGCTGGCTGCCCGCCAAAACCGCAAATAATGTCCGTATCATTTTCCCACCACCCACCACAAGCTGGTGTACCAGCGCATCAACGCAGACGTGTATGTTTACGCGATTGCTGCGCACCGGCAGGATTTCCTAACGCTGCTGATGAAGCGCTTATTGAAGATGTAGGTGCTTCAAATGGAAATGATGGACTTGCTGAAAAAGGTCACCGCCGCCAGCGGATTTACGCATGCCGCAGGGGTGGAGGTCGTAGCGGCTGAAGTGGGAACCGTGACGCTGGCGCTGGCCAGAAAGCCAGCGCTATTGCAGTTCAGCGGATCGTTCCACGGCGGCGTACTTGCGGGCCTGGCCGACCATTGCGCGGGCGCTGCAGCCGCCACGACCTTAGCCCCCGGCAAGATTGCAGTGACCGTGGATTTGCACATCAACTACCTGGCGCCTGCCAATGGCGAGAAGATCACTGCGACCGCCCAGTGCGTTCAGACGGGAAGCACTTTGTGCGTGGTATCGGTCTCGGTGTCCTCTACACGCGGCGGCGAGGCCAAAGCATGCGCCATTGCCACGGTTACTTTGCGCGTGGTGGATATGCCTCGGATGGCGTGAAGGATCTAAAGTCCACGCGGTCTAGGCTGCACCCGCACCGTCTCAGGCCGCTTGGTGAATGCGCATTTCAATGTGAAGTCCGGCAGCACTGGCCATGTTCACCAGCGCGTCCAGGCCGAACAGATTGATCTTGCCGCGCATCAAATCCGAAATGCGTGGCTGCGTGACCCCGAAAAGTTGCGCGGCTTGCGCCTGGCTCATTTTGGTTCGGGCAAGATGGCTCTTGAGCGCAGTCATCAATGTAGAGCGCAGCTTCATGTTTTTTGCATCCTGTGGCGTGTCTTCGATGGCATCCCAGACACTGACGAATCGTTGATCGCTCATTAGCTCAACTCCTTTAACAAGTCACGGTATCGCTTCGTAGCCAAATCCAGATCGGCCTTGCTGGTCTTCTCAGCCTTCTTCTGAAAGCAATGCAGCACGTAAACAGCACTGGCAAACTTGGCGATGTAAATGATTCTGAATGCGCCAGAGGCATCTCGAATCCGAACTTCCCTTACTCCTTGGCCCACGGGATTCATAGGCTTCCAGTCATCCGGGTCCTGACCGTTTTGCACCTGGTCGAGCTGATGACCTGCCTCGCGCCTGGCCGCTAATGGAAAGGCGCGCAAGTCATCTAAAGAGCTTCCCCGAAACTCGACCGGCTTTGGATCAGACATTTCTAGATCATACAATATTTTGTATAAAAATCGGACGGTTTGCGTAACGACCTCTTCGCCGCCCAGGCCGCGCCACTGCAACCTAGGGCTTTCATACAAAAAACAAAAATCGGATATTGACTACTTCCAAAGGCGCTGTCCCCTTGGAATTTACCCGCTGTAGGGGACATCAAGCAGTGGTTAGCCGGTAGGCAAGTCTGGGCCAGTTGCGGTCACTGGCTAATGACTGCTGTGTACCTGTTCGATTCCGAGTATTGCGCGGCCAGCGCAGCGAAAGCCAACGCAATGTCCGCAAAAAGCCGCTCATCGAGGATAAATATCTCCTGCTCCAGCCAGGCGCTTCCCGCGCTGAGTGTTTTTAGAGTGACCGAATCGAAAGGGCTGCAAGTCCAAGCCTGCTTGGAACGCAACTTGCGCCCTAAGTAATCTCCCGCAAAAGTCGGAACATAGAGGCTCGGGGGTCTATCTGTCAGATTGGCAATGCTGGCAGCAATCTGAACACCGGCTGCATCCAAATCCCCAAAATGCATCCATGCAACCGAAGGCAGCGCCCGCAGCAGCTGTACTGCCCCCCCAACTGCGGCACCCTGGCAGAACAACACCATGGTGTTGGCAGGGAGCACCAACTACACCCCATTGCACGCTCAGCGCGCCAAAAACTCTATCTACCAAGCGCTTAACTACCCTGCGCCCGAATCCTCTTCACCAGCGCAGTCGTCGAATACCCTGATACAAAAGGCAGCGCCAACGCCGTGCCGCCCCAGGAATGCATCAATGCCGTCTCGGGTAACACATCCATGTTGTAGTCGCCGCCTTTGACCAAAATATCCGGGCGGATTTCAGCGATCAGCGCTTGCGGGTTGTCTTCGGCAAACCAAGTGACTAGGCTGACCGCTTCCTGGCTGGCCATGACGATGGCGCGGTCCATTTCATTGTTGAGCGGGCGGTCCTCGCCTTTACCTAGTCGGCGGGTCGAGGCGTCAGTGTTAAGCGCCACGATCAGGCTACCGCCCAGTGCGCGGGCCTGCGCCAGATAAACCACATGGCCGCGGTGCAGCACGTCAAACACGCCGTTGGTAAATACCCAGGGCCGGGGCAAGTGGGCTAGCGCCGCTGCCAAGCCACTGCGCTCGCACAGCTTGTCCAGCATGGCTGGCGGCGCTGCGGCGGGGCGGGCGTCGCTCATGCCGCTTTGCTGCTAGAGGTGCCCGGCTCCAGGGCACTGCCTAGCTCGCGCGCCAGTTCTTTGCGGTATTTATTGAGTTCTTGCACGGTGCCAAAGCTGCGTTCCATCAAAAGGCTCATGTTGTGCAGTATGCGCTCTATCACTTTGTTTTCCCAGACGGCGTCAAAATCAATTTGCTTGTCTAGCCAGTGCTCCAGCCAGTCCGGGTTGGGCAGGCGCGCTTGCACGGTGTCGTTGGGGAACAGCGCTTTGTTCACATGCAAATTGGTCGGGTGCAAGGCCTGGCTAGTGCGCCGCGCGCTGGCCATGAGCACGCCTACTTTGGCAAACGCGCTTTTGGCCTCCAGCCCCACGTTTTGGATGGCGCGCTTCATGTACTTCAGGTAGGCGCCGCCGTGGCGCGCTTCGTCCTGGCTTAGGCGGGTGTAAATGGATTTGATCACCGGTTCGGTATGCCATTCGCTGGCGCGGCGGTACCAGTGGTTAAGGCGAATCTCGCCGCAAAAGTGCAGCATCAGCGTCTCAAGCGCCGGGGCCGGGTCAAACTCAAAGCGCACGTTGTGCAGCTCGGCCTCGGTGGGCACCAGCTCGGGCCGAAAGCGCCGCAGGTACTCCATGAGCACCAAGGAATGCTTTTGTTCCTCAAAGAACCAGATGGACATAAAGGCCGAGAAGTCGCTGTCGCCCCGGTTATCGCGCAAAAACATTTCGGTGGCGGGCAGCGCCGCCCACTCGGTAATCGCGTTCATCTTGATGGTGGTGGCCTGCTCGTCCGACAAGGCGGCGGGGTCAAAGCTGGCCCAGGGAATGTCACGTTCCATGTCCCAGCGGACGGATTCCAGTTGTCTGAAGAGTTCCGGGTAGAGCATGCAGTGCTTTCTGTGACCTTTGATTTTAGGCGGGTAAGCCGGGTTTCCGCTTTCTTGGCCACACCGGCCGCATGGCTCTTTCTGCTGCCCATTGCTGACCTATGCTAACCAATTCGGATATGAAACGACTAATTATGAAATGCGACTATCCAGTCGCGCTGTTACTGTATAGTAACTCGACTGGAGAAACACTTATGAAGGTAGCCGTCATTGGCTCAGGAATTTCCGGGCTGGCTGCCGCGCACAGGCTAACTGGTCTGGCCGATATCACCCTGTTGGAAGCGGGCGATTATTTCGGCGGCCACACGCATACAGTGGACATCACCCTGGACACGCCCACCGGCCCACGCGCCCACGGTGTGGACACCGGTTTTCTGGTGTTTAACGATCGCACCTATCCGCAATTAATAGCCTTGTTTGCTGAACTGGGGGTGCCCTCGGCCGATTCGGATATGTCTTTTTCGGTGCAAACCGCTGCGAGCGCGGATGCCCCGGCGCTGGAGTGGTGCGGCACTTCTTTGGACGCAGTGTTTGCCCAGCGCAGCAATCTGCTGCGGCCGCGTTTTTGGCGCATGCTGCTTGACATGGTGCGCTTTAACAAGCTGGCTACCGGCTTGGCGCTGCGCAATGCCGATGCCGAACTGGTGCAGCCACTGGGCGAATTTTTGCGCCAGCACGGCTTTTCGCAGGAGTTCAAGGACTGGTATCTCCTACCTATGCTGGCCTGTATCTGGAGCTGTCCTACCGACCAGATGTTGGCTTTTCCGGTCGCCACCATGGTGCGTTTTTGCCATAACCATGGGCTGATTGCGCTCACCAACCGTCCCCAATGGCGCACGGTGCCAGGCGGCGCGCGCCAGTACGTCGAAAAAATTCTGGCCGGTATCGCGGACAAACGCTTGCGCGCGCCGGTGCAGTGGATAGAGCGCTTGGCTGATGGCGTGTTGGTGCATGTGCAAGGCCAGACCGAACGCTTTGACAAAGTGGTGATCGCCACCCACAGCGACCAGGCGCTGTCTCTATTGGCCGATGCCAGTGGCCTGGAGCGCCAGACCTTGAGTGCCATCCGCTACCAGCCCAACCATGCGGTATTGCACACCGACGCATCGGCGCTGCCGCGTCGCAAAAAAGCCTGGGCCGCGTGGAACTACCAGCGCACGGCCGGCGCAATGAACGGGGAAAATGGGCCGCGCGTTTGCCTGCATTACCTGCTCAATATGTTGCAACCTTTACCTTTTAGCCAGCCGGTGGTGGTGTCGCTTAACCCGGCGCAAGAACTGGACCCTGCCTTGGTGCATGGCCGCTTTGAGTACGCGCACCCGGTGTTTGATCTGGCGGCTACCGAGGCGCAAAAGCGCTTGCCCGCCATTCAGGGAGGCCGTCACACCTATTTTTGTGGCGCCTGGACCGGCTATGGCTTTCACGAAGACGGCTTGAAATCAGGCTTGGCCGTAGCTGAAGCCTTAAAGCCCTTGCTGGCCCAGGGTAGATGAATATGGCAGCGGCGCAAGCAATGATCGGTTTTGGCCAGGTGCGCCACACCCGGCTCGCGCCCAAGCACCACGCCTTTGCTTACCCGACTTACTTTTTGATGCTGCCCATGCGCAGCTTGCAAGGCGCCCCCGGTGACTTGCCGCGCAACCGGCGCGCCGCCCTGAGCTTTTACGACTGCGACCACGGCGACGGACGCGGCCCGCAGCAAGGCGGCGCCTTGGCCTGGCTGGAGGAATTGCTCCACAGCGAAGGCATCACCGACGCCGATGGCGAAATCTGGCTGCATTGCTACCCGCGCGTTTTAGGTTTCACTTTCAAACCGGTCAGCTTTTGGTATTGCCACCGCGCAGACGGCAGCTTGCGCGCTGTGCTGGTGGAGGTGAACAACACTTTTGGCGAACGGCATTGCTATTTGCTGTCCCACGCGCGCTTTGGCGTAGAGCAGCGTGCGGACAAGGTATTGCATGTATCGCCGTTTTGCCCGGTGCAAGGGCAGTACCGCTTTCGCTTCATGGTCAATGCGCAAGGCGATCGCACTGTGGCGCGTGTGGACTATGACGATGTACGCGGCCCCTTGATTCAAACCAGTGTCAGCGGGCAATTGCAGCCCTTTAGCGCGCTGGCCGTACGCCATGCCTTGTGGCGCTATCCGCTGATGACCTTTGCCGTGGTCTGGCGCATCCACTGGCAGGCCCTACGCCTGTCGCTCAAGCGTGTCCCGTTTTTCCGTCAACCCCCCGCGCCTGAAAGTTTTGTCAGTCGCTAGTTGTGTGTATCCACTATGAACCAAACCACTGCCAAATATAGCGCTGACAAGGCGGCCCAGCGCCCGCCTGCCGCAGCGCGCACGGTCTTGCAATTGCTGCAAAAAATCCGCCACGGCAGCCTCACGCTGCATCTGCCCGATGGCAGTGTGCAGCGCTTTGGCGACAGTGCCAATCCACATGCCACACTGCATCTGAAAAACTGGAATGCGTTTACCGGCGCACTGAAATCTGGCGACATCGGCTTTGCCGAGAGCTTTATCGACGGCGACTGGACCACGCCGGACTTGACCGGTTTACTGCGCGTGCTGGTGCAAAACCGCGCCGAAGTAGACCGCGTGATTTTTGGCAGTTGGCTGGGGCGACTGGCCTACCGCATTAAGCACTTGCTTCAGCGCAATACGCGCACTAACAGCAAGAAAAACATCCACGCCCATTACGACCTGGGAAATGATTTTTATGCCTTGTGGTTAGATCCGACCATGAACTATTCGTCGGCCTTATTTGGCGGCGACCTGACGCAGTCTTTATCGCAAGCGCAAAGTGCCAAAGTGCGCCGCGCTTTGCAGCAAGTGGATCTGTCGCCGGGTTCGCGTGTATTGGAAATAGGCTGCGGCTGGGGCGCGCTGGCCGAGATGGCGACGCTGGAACACGGCGCGCGGGTAAGCGGCGTCACCCTGAGCACCGAGCAGTTGGACTTTGCACGTGCACGCATGCAGCGCCAGGGCATGGCAGCGCAGGCGGACTTGCGCTTGCAGGACTACCGCGATATCCAGGATGGCCCGTATGACGCGGTGTGCTCTATCGAAATGATTGAGGCCGTGGGCCAGGGCTTTTGGCCCACCTATTTCGCCACCGTCGCGCGCATGCTCAAGCCTGGCGGCAAGGCTTGCATCCAAAGCATTGTGATTGCCGACGACTTGTTCGAGCGCTACCTCGCCTCCACGGACTTTATCCAGCAATACATCTTCCCTGGCGGCTGCCTGCCCAGCCCCTCAGCGTTCAAAGCGCAGGCGCGCGCGGCGGGCTTGGTAGTGGTGGACGAACACGCCTTCGGCCATGACTATGCGCAGACGCTCCAGCGCTGGCGCGAAGCCTTTTTAGCCCAGCGCGAGCAGGTGCTGGCCCTGGGCTTTGATCAGCGCTTTATGCACATCTGGGAGTTCTATTTGTGCTACTGCGAAGCGGCCTTTATGGAAAACAACATTGATGTCTTGCAGTACACCCTGCAAAAACCCCATGGCGCAGCCTAAAGCGACTCTGTTTGCCTGGCCGCAGGCCCTGGTGGTGCTGTGCATGGTATGGCTATGTGCCTGTAGCGGTGTGCAGGCCAGCACCGCCCCGGCCCCACCGCCTGAGCTAGCGCGCGAAATGGAAAAGCCCGTCCTGGCCGGCAGCGGGCGCTTGCGCTGGTTGGGTATCGCGGTGTATGAGGCAAGCCTGTGGACCGCGCCGCAGTTTGTGCCGGAGCGTTTTGGCGCGCATGCGTTTGCGCTGGAGATTCGTTATGCGCGCTCCATCAGTGGCAACCTATTGGCCGATACTTCGCTCAAACAAATGCAGGCCTTGGAAGCGCTGCCCGCAGGGCGTCATTCAGAGTGGTTGCAGGCGCTGACCGGCGCACTACCCGACGTGAAGCCTGGCGACCGCCTGACGGGCATGCATCTGCCGGGTAAGGGCTTGCGCATGTACCTTAACGGGCAGTTGCATAAAGTGATTGATGACCCCTTACTGAGTCAATCTTTTTTTGCGATTTGGCTCAGCCCGGCGACGCAGGAACCCCGCCTGCGCGCCCAACTGCTAGGTCTGGGGACCTGAATGGCAGCGAGCGCAGGACTATTGGAATTTCGCTGGCCGCAAGGGCTGCGCTACGGGCTGATGGCCTTACCCTTGGCTTTTGTGGCCTTGCCGCTGTATGTTTTCCTGCCCAATTACTACGCCCGCAGCTTTGGGCTGCCGCTGGCCAGCCTGGGTGTCTTGCTGCTGCTGGCGCGGGTGGCAGATGCTCTGATAGACCCTTTGCTGGGACGATGGATTGACCGCTTGTTTGCCCGCTCTCAAGCGCAGGTATTGCGCTTTTGCGCCCTTGCCGCCGTCTTGCTGGGGGCTGGTTTTTTCGCTTTGTTTTTTCCGCCGGTGCGCGAGCACGGGGCCTTGCTGGTTTGGGCCGCTGGTGCCTTGGTGCTGTGCTACCTGGGCTACAGCGCGCTGACTTTGGTCCAACAGTCCTGGGGTGCTTTGCTGGGCGGCGATGCGGCCTTGCGCAGCCGCATCGTGGCCTGGCGCGAAGGCCTGGGCCTGGCCGGCGTTATTTTGGCTTCGATGGCGCCTTTGGTCTGGGGTCTGCCGCTTACAGCGTCAATTTTGTGCCTGGCATTGGGCGTGGGCTGGTTTGCCTGGACGAGGGCGCCTGCACCAGTGCTTGCGCCAGCGCCTATGTCTGAGGATGCAGGCGCTGGCTTGCGGCTATTGGCGCCGCTGCGCTACCGGCCGTTTCGTGCCTTGCTGGCGGTTTTTCTGGCCAACGGCATTGCTAGTGCTTTGCCTGCGACTTTGATATTGTTTTTTGTCCAGGACCGGCTGCAGGCACCTGCGTCCATGGAGCCCTGGTTTTTGGCCAGTTATTTTCTGGCTGCTGGGCTGGCCATGGCCCCGGTCTCACGCCTGGTGGCGCGCTGGGGTTTGCAGGCGCTTTGGCTGGCGTCCATGGGCTTGTCGGTACTGGTGTTTGCCTGGGCCGCGCAACTGGGTAGCGGCGACAGCCTGCCATTTATCGCCATTTGCCTACTGTCTGGTTTGTGTCTGGCGGCGGACCTAACTGTCCCCGGCGCCATGCTGGCAGGCCTGATCAGCAGCCAGCCCGAACCCGGGCGCGACAGCGGTATTTACTGGGGTTGGTGGAATATGGCGGCCAAGCTCAATCTGGCGCTGGCCGCGGGCCTAGCCCTGCCTTTGCTGTCCTACGCTGGCTATGAGCCGGGCAGCCGTAGCGAAGAGGCATTGCGCAGCATCACCTGGGCCTATTGCCTGCTACCTTGCTTTTTGAAGCTAGGTGCTGCGGCACTTTTGTTTTTTTTCATTATCAGGAAAACACCATGAATCGACGTCGCTTATTTGCGCTGACACTGGGCACCGGTGCAGCTTTGGCTTTGGGTGGCTGTGCCTCGCAAAAGCTGGAAACTTACGCACAGGAAAAACCGGTGCTCGATTTGCGCCAGTATTTCAACGGCACCCTTGACGCCCATGGCGTATTCACCGACTACACCGGCACCGTGGTCAAACGCTTCAAGGTGGTGATGGTGTGTACCTGGAACGGCAATGAAGGCGTGTTGGACGAGGATTTCACCTATTCGGACGGGACCACACAAAAGCGCATCTGGCGCCTGACCGCTGGCCCGGATGGCAGCTACACCGGGCGTGCAGACGATGTGGTCGGCGGCGCCCGGGGGCGTACGCAGGGCAATGCCTTTCAGTGGCAATACACCTTGGCGCTGCCGGTGGATGGAAAAATTGTTGAGGTGCAGATGGACGACTGGATGTACCTGGTCGATGAGCGCGTGATGCTCAACAAAGCGAGCATGCGCAAGTTCGGCCTGCCGCTGGGTGAGGTCACCCTCAGTTTTTACAAGCGTTAAGCCATGGCCTGGATGCAATCTCTGAACCCGCCCCAGCGCGATTGGCGCGGCCAAACGGTATGGATACTAGGGGCCAGCAGCGGCATTGGCCATGCCACTGCTGCGGCGCTGCATGCACAAGGCGCGCTGGTCACGGTGTCTGCGCGCAATGCGCAGGCCTTGCAGGCTTTTGTCCAAGCCCATCCGGGCAGCAGCGCCCAGGCCTTGGACTGTAGTGACGCGCAAGCCGTTACGCAGGTGGCTCAGCAGTGCTGGCCGCACAGTGCGCCGGATATGGTCTTGTACTGCGCAGGCCACTACCAGCCCATGCGCGCGCAGGCCATGGACTTAGAGGATATGCGGCGCCATTGGGAGGTGAATTACCAGGGCGCGCTCAATGTGTTGCATGCGGTGTTGCCCGCCATGCGCGCACGCGCTAGGGGGCATATCAGCCTGGTCGCCAGTGTGGCGGGTTACCGTGGCCTGCCCAACAGCCTGGCCTATGGGCCGACCAAGGCCGCCATGATTAACCTGGCCGAAAATCTCTACCTGGACTTACAGGCCGACGGTGTTGCGGTATCGGTGGTGAACCCGGGCTTTGTGCAAACCCCCTTGACTGCAAAAAATAGTTTTTCTATGCCCGCCCTAATCAGCCCCGCACAAGCCGCCCAGGCCATGCTGCACGGATGGGCGCGCGGCCAATTTGAAATCCATTTCCCGCGCCGCTTTACGCTGTGGATGAAGCTGTTGCGCATCATGCCCCAGCGCTGGTACTTTTACCTGGTCGCTAAGGCTACGACATGAACCCGCCGGTCAACCCGTCCATGCCCGCCACGCCTAGCGATGCGGCCCAGGCTGCCCAGGCTGCTGCGGTGGAGACGCTGGTGCAATGGTTCGAGCATTTAACGCCAGCCAGCGTGCAGCAGCTGTCCCGGTTTTACGCGGTGGATGCACGCTTCAAAGACCCCTTCAACGACGTGCAGGGTGTGCCTGCTATTGAAGCGATTTTTGTGCACATGTTCGAAGCTCTGATTGCGCCACGCTTTGTGGTGACCGGCCGCGTGGCGCAAGGAGCGCAGTGTTTTCTGACCTGGGAATTTCGCTTTTGTTTTCGCAATTTCCATCAGGGCCACGAACAAGTAATTTTGGGCGCCTCACATCTGGTTTTTGACGCCGCAAGCAAAGTGCAAATCCACCGCGACTATTGGGACGCAGCAGAGGAGTTGTATGAAAAATTGCCTTGGGTAGGCAGCTTGATGCGCTGGCTCAAACGCCGCGCTAACAGCTAGGGAACCTCTGCATAAGTCCAAACCCGTTATTGCGAACGAAGTGAAGCAATCCACTTCGGCTTGCGAATGAAGCACTTATCGATCACCGCGTCCCTGTGCTCTTCGCGATGAGGGACTTATGCAGACCTTCCCTAGGCAGCAGTGCCTACTGTTGCGCCTTCTTAAAAAGGTACCGTGTCGGCGAAGCTCGGTCGATCGGACAGCTTTTCATAGAGCTTGGCTAAATTGGCGTGACGGGCGCGCCAGTTGATATGGGCAAAGCGAAAATCCAAATAGGCCAGCGCACAACCTACGGAAATGTCAGACAGCGTCAGGTGGATGTCGGAGCAAAAATTGCGATCGCCCAGACCGATGGACATGGCTTCTAAGGACGCATCTACCTTGGCAATTTGACGGTCTATCCAGCCCTGGCTGCGCTCACTGTCTTTGCGCCCGGCCCAGGTTGCCTCCAAGCGGGCCAGAATCAGCGCATCGAGTACACCGTCGGCCAGCGCTTCCCAGGTCTTGACCTCGGCACGTGCGCGTCCGGTGCTCGGAATTAGTTTGCCCACCGGTGACAGCGCTTCAAGGTATTCCACAATGACGCGCGAATCAAACAAGGCTTCGCCGCCCTCCATGACCAAGCATGGCACTTTGCCTAAGGGGTTGGATTGGCCTATGGTGGTGCCAGCGGCCCAGACGTCCTCGGTGACAAAAGCGTAGTCAAGCTTCTTTTCTGCCATGACGACGCGCACTTTGCGTACATAGGGGCTGGACGTCGAGCCTATTAATTTCATATCGTGTGCTTGTTCCAACTAGGGACGCGCATTCTATACAGGGTCATGAGCCTACAATTGCTGGATGAATTTCTTCCCCATCGACGCGATTTCGCCCTTGGACGGGCGCTATGCCAACAAGCTTACCGATTTGCGTCCTTTGATGAGCGAACTGGGCTATATGCAGCGCCGCGTTCAGGTGGAAATAGCCTGGTTTATTGCCTTGAGCGATGCGGGTTTTCAGGAATTCAAACCGCTAAGCACTGGTGCGCGCAAATACCTGCTGGGCCTGGTGAAGAACTTTTCGGTGGCTGACGGACAGGCCATAAAAGAGATAGAAAAAACCACGAACCACGATGTCAAAGCAGTGGAGTATTGGATCAAATCCAAATTCGAAGCGCGACCTGAATTATTGGCCGCGGCTGAATTTGTGCATTTCGCCTGCACCAGCGAAGACATCAATAACACCAGTCATGCATTGCAGTTGCGCGCAGCGCGCGGCATTGTGTTGTTACCGCAACTGGACCGATTGGTGCTGATGCTTCGCGATATGGCGCATGCCTATGCCGATGTGCCCATGCTCAGCCGCACGCACGGCCAGACCGCCAGCCCGACGACGGTGGGCAAAGAAATTGCTAATGTTGTGGTACGCCTGCAAGCGGCCTGTGAGCGCATTGCCAGCGTGCAAATCATGGGCAAAATGAATGGTGCGGTCGGCAATTACAACGCGCATTTGTCCGCCTGGCCCGAGTTTGATTGGGAAGGCTTTGCCCACCGCGTCGTGGAAGCGCCCGAGCCGCGCGGCCTGGGCCTGGTATTCCAGCCCTACAGCATTCAGATTGAGCCGCACGACTATATGGCCGAGTTGTTCGATGCAGTGGCCCGTACCAATACGATCTTGATCGACTGGTCGCGCGATGTCTGGGGCTATGTGTCTCTGGGCTATTTCAAGCAGAAGCTTCGCCCCGGTGAGGTCGGCTCGAGCACCATGCCGCACAAAGTGAACCCGATTGATTTTGAAAACGCCGAAGGCAATTTAGGCCTGTCCAATGCACTTTTGCGCCACCTGAGCGAGAAGCTGCCCATTAGCCGTTGGCAGCGCGACCTTACCGACTCCACGGTATTGCGCAATATGGGTGTCGCTTTGGGTTACGCTTTGCTGGCTTACCAGTCGATGCAGGCCGGTCTGGGCAAGCTGGAGATCAATACCGCCGCGATTGCTGCTGACTTGGACAATTCCTGGGAAGTACTGGCTGAGCCGATCCAAACCGTGATGCGCCGCTATGGTCTGCCCCAGCCCTACGAGCAGCTTAAAAACTTTACACGCGGCGCCGCCATGACGCGCGAACTAATGCAAGACTTTATCGCCGCGCTGGCCCTACCCGACGAAGAAAAGCAACGCCTGCTCGCCATGACGCCAGGCAGCTACACCGGCAAAGCGGCGGAGCTGGCAAGGCGCATCTAATCGCTCCGCCACGATGGCCGCGTTTCGCTTGCAAATGCCCCATCCGGTTACTTAGCGTTTTCCTAGTCAGGCGCTGGCGACTTCCCGTCTTGTTGCTTCAAAGCCAGCGCCCTTTCGTACAGCGCATTGCGCGCTTCGCCGCTGATGTCGGCCGCCAATTTGACGGCGGATTTCAGGGGCAGTTCGGACAGTAACAAGCGCAGTATCCGGTCGTCTTGCACCTGTTCGATGGGGGCGTGAGGGGCGTGCACCACCAGGGTGAATTCACCGCGTAAACGCATGCTGTCAGCGCCCAGCCATTCGCCCAGGGCATCGGCGCGCATGCTGGCGATTTCTTCAAACTGCTTGCTCAGCTCGCGGCCCACGGTTAGTGTGCGCTCGCCCAGGCTGGCAAGTGCCTGCGCCAGCGCCTGCATGCGGTGCGGCGCCTCCAGCAGGACAAAGGCCCGCGATTGGCTGCCTAGCTCGCCCAGCGCCCGCATACGCTCGCCGGTTTTGCTGGGCAAAAACCCGGCGAACACAAAACCTGCGTCACCCTCGCCGCCTTGTACTGCGCCCGCTGCGCTAAGCAAGGCGGTCACGCTGCTGGCGCCGGGCAATGGCAGCACCCGCAAGCCCTGCGCGCGGACCTGCGCCACCAGGCGCGCCCCCGGGTCGCTGATGCCTGGGGTGCCCGCATCGCTGACGCAGGCCACGCGCGCGCCTTGGCGCAGTAGGTCCACCACGGTATGGGCCGCTTGTGTTTCGTTGTGCTGGTGTAGCGCCAATAATTGGGCGCTGCTTTTGTCGATACCGTAGGCGCGCAAAAGTGTGCGGGTGTGCCGCGTGTCCTCGCAGGCAATGTGGTCGGCCAGTGACAGGATATGCAAGGCGCGCAGGCTAATGTCGGCTAAATTACCGATAGGCGTGGCTACCACATAGAGCGCGCTTTTCGGATAATCCTGGGCACCGGCGGCCTCGTGGGCGGCCTTCAGGGCGGAGTCAAATAATGCAATCACGCAAGGGTTTCCTTGGGGCGCCAAGCGCCCAGCCTAGCAGCAAAAAAATCGGCGATGCCGCCGAGGACGAAGCCC
>CAMBFN010000016.1 GCA_945865425.1 Comamonas sp. lk | reverse complement strand
GAGACGCCTTCTTTGAAGTACTGGCGTGATATTTCTTTGAATGGCAAGAAGCCGTGGCGGTCTTCGCCGTAGTCTACAAAACAGGCTTCCAGCGATGGCTCCACCCGGGTTACGACCGCTTTATAAATATTGCCTTTGCGCTGCTCGCGCCCCTCAATCTCGATTTCATAGTCGAGTAGTTTTTGTCCATCCACAATCGCCAGGCGGCGTTCTTCGGCCTGGGTTGCATTGATTAACATCCGTTTCATATTGTTGTCCTTTAATAGTTATCACCTGCCCAAATGGGGCAAACGATGCCTGGACGAACGGATTGAACTGTGGAGGAATTGCCGGAGAACTTCAACTACACAAGGCGTCGAAGCATAGGCGCAGGGATGGTAACGAGGGGATGCGCTTGGCACTTGGCCAAGGTTTTAAACAGCCGACGCGCGCCCAATAGCGGAACGCTAAGGCTCCGCAGGCACAGGTTTATCAGTTGCATCAACACAAACATCTCGTTGCATTCCACCCCCAGAAAAATGGATCTGAGGGTTTGGGGTATTCCGATTCAGTGGTTCAATTCGTAGGCTTGACCCCGCTGCGCGCCGGCCACCACACGCAGCTGAGCGGTGGTTTGCGGGCTATGCGGCAGGGCGGCATCGACCTTCTAGCGGGGCTATTTGTGGGGGTGTGGACTAAACTCCAACCAAATCAACCACTTACAGCAAGTCGCTAGTGAAACACATTATAGGGGTCAAACCCGAAGCCTCCGCCGATGGTCCGTCTAGCCCCGCCACACCGGCTGCGCAATGGTTGATGGTGAACGAGGATGAGGCCGATCAGCGGCTGGACAATTACCTGATGCGCCAGCTCAAAGGCGTGCCCAAGACGCATATCTACCGCATCATCCGTAGCGGCGAGGTGCGGGTGAACAAGGGCCGCGCGGGCGCCGACACCCGGGTGCAGGCCGGCGATATGGTGCGGCTGCCGCCGCTTCGGGTGTCCGTGCGGGCACAGGACAAGGCGGCCACTATGGCCGCACTTTCGGCCCAAGCCGCGCCCAGCCGTAGCTTTACCGTCGTGTACGAAGACGAGGCCTTTTTGGCACTGGACAAACCCGCGGGCGTGGCGGTCCATGGCGGTTCGGGCGTGAGCTTTGGTGTGATCGAGCAGCTGCGCATGGCCAGGCCCCAAGCGCGCTTTTTGGAGTTGGTGCATCGCCTGGACCGGGAAACCAGCGGCATTTTGCTGGTCGCGAAAAAGCGCAGTGCGCTCAAAAACTTGCAGGAACAGTTCCGCCAGCGCCAAACCGGGAAAATCTATCTGGCTTTGGTGTTGGGCGATTGGCCTGCGCATAAAAAAGTCTTGGACAAGCCGCTGCATAAATACTTGTTGGAGAGTGCGGGTGGCACAGGCGAGGGCGAGCGCCGCGTCAAAGTGGTTGCGCGTGACGACCCGGACGGTCTCCCCTCGGTGACCTTGGTCAAGGTGCTGGCGCGCAGCGCGCCAGGGGCGGCGCAGGCGATCAGTTTATTGGCGGTGACCATCAAAACTGGCCGTACCCACCAGATTCGGGTGCACCTGGCTTCCGAAGGCTTGCCCATTGCGGGGGACGATAAATATGGCAATTTTGAGGACAACAAAGCCTGGGCGCGCGGCGCGGTCCCGCTTAAGCGCATGTTTTTACATGCCTGGCGTTTGCAAATTGCCCATCCGGCCAGTGGTGAAGATATGCACTTGCACGCGCCGCTAGCCGCTGAACTGCTGCCTTTTTTGCAAGCATGCCTGCCCGCTGCGCTTGCTACCATCGACGCCTTTGCCAACGCTGCCAAGCAGCCTGATGCCCTATGAATTTTGTTTCCAAGCGCCGCTTTGACCTGATCGCTTTCGATTGGGATGGCACCCTGTTTGACTCTACCGCCATCATCGTGCGCTCCATCCAGGGTGCGGTGCGTGATGTGGGTGGTAGCGTACCCAGCGACAAGGACGCAGCGTACGTGATCGGTTTAGGCCTGGGCCAGGCTTTGGCCCATGCTGCGCCTGATGTGCCCAAGGAGAAATACCCCTTGCTGGGTGAACGCTATAAACATCACTACGGTCGCGAGCAGGACCAGATCACCTTGTTCCCCGGTGTACTGGAGATGCTGGCCGAATTGAAAGCACGCCAGTACTTTCTGACGGTGGCCACCGGGAAAAGCCGCTGGGGGCTAGACCAGGCTTTGGCGCACGTGGAACTGAAAGACCTTTTCCATGCCAGCCGTACGGCTGATGAAACGGCGGGCAAGCCGCATCCACGCATGCTGCATGAGCTGATGACGCAAATGGGTGTGTCGCCCGAGCGCACTCTGATGGTGGGCGACACCACACACGACTTGCAACTGGCGGCCAATGCCGGCTGCGCCAGCGTAGGTGTGAACTACGGGGCCCATGACGCCAGCGCCTTGGCAGCGCTCAAGCCCTTGTATATTGCTGATTCGGCCCCCCGCCTGCACCGCTGGATCCTGGAAAACGCTTGACGCGCAGGCTGATCCCGCTGTGTCATTCTGCCGACCTGCAAGAAAGTGGGCTGGCGGTGCCCTTTGACGTCCAGTACCAAGGTCAAAGTTGCTGGGCGTTTGCCATCCGCTTCAGGGGCGAAGTGCACGCTTACCTGAACCGCTGCAGCCACGTGGCCATGGAAATGGACTTAGAGGAAAACCGCTTTTTTGATTCCACTGGCCAGTGGTTGATTTGCGCCACCCATGGCGCGTTGTACGCTCCCGATACTGGACGCTGCATGAATGGCCCCTGCCGTGGTGCATTGGTCAAAATTGCCCTCTCCGAGCAGGACGGCTTGGTAGGCTGGCATACTCAGTCGCAATTACTACCGCATACCGATTTCCTATGACAGAGCCCGTTTTTACCGATCCTGCAGCGCCCAAGCCCACCCAAGAGGCCGCTGCAGCGCAAGCGAACGATAACCAGCCTGGCGCCGCCGGCTCAGCCTGGGAGCGTAGCTTCATCGAAAAGTGGATGCAAGACAGCCTGACCGAGCAGCGCGCTGCTCGGCGCTGGAAATACGGCATGCGCCTGGCCTGGCTCTTGTTTTTTGCCGCACTAATCTGGCTCGGCATGGACCGTACCGGCAGCATGCATAACGCCGACGTCACCCGCGCGCATACCGCGGTGGTGGAAATCAAGGGCGAGATTGCCTCGGGAGCAGACGCCAGTGCCGAGGCGGTGATTTCGTCGCTACGCAGTGCGTTTGAGGACCCGGGCGCGCAAGCCGTGGTCTTGCTGATCAATTCACCTGGGGGCAGTCCGGTGCAGGCGGGCATCATGAATGACGAGATCCGCCGTCTCAAGGCCTTGCATAAAAAGCCGGTGTATGTGGTGGTGGAAGAGACCTGTGCTTCTGCGGCTTATTACATTGCGGTTGCCGCCGACCAAATATTTGTGGATAAGGCCAGCGTGGTAGGCAGCATCGGCGTGTTGATGGACGGTTTTGGATTTACCGGCCTGATGGACAAACTGGGCGTGGAGCGCCGCTTGATGACCGCAGGCCAGAACAAGGGCTTTCTTGATCCCTTTAGTCCTCAAACGGAAAAACAAAAAGAATTCGCACAGTCCATGCTGAATCAAATTCACCAGCAGTTCATCAGCGCCGTCAAAGCCGGGCGTGGAGACCGGTTGAAAGAGACGTCGGACACTTTTAGCGGCTTGTTTTGGACGGGCGAACAGGCGGTAAATATGGGCTTGGCAGATCATTTGGGGAACCTCGATTATGTGGCCCGCGAAGTCGTCAAAGCGCCTGAAATCATCGATTACACCCGTCGCGAAAACGTGGCCGAACGTTTGGTAAAGCGCTTTGGCGCGTCGATGGGCGAATCCATGGCCAGCGCCTTGCGCTACGCGCCCGGCCTGCGCTAGGCATCAGGCCAGACCCGGCAGGGCCCTTGGTCTTAAGGACCGATGGCAAACACCGCAGGGGTTTGGTTGTTGAGCGCCCAGCGTTCGCGCTTCCAGTCGGCGGGTGTGCCGCTGTAATGGCGGCATTTTTCTAAAGTTAAACCCATAGAAGCCGCCAAGCGAGTGCCCGCTTGCAGGACCTCCAACAGTGTGCGCAACAAGGCTTCGTTCCGGTAGGGCGTTTCAATAAAGATTTGGGTTTGCCCGGTCTTTAAGGCCAGCGTTTCCAAGGCCTTGATGCGCTGGGCGCGTAAGGCCGCATCGCTGGGCACATAGCCCACAAAGGCAAAGTTCTGCCCATTAAGACCACTGGCGGCCAGCGCCAGCATCAGGGATACCGGACCAATCAAGGGCTGGACTTCGATGCCCAGTGTATGGGCCGCGCGCACCATCGAAGCGCCCGGGTCGGCTATCGCCGGCATGCCCGCTTCGCTTAGCAAACCCATATCCAGACCCTGCAAAGCCGGCGCGAGCAAGCTACGCGCATCAAATCCAGTATCGCCTTTCTTATGGACCTCGCGCGGCAGTTCTTGTAATTTCTGCTCCTGGATACTGGCACATAGCGGGCTGACTTCGCCTATGCGTTTTAGAAAGGCGCGTGCGGATTTGGCGTTTTCGCAGACCCAGTACTGCAGCGTTGCGGCGCGAACGATGGTCGCTTGTGGTAGCACCTCGTGCAATGGCCCCTGGCTGTCGCAGCCAAAATCCAAGGGCGTGGGGACCAGGTACAGCGTGCCCATGCGCTTTTGACCGTGCGGGCTGGCGGCCGGTTTCACAAATGTCCTAATACCGGTATGCCCGCACGGCCGAGGATGGCGCTTAGGCGTATCAAGGGCAGGCCAATGAGCGCCGTAGGGTCGTCGTTGTGGATACTGTGCATCAA
Organism: Comamonas sp. lk; assembly: GCA_945865425.1. Classification (GTDB taxonomy): domain Bacteria; phylum Pseudomonadota; class Gammaproteobacteria; order Burkholderiales; family Burkholderiaceae_C; genus Allorhodoferax. Next base: position 20,998 of record CAMBFN010000016.1, on the reverse strand, counting down.
TGCAATACCCAAACCCTCGCTTTTGACGCTGCCCGCGCAGTCATACGGCTCCTCGGCACGCAGGTAAAAATCAAATTGCGCGTCCGATGCCTCGCGGTACACCACACGCACCGGCACCAGCACCTGTTCGCAAAATCCGCTTTCCCTGCAAAGCACCGCCATGGCAGTTTGAAATACCACGGTCTGACCCCGCATCGCACGCAACTGGCTGAGTGCATTTTCGTAATTACCTGGCTTACCCAGGGCCTGGCCGTGCAAGTCGGCCACCTGGTCGCAACCAATGACCACCGCATGGCGCGCAGCGTCGGCCACTGCGCTTGCCTTGGCCAGGGCCAGGCGGCTGGCCAGTGCCGCAGGGGGCTCGCCAGCCATGGGCGTTTCATCCACACCAGGTGCCTGGACTGAAAAGGGCAGTTGCAGGCGCTCCAGCAGGCTTTGGCGATAGCGAGAGGTGGAGGCCAGAATCAGGGCGCGGGCGGAGCTTTGCATGCAGTGATTCTCTTACACTGCGGCCATGCTTCCCTCTAGCGCTCATCGAAAACTATCTATTACAGCCCTGGCGCTGGAGGCGGTGCCGCTGCAAGGCCAGTCTCCTTTGGCTCAACTGCCTCGCCTGGCAGACGAAGCAGTGCAGGGGCTGGCTGATGGCATGGTGCATTTTCAGGCGCTAGGCAGCATGCGTGAGGACGCTGCGGGCAAGTCGGTACCCTGGTTGCAGTTGCAAGGGCATGTGGATATCGACCTGGTGTGCCAGCGCTGCCTGGAGCCGGTGACCACGTTGGTGCAATTTGACCGCGATTTTCGCTTTGTGGAATCCGAGGAGGCTGCCCTGGCTCAGGACGAGCATTCGCAGGAGGATTTGCTGGTTATTTCCCTCCAGTTTGACCTGCTCGAATTGGTAGAAGACGAACTGCTGATGGCCTTACCCGTGTCGCCCAAGCATGAAAAATGTCCCGGTGATCTGAAGTTGTCGGCGGCGGACGCCGATTTTGAAACTGAGGCCGAGCGCCCCAGCCCCTTTGCCAAGCTGGCGCAACTCAAGACGCCTAAAAGCTGAGCGCTCGAACACATGCTGCCAGACGCTATAATGGAAGGCTTAGGTGCAAGCGCTGCTTTTTGCACTATTCTATTAACCGACGGCGCTGCCTCGCCTGCAGCCGATTTGACCAGGAGCCAACCATGGCAGTTCAGCAAAACAAAAAGTCTCCCTCCAAGCGCGGCATGCACCGTTCTCACAATGCTTTGGTTGTGCCCGGCATTGCGGTGGAGCCGACCACCGGCGAAATCCATTTGCGCCACCATATCAGCCCGACTGGCTTTTATCGTGGCCGCAAAGTCATCAAGACGAAATCAGAAGCCTGACCCGCGCGGGTAGGCCTCAAGCCCGAAGCTGCATCGACTGTAGCCTCGGGCTTTTTTCTTGTCCACGCGCTTAGCTCCGTGAATCCACTTCATCCCCCGCACGCTGCATGATTACCATCGCAGTTGACTGTATGGGTGGTGACTTCGGTCCACTGGTCACCCTCCCGGCCTGCCGTAACTTCCTGGCATTGCAGCCAGATGCCCACTTGGTTTTAGTGGGTTTGCCTCTGGCCTTGGCTGATTTTTCCCATCCCCGTATCACCAAGGTGTTTGCCAGCGAGGTGGTGGAGATGGACGATGCGCTGGAAATCGCTTTGCGTAAGAAAAAAGATTCCTCCATGCGCGTGGCCATCGAGCAGGTGCGCGACGGACTGGCGCAAGCTGCGGTTTCTGCCGGCAATACCGGCGCGCTGATGGCGATCGCCCGCTATGTGCTCAAAACACTGGAGGGTATTGAGCGGCCTGCGCTGGCAGGGCAAATCCCGAACGCCAAGGGCCATGCGACTACCGTGCTGGATTTGGGTGCCAATGTCGATTGCACGCCTTTGCATCTGCTGCAATTTGCAGTCATGGGTTCTGCGCTGGTATCGGTGACCGACAGCGTGAGTGCTCCCACGGTGGGTTTGCTCAACATCGGTTCGGAAGTGATCAAGGGCAATGAGACGATCAAAGAATCCGGCGAATTGCTGCGTGCCGCAGCGGCCAGCGGCGATTTAAATTTTTTTGGCAATGTTGAAGGCAATGATATTTTTAAAGGCACAGTGAACCTCGTCGTCTGCGACGGTTTTGTCGGCAATGTGGCCCTCAAGACCAGCGAGGGCCTGGCCGGCATGATTGTGGGATTCCTGAAAGAAGAATACAGCCGCAATCTGTTGACCAAACTGGCGGCGCTGGTCTCGGCGCCGGTCTTGTCCGCGCTCAAGCGGCGCATTGACCACCGGCGTTACAACGGCGTGGCATTGCTGGGTTTGCGCGGTTTGGTTTTTAAAAGTCACGGTTCGGCTGATGAATTGGCGTTTTCCAGTGCCTTGGGCCGGGCGTATGATGCCGTACAGAACAATTTATTAGAGCGCGTGCGAACGCGCATTGCGCATGCGGCGCCGTTGCTGAACGCGCAAGCTGCTGCGATCACGCAGGGCTAAGTTCCCGATCCGGATTTTTCATGAGCAGCTTTTCACGTATCACGGGCACCGGCAGTTACCTTCCGCCTCGGCGGCTCAGCAATGCCGATATGGTGGCGCGCCTGGCGCAGGACGGTATTGAGACATCCGACGACTGGATCGTCGAGCGCAGTGGCATCAGCGCCCGCCACTTTGCCGACGAGGGTGTTTTTTGCAGCGATTTGGCCTTGCATGCCTGCCAGGCGGCTTTGCAAGCGGCGGGCCGCTCGGCACTTGATGTCGATCTGATCATCGTTGCCACCTCCACGCCGGATATGGTGTTTCCCTCTACGGCTTGTATTTTGCAAGGCAAGCTCGGTGCTGTCGGCGGAGCGGCCTTGGATGTGCAGGCGGTTTGCAGCGGCTTTGTCTATGCGCTGACCGTTGCAGATGCGCTGATAAAAACCGGTAGCGCCCGCTGCGCGCTCGTCGTCGGGGCAGAAATATTCTCCCGTATCTTGGATTTCAAGGACCGGGGCACCTGCGTCCTCTTTGGTGACGGCGCTGGTGCGGTGGTGCTGGAAGCCTCTGACACACCGGGCATTTTGTCCACCGACTTGCATGCTGACGGACGGCATGTCGATATTTTGTGCGTGCCCGGCCATGTGCAAGGGGGACTTGTGAGCGGCGTTCCTTTGCTCAAAATGGCGGGGCAAGCGGTATTTAAACTGGCAGTAGGCGTGCTCGAAGATGCGGCCCGTGCCGTTTTGTCCAAGGCGGGCAAGACGGAGTCAGATATCGACTGGCTGGTGCCGCACCAGGCCAATATCCGCATCATTCAAAGCACGGCTAAAAAGCTTAAGCTGTCCATGGAGAAAGTCATGGTGACGGTGGATCAGCATGGCAACACGTCGGCGGCCTCCATACCGCTGGCACTTGATGACGGTGTACGCAGCGGGCGAATCCAAACGGGCCAAACCCTTTTACTCGAAGGTGTGGGCGGCGGGTTCACCTGGGGCGCAGTTTTGCTGACGCTGTAATCTTCGAGCGCTTACGCCCTTGCACACCCGACTTTTCTACCCATTTTCTGAGGGCTTGAATCGATGAAGCCATTTGCATTTATTTTTCCCGGCCAGGGTTCCCAGTCGGTGGGCATGCTCGATGCTTGGGGCGATCACCCGGTGGTGCGCGCAGTACTGGACGAGGCTTCGCAGGCTCTACATGAAGATATCGGCGCCTTGATCCGTCAGGGCAGCAAAGAAGCCTTGGCCCTGACGACCAATACCCAGCCTGTGATGCTGGTGGCTGGCGTTGCCGCTTACCGGGTTTGGATGGCCGAAGTGGGCATTGCGCCGCGGGCCGTGGCCGGGCACTCGCTGGGGGAATACGCCGCCCTGGTGGCCGCGGGCGCCTTAACTTTGGCCGCTGCGGTGCCTCTGGTGCGTTTGCGCGGCCAGGCCATGCAGGAAGCGGTGCCAGTGGGCAAAGGCGCGATGGCGGCTATTTTGGGTATGGACCCGGCGCGGGTGGCGGCTTTATGCGCTGAGGTAGCAGCAGAGTTTCCCCCTGAAAGCGGCGAATTGGTGGAGGCGGCTAATTTCAACGATAACGGCCAGACGGTGATTTCGGGCAGCAAAGCAGCCGTCGAGCGCGCCTGCGAAGTGCTCAAAGCCCAAGGGGCTAAGCGCGCTTTGTTGCTGCCGGTATCGGCCCCGTTCCATTGCGCATTGATGCGACCGGCGGCGCTGATTCTGCGTGAGCGCCTGCGACAGATTGCAATCGCCAGTCCGCAGATTCCACTGATCAACAATATCGACGTGATGGAGGAGAGCGATCCCGAGCGCATCCGCGACGCTTTGTACCGGCAGGCCTTTGGGCCGGTGCGCTGGGTGCAAACGGTGCAATCCATAAAAGCGAGGGGTTTAGAGCATATGGTGGAATGCGGCCCAGGCAAGGTCTTAAGCGGCATGGTCAAGCGGATTGATGCGTCCCTGGGCGCTTTTGCGGTATTTGATCCGGCCACTTTGGCCGAAACACAGGCGGGTTTGCAATGAGTTCGATCGATTTTTCAGGGCAAGTGGCCCTGGTGACCGGGGCCTCGCGCGGTATTGGCGCGGCGATTGCCTTGGAGTTGGCCCGCAAGGGTGTGCGCGTCGTGGGAACGGCCACCACGCAAGCCGGAGCCCAAGGCATCACCCGCGCTTTGGATTCCTATGAAGGCTGCACTGGGCGTGTTCTCAACGTGACCGATGGCGCTGCTTGTGACGCGCTGGTGGACCTAGTGATCAAGGAGATGGGCAGTTTGCAGGTGCTGGTCAATAACGCCGGCATCACCCGCGATAACCTGGCCATGCGCATGAAAGATGAGGATTGGGATGCGGTGATTGATGCCAATCTGAAAGGCGTATTCCGCATGAGTCGGGCCGTGATGCGGCCCATGATGAAGCAGCGGTATGGCCGCATTATTAATATCACCTCGGTGGTTGGCGCCTCCGGTAATCCAGGGCAAGCCAATTACGCTGCCGCCAAAGCCGGTGTAGCAGGGATGACCCGCGCCTTGGCCCGGGAGTTGGGTTCGCGCAAGATCACCGTCAATTGCATCGCCCCCGGCTTTATAGCCACCGATATGACCGCTGCCTTGAGCCAGGAGCAGCAACATGCCTTGCAAACCCAGATCCCCTTGGGGCATTTGGGTCAGCCCGCAGACATCGCCCATGCGGTGATCTACCTGGCCTCGCCGCAAGCGGCCTATGTGACGGGCCAGGAACTGCACGTTAACGGCGGCATGTATATGTAAAGTAGTATCCGTTAGGAGGCCTTTGTGTCCGCAAGGCAGCTACTGCGAGCGCGAAGCGCCCGCACTGGTAAAATCGCGGACTGTTTTACAACCCTTAGAGGGAACCCATGAGCGATATCGAAGTACGTGTCAAGAAAATCATCGCCGAGCAACTCGGTGTGGAAGAGTCCCAAGTCACCAATGAAAAAGCCTTTGTGGCCGATTTGGGTGCCGATTCGCTGGACACGGTGGAACTGGTGATGGCCTTGGAAGATGAATTCGGCATCGAAATTCCCGACGAAGACGCCGAAAAAATCACTACGGTGCAAAACGCGGTGGACTACGCCACGACGCACAAAAAGGCCTAATCGGCCTGGTCCGACACCCGCTTTTGCGGCCGGGTGTTGGGAAAGGCTCGGCAGCGGGCCATTGCGCAAGCCGCCCGGGACTCTGGCGGCAGAGCCGCTGCGTGTAGTTTGTGATTGTCGCAATGTTTAATACAGGTGAGTATGTCCCGTCGTCGTGTAGTAGTTACCGGTTTGGGCTGTGTCAGCCCGGTGGGCAATACCGTAGATGAGGCTTGGGCCAATTTGCTGGCGGGCACATCGGGTATCGGCTTAATCAGTAAATTTGACACAAGTGCCTTTGCCTGCCGCATCGCCGGCGAGGTGCGTGGATTGGACTTGGATCGCTATATCAGCCCCAAGGACGCTCGTGCCATGGATAGCTTCATCCACTACGGCATTGTTGCAGCGGCGCAGGCGGTGGAGGACGCCGGTCTGGCCACCGGAGAGGCGCTAGATGAAGAGGAAGCTACGCGTATTGGTTGCGTCATCGGCTCGGGCATTGGTGGCCTACCCATGATCGAGCACACCAATATCGAATTTACCGCGCGGGGTCCGCGGCGCATTTCACCGTTTTTCGTCCCCGCCTCGATCATTAATATGACCGCCGGCCATGTGTCCATGCGCTTTGGCTTTAAAGGGCCCAATATCGCAATTGCCACTGCGTGCACCACGGGCCTGCATTGCATCGGCGAGGCCGGCCGCATGATTGAGTACGGCGACGCCGACGTCATGGTTGCAGGTGGTTCGGAAGCTGCAGTGTCACACCTCGGGGTGGGTGGATTTGCCGCTATGCGGGCCCTGAGTACCCGTAACGACGATCCGGCCGCGGCTTCTCGCCCTTGGGACAAAGACCGCGATGGTTTTGTGCTGGGCGAAGGTGGCGGCATCATGGTGCTGGAAGAATACGAACACGCCAAAGCGCGTGGCGCCCGTATTTATGCCGAATTGGCTGGCTTTGGCATGAGCGCCGATGCCGGCCATATGACCGCGCCCAATATGGATGGCCCGCGCCGCGCCATGCTGAGCGCCTTGCGCAACGCATCTCTCAATCCGCAAGACATCGATTACCTCAATGCGCATGGCACCTCCACGCCCTTGGGGGATATCAATGAAACTCACGCGATCAAGGCGGCCTTGGGCGAACACGCCAAGCGTATCGTGGTCAGTTCCACCAAATCCATGACCGGGCATTTGTTGGGTGGCGCCGGCGGCTTGGAGTCGGTATTTACCGTGCTGGCCCTGTACCACCAGAAGTGCCCGCCGACCATTAATTTGCTCAACCAAGACCCGGAGTGTGATCTGGACTACTGTGCCAACCAGGCGCGCGATATGCCGATCCGCGCGGCTTTGAAAAATAACTTCGGCTTTGGTGGCACCAACGGCGCATTGGTGTTCAAGCGCGCTTAAGGCGGCACTCTCAGCAGTGATCAATAGGGATAGACCTTGTTAAGCCAGGCACCTCCCGCTCGTATGCACTTTGGCCGCGCGTCCACCCATGCCGGTGTTCTGCTGGGGCTAGGGTTTATCAACCTTGCCGTACTGATGGCACTGGGTCTGCAGGGGGCACAGACGCTTTCTTTGGCCAGCCTGGCATTTCTTTTTTGCCTGATTTTTTTTCTTGCCGTACGGTCTTGGTGGCTAACACCCGGCGGCAGCTTGGAATGGGATGGCAGCGCATGGCGCTGGTCCTTGTGGTCGCAGGATGAACTCTGTCAGGTGCATTGGGCTGTGGCTCTGCCTGGTTTTTCGGTACTGCGTTTGTCCGCTGGAAACGCAGATGTGCGATGGTTGCTAACGGGGCTGGCACGGGAGCGGGAGCCGCAGTGGATCGCATTGCGACGTGCCCTGGTCGCCCATGGGGCACAGGCTGAGGGCTTAGCGCTTGGGCGAATCAGGGTTTAATGGCTAATACTGTTAGCGCGACGCCGGATTCATGTAAAGTTTTTGATCGAGCCGTTCGTTGCGGCCGCCAGCCTGCATTTGCTTGGGCTTGTATGGATTCTGCGGATGCGCACTGCCGCGCACCGTTTGTTTGGGAAATGAGAGGATGAAACCGATGTTTGCATTTGCCATTTTTAACCGCTTACGCGCAGGACTACCCGTTTTGGCCGCTGCATTCCTAGGAATGACTTTGTTTGCCGGGCCTATGCAGCCAGTGCGCGCCCAAGCGCGCGCGCTGCCCGATTTCACCGATTTGGTCGAACAGCTTGGGCCCTCGGTGGTGAATATCCGCACATTGCAGAAAGTCTCCAGTCGTCAGCAGCCAAGCGGCGCGGGCGATGAGGAAATGATGGAGTTTTTTCGTCGTTTTGGCCTGCCTATGCCCAATATACCCAGGCAGGCGCCGCGCTCTAACCGGCCCGCTCCCGAAGAGGAGGTGCCGCGCGGTGTGGGCTCAGGCTTTGTTTTTTCCCAAGACGGCCTGATCATGACCAACGCGCACGTGATCGATGGGGCTGACGAGGTGCTGGTGACCTTGACGGACAAGCGCGAATTTAAGGCCAAGATCATCGGCGCGGACAAGCGCAGCGATGTGGCGCTGGTCAAAATTGAAGCCACCGGCCTGACGCCGGTCAAAGTGGGCGATGTCGGACGGCTGAAAGTTGGTGAGTGGGTGATGGCCATCGGTTCGCCCTTCGGCTTTGAAAACACGGTGACCGCCGGTATCGTCAGCGCCAAGCAGCGCTACACCGACGACACCGACTACCTACCTTTTATCCAGACCGATGTGGCCATTAACCCGGGAAATTCGGGTGGCCCTTTGATCAATATGCGGGGTGAAGTAGTGGGTATCAACAGCCAGATTTATTCGCGTTCGGGCGGCTTTATGGGCATTTCCTTTTCAATACCCATGGACGAGGCGGTGCGGGTGGTGGAGCAGCTGCGCAGTCAGGGCCGGGTGTCTCGGGGGCGCATCGGCGTGGGCATCGCGCCTGTGAGCAAGGAACTGGCAGAGTCTTTGGGCCTGACTAAGGCCCAAGGTGCGCTGGTGACCAGCGTAGAAGCGGGTGCACCGGCGGATAAAGCAGGGGTGGAGCCGGGTGACGTTATTTTGCGTTTCAATGGAAAGCCGATTGAGAAGTCGATTGATTTGCCGCGCACGGTTGGGGAGATCAAGCCCGGTAGCAAAGCCACCGTCACGGTGCAACGGCGCGGTGCAACGAAAGATTTGAGCGTGACCGTCGCCGAGATTGAGGTGGAGAAAACAGCGGCTAAGCCAGGGCCTGCCGAAGGAAAACCCAAGGCGGCAGCCGGTCAGGTCCTGGGCATGAGTGTGAGTGAACTGACCGAAGCACAGAAAAAGGAGTTGCGTATCAAAGGCGGCGTCAGTGTGGACGCCGCCACCGATTCGGCAGCACGCGCTGGGCTGCGCCAGGGCGATGTCATTTTGGCTGTCGGTAATGTGGAAGTTGGATCCGTCAAGGAGTTTGAAGCGGTGGTGGCTAAGCTGGACAAGAGCAAGGCGATCAATGTGCTTTTCCGGCGCGGCGAATGGACGCAGTACGCCTTGATTAAACCGGCAAACTAAGCGCAAATATTGCCCGACGGCTGCCAAGCACTGGGCTGGCTCGCCGGTTTGCGGCTGCTTGGCTCTGGCCCCGAAGCTTGGAAAGCCCCTATTTAACGGTTTTTCAGGCTTGAGTGCTGCGAAATCTGATTGGTGGTTTAGTTAGAATGACGCTCTGAAAAGCCCGTTTTCGGTAATAAAGTAATTTTCAAAATCCGCGATACGAAATGTTCGCGGGTACTGCACATGCCATCAACACCTTATTCACATGATTTGCTTACAGTCTGTGTATAACTTGTGAATAAATTTATGTTGTCGATTGACAACAAGCCAATCCGTCCTATGTGCAAGCGCGTCGTTTTACGCTTTTTCCCTACAATGAAGTTCCAACTTTCGCAGTTGCCAATGATGGTTGGTTCAGGGCGCGTCGTTCATCCGACGCGCCCTTTTTTCTGCTCCGGCCTTTTAATTCAATCTCTTGACCCTCTTGCTTGATGCAACACATCAGAAATTTTTCGATCATTGCCCATATTGACCACGGCAAATCTACGCTGGCCGACCGCCTGATTCAACGTTGCGGCGGACTGGAAGCGCGCGATATGCAGGCCCAAGTTTTGGACTCTATGGACATTGAAAAAGAGCGGGGGATAACTATCAAGGCGCAGACCGCGGCCTTGCAGTACAAGGCCAAAGACGGCCAGGTGTACAACCTCAACTTGATCGATACGCCCGGCCACGTGGATTTCTCTTATGAGGTGAGCCGTTCGCTATCGGCTTGCGAAGGCGCCTTGCTCGTCGTTGATGCGAGTCAGGGTGTGGAGGCGCAGACGGTGGCCAATTGCTATACCGCGCTGGAGCTGGGCGTGGAAGTGGTGCCAGTGCTCAACAAAATGGATTTACCCAACGCCGACCCGGACAATGCGCGCTCCGAAATCGAGGACGTGATCGGCATAGATGCTACCGAGGCGATTCCCTGTTCGGCTAAAACTGGCCTAGGCATAGACGAGATTTTGGAGGCCATTGTCGCCAAGGTGCCGCCGCCCAAGGGGCGTCCTGAGGGCGCTTTGCGGGCCATGATCATTGACAGCTGGTTTGACAGCTATGTCGGCGTGGTCATGCTGGTGCGCGTGGTTGATGGTCGCCTGGCGCGCGGCGAAAAGATCAAGATGATGGCTACCGGCGCGGTCTACAACGCCGACAGCCTGGGGGTGTTCACCCCCGCCAATCTTCCGCGCGAGTCCCTGGAGGCTGGCGAGGTGGGTTACATCATCGCCGGTATTCGCGAATTGCAGGCGGCCAAAGTGGGCGACACCGTGACCCTGATCAGGCCTGGCTCGGGTGGCGCAGCGGCCACCGCCACCGAAGCCTTACCCGGTTTCAAGGAAATCCAGCCCCAGGTGTTTGCCGGTTTGTACCCGACCGAGGCCAATCAGTACGAAGGCCTGCGCGACAGCCTGGAAAAGCTCAAGCTCAATGATGCCTCGCTGCATTACGAACCAGAAGTCTCCCAGGCCCTGGGTTTTGGTTTTCGCTGCGGCTTTCTAGGCTTGTTGCACATGGAGATCGTGCAGGAGCGCCTAGAGCGCGAGTTTGACCAGGACTTGATCACCACGGCGCCTAGCGTGGTCTATCAGGTGGTGCAGGCCGATGGCGAAGTGCGGATGGTGGAAAACCCGTCCAAGATGCCTGATCAGGGCAAGCTGGACGAAATCCGTGAACCCGTCGTGACGGTTCACCTGTACATGCCGCAGGAATATGTAGGCGCCGTTATGACCCTGGCCAACCAAAAGCGCGGTTTGCAGCTCAATATGGCCTATCACGGGCGGCAGGTGATGCTTACCTACGACATGCCCCTGGGCGAAATCGTGCTGGACTTTTTTGACAAGCTCAAATCGGTCAGCCGGGGCTACGCGTCCATGGACTATGAGTTCAAGGAATACCGCGCCTCGGATGTGGTCAAGGTCGATATTTTGCTCAACGGCGAGCGCGTTGACGCTTTGTCCATCATCGTGCACCGCACGCAGGCCACCTACCGTGGCCGTGCGGTCGTGGGCAAGATGCGTGAAGTGATTTCGCGCCAGATGTACGACGTCGCAATCCAAGCCGCGATTGGCTCCAATGTGATCGCGCGTGAGACAATCAAAGCCTTGCGCAAGAACGTGCTCGCCAAGTGCTACGGCGGCGATATTTCGCGCAAGCGCAAGCTCCTTGAGAAACAAAAAGCAGGCAAGAAACGCATGAAACAAATCGGATCGGTGGAAGTGCCCCAGGAAGCGTTCCTGGCTATTTTGCGGGTGGAAGACTGATGCCTTTTCTTACTTCTTTGGTGCTTGCCGCTTTTGTGACCTATGCCGGCGCCTGGTTTATGGGTGCAGTCGAGGGCAACTTTGCCTTCCTTTTGTTTATGGCCTCGACGGTCACCGGTGTTTATTGGCTGGCTGAGCGTTTTTACTTCTTACCAGCGCGCCATAGTGCGGCGCGCCAATTGCAAGAAGCCGATGACAAGCGCCGTGCCGATTTGCATGGCAAAGGCATTGCACGGGTGGATGGCGATATCGCCCAGGCAAGCGCAACCATCCTGGCCCAACCCTGGTGGCTGGACTGGACGGCCGGTTTGTTCCCGGTGATTATTTCGGTGTTTTTTCTGCGCTCATTTATCGTCGAACCCTTCAAAATTCCCTCGGGCTCGATGATCCCCACACTGCTGGTGGGCGACCTGATTTTGGTCAACAAATTTCACTACGGCTTGCGCTTACCGGTGCTCAACACCAAGATCACTGAGGGCCAAAAGCCCCAGCGCGGTGATGTGATGGTGTTTCGCTACCCGCCCAAGCCAAGTCTGGACTACATCAAACGCGTGGTTGGCTTGCCTGGCGACACCGTGGCTTATCTGAACAAGCGCCTGACTATCAACGGGCAGGCAGTGCCTACCGAATCAGTGCCTGAGTTTTTTGATGAAGACGCTATGCGCTACTTCAAGCAATACGAAGAAAAATTCGGCACCCAAAGCCATCGCCTGCTTAACGACGAGCAGCGGCCTGCCTATGTGCAAGGCACGGACAAATTCGCTGGCTATGAAGGGTGCGATTACACCGTCCAGGGCGTGACCTGCAAGGTGCCTGAGGGCCACTATTTCATGATGGGTGATAACCGTGACAACTCCATGGACTCGCGTGATTGGGGCTTTGTACCGGAGAAAAATATTGTCGGAAAAGCTTTTTTTGTATGGATGAACTTCGGCAACCTCAAGCGTGTCGGGCCCTTCCATTGATGTTGGGACGAGCCAATCAATCGGCCTTTTGGGCGCTGGCAGCGCTGCGGCCTAAAGGCGCAAAGTGAAACCCGAAATTGCGCAATTGCAACAGCGTCTGCAACACCATTTCAATCGTCCAGCCCTGCTGGAGCAGGCCTTAACGCACCGCAGTTTTTCATCCGACCACTACGAGCGCCTGGAATTTTTGGGCGACTCGGTGCTGAGCCTGGCGGTGTCTGACTTTCTGTATGCCAAGTTGCAAAACCTTCCCGAAGGCGACTTGTCCCGCGTGCGGGCTAATTTGGTGCGCCAGGAGACCTTGCACCAATTGGCCGTGGATTTGGGCCTGTCACAACTGCTTAAATTAGGTGAAGGCGAGATGCGCTCGGGCGGCGCCAAGCGTCCTTCCATTTTGGCCGATGCGCTGGAGGCGATTATTGGCGCGATTTACCTCGATGCCGGTTATCCCGCAGCGCAAGCCCTGGTCCAACGATTGTTCGAAAAGCTCGATGTCAACCCCGGCATGGCCGCCATCGGCAAAGACCCCAAAACCGAATTGCAAGAATGGTTGCAGGCGCGCAAAATGCAATTGCCTGACTACAAAGTGGTCAACACCCTGGGCGCTGCGCACCAGCAGACCTTTGATGTGGCCTGTGAAATTGCGCAACTCGCCTTGGTCGAGCGCGGCATTGGTGGCTCGCGCCGCGCCGCCGAGCAAGCCGCCGCTAGCGCGATGCTGCAAACCCTTCACTCCAAAGCCCCGCATGACAACTAAAAATAAATTGACTTTGCCACCGGCGGATACCCAAGAGCAGGAAGCGCAAAACGTGGACAGCCTGCTGGCAGGCTTGCTAAAAACCATGCCGCGCATGGCCGAGGCAGGCGAGCAGGGCGTACCCGGCCAGCGCTGCGGTTTGGTGGCGATTGTGGGCAAACCCAATGTGGGCAAATCCACGCTCATGAACGCCTTGGTCGGGCAAAAAATCAGCATCACTTCCCGCAAAGCGCAAACCACGCGCCATCGCATTACCGGCATGCACACGCGCAGGGCGTCCCAATTTGTGTTTGTCGATACGCCGGGTTTTCAGACCCGGCACAACAACGCGCTGAACCGCTCGCTAAATAAAACCGTGATGGGTGCGGTGGGTGATGTGGATTTGATTTTGTTCGTAGTCGAGGCCGGTATATTCAACCAAGCCGATGCCAAGGTGTTGGCTTTGCTGAGCAAGGAGGTGCCCACCTTGCTGGTCGCTAACAAGCTCGATCAGGTGAGCCGCCGTGCTGATATTGCGCCCTGGTTACAGGAGATGCAGCAACGCCATGCCTTTGCCGAGTTTGTACCGATGTCGGCCAAGAACGCCAAGGACATCGAGCGCATGCTGGGGATTTGTGAAAAATACTTGCCGGAGCAAGCCTGGTGGTATGCCGCCGACGAGCTGACCGACCGCAGCGAAAAATTTCTGGCCAGCGAAACCGTGCGGGAGAAACTGTTCCGTCTCACCGGCGATGAATTGCCCTACACCTCGACCGTGGTGATCGATAAATTTGAAGAGGAAGCCGGGCGCGGCAAGCAAAAGCGTTTGTTGCGTATTGCCGCCACCATTGTGGTGGAGCGCGACGGCCACAAAGCCATGGTCATTGGCGACAAAGGCGAACGCATCAAACGCATCGGAACCGAAACCCGTGTCGAGCTGGAAAAACTGCTCGATGCCAAGGTATTTATCGAAATGTGGGTCAAGGTGCGCTCCGGCTGGGCCGACGATGAGGCGCGCGTGCGCTCTTTCGGATACGAGTAAATGGCCGTCAAGCGCATTGCGGACGAACCGGCTTTTGTACTGCACCGCTACGACTGGAGCGAATCGAGCCTGATTCTGGAGGTGTTTACGCGCCACCACGGACGCATTGCCCTGATTGCCAAAGGCGCCAAACGGCCCAGTTCCAGTTTCCGACCGGTGCTTTTGCCTTTGCAGCGCTTGCACCTGGCCTTTGGTGGGGACGCTGAAATCCGCACGCTCAAAAGCGCCGAGTGGCAGGGCGGCCACGTGATGCCCACCGGCGAGGCCTTGCTATCGGGCTACTACCTTAATGAACTCTTGCTGACGCTTTTGGCGCGCGACGATCCGCACCCCGTTTTGTTTGATATCTACGCCAGCGTCGTGGCCGTGCTGGCCAGCGCGCACGAAGAAGTGCTGGAAGCGGCGCTGCGAAGTTATGAGCTGCTGCTCTTGCGCGAAGTCGGTTTGCTGCCGCAACTCGATGTGCAAACCCTTACGCTGGCAGCGCTGGAGCCACAGCAGTCCTACACCCTGGTGCCTGAAGGCGGACTGCGTCAGGCCCACGCCGACGACCGGGCTTTTTTGAGCGGCGCACAATGGACGGACTTGCAAGCCACACTGGCTGAAGACAGCCTTTTTACCGATACCTTGCGCGCCTGCGCGCCCCTGAGTATGGCGCTCAAGCCTTTGCTGCGCGCCTTGCTGCACTACCATTGTGGGGTCCGAACCCTGCGCACCCGCCAGATGATGGTGGACATCCAGTCCTATTAGTACTTTTATCCTCTGAACCTAAAGAAGCTGTCCGTTTGCCATGCACACCTCTTTTACCGCGCTGTCTGTTAATTTGAATAAAGTGGCTTTGGTGCGCAATACCCGCCACCTGGGCATTCCCAGCGTGACCCGCGCTGCCACCCTTTGTCTGCAGGCAGGGGCATCGGGCATCACCGTGCACCCGCGCCCGGATGCGCGTCATATCCGGGGCAGTGATGTGCTCGAATTGGCCGAATTAATGCAGCAATGGCCGGACCGCGAATTCAATGTCGAAGGCAATCCCTTGCACAACTTGATGGAGGTGGCAGCTGATCTGGTGGCCCGCAATTTGCCCTTGCACCAACTCACCTTCGTGCCAGACGGGCAAGGCCAACTCACCAGCGACCACGGTTGGAGCTTTCCGCAGGACACCGATGTACTGCGTCCTTTGATTGCCCAAGCGCAGGCCTGGGGCGTGCGCGTGAGTTTGTTCATGGATGCCGAGGCCCAGGCCATGGCCGGCGCCAAAGCGGTGGGCGCGGACCGGGTGGAGCTCTATACCGAGCCTTATGCAGCAGCCTGGGGTAGCCCCGGGGAGTCGGCCCAATTGGCGCGCTTTGCCCAGGCCGCGCGCGCCGCCACTGCGGCGGGCTTGGGTATCAATGCCGGGCACGACCTTAATTTGGACAATCTGGGCGCATTCATACGTGCTGTCCCTGCGGTGCACGAAGTCTCGATAGGCCATGCGCTGATTGCTGATGCTTTGGAGCGCGGCTATACCGGCGCGGTGCAGGCCTATCTGGCTTGTTTGCGGACATGATTTTCGGCATTGGCACGGATATTTGCGACGTGCGGCGTATCCGCACCAGCCTGGAGCGCCATGGCGAGCGCTTTGCCGCCAAAGTTTTAGCGCCCGGCGAATTGGCCGCCTGGAAGGTCCGCAGCAGCCGTTGGCCTGAGCGCGGTGTGCGCTATGTGGCCACCCGTTTCAGCGCCAAAGAAGCCTTCAGCAAGGCCGTCGGTTTAGGCATGCGCATGCCCATGACCTGGCGCTCTTGCGAAATTGCCAAACTTCCCAGTGGTGCACCGGTGGTGGTATTGCATGGTGCATTAAAAGATTGGTGTGAGGCCCGTGGTTTGTACGCGCAAATTAGCCTGAGCGATGAAACCGACTATGCGGTGAGTTTTTGCATCGTCGAGTCGCGTCCCGTCGCGCAAGCGGCGCTGCCTGCGCAGGGCGACGATGCTGCCCAAGCTGCTGGTGCTTTGCGCCCCGCTGCGACTTAAGGCTGCTGCCTTGAAAACCATACAGCACCACGCCCCATTGATGATTGACATCGCCGGCACGCAATTGCAGGCGGTGGACCAAGAACGTTTACGCCACCCATTGGTAGGCGGTTTGATTTTATTTGGCCGCAATTGGGAAAACCGTGCGCAATTGACAGCCTTGTGTGCCAGCATCAAGCGAGTGCGCCCTGACCTGTTGATTGCTGTGGACCACGAGGGCGGTCGGGTGCAACGCTTTCGCACGGACGGTTTTGTGCATCTGCCGCCCATGCGCGTGCTGGGTGATATGTTTGTGGCTGCGCCCCGAGCGGGCCGCAAGACCGGGCCCTTGGCTGCCAGCCGCGCCGCGCTGGCTTGCGGGTATGTAATGGGCGCGCAATTACGGGCCTGCGGTGCAGATATGAGTTTTGCTCCGGTGCTAGACCTGGATTACGGCGCCAGCGGCGTGATTGGCGATCGGGCTTTTTCTGATGATGCACGTACCGTGAGCCTGCTGGCCCAAAGCCTGATGCAAGGCATGGCGCAAACCGGCCTGGCGCATTGCGCCAAACATTTCCCTGGACACGGCTATGCGCGCGCCGATTCGCACCTCGCGGTACCGGTTGACAAGCGCAGTCTGCGCAGTATTTTGGCCAAAGACGCCGCGCCCTATGCCACGCTGGACCTGGTGCTGCAGGCGGTCATGCCGGCGCACGTGGTGTACCCGAAGGTCGATAGCTTGCCTGCCGGTTTTTCTGCGATCTGGCTGCAAAAGGTGTTGCGCCAAAGCCTGGGCTTTAGCGGTGCGATATTTAGCGATGACTTGTCTATGGCCGGTGCACGCAAGGTGCAGGGCCGAGAAATCAGTGCCTCGCAAGCCGTGCTGTCGGCCTTGCAGGCCGGTTGCGATATGGCTTTGCTGTGCAACCAGTCCCTCGTAGGCAAGCCTGGCGATTCGCCTTTAGATACGGTGTTAGCAGAGCTCAGCCTGGCGCAAGACGCAGGCTCGTATCAACCAGAAGCAGCAAGCCATACGCGGCGCTTGGCGCTCATACCTAAAGTGCCGTGTTTGGCTTGGGAAGGCATGCTGCCATCGGTAGCCTACCAGCGCGCCGTGGCCGCCTTGCCCTAGTAATCCAGCCAGCGACGCTGGGACCTCTTTGCACACCATATCTTTTTAGTGCGACATTAGGGTTGGATTGGCGTGCTAGCATCAAAGACATCTTGTCTGTCGTGACCTTTTTTGCTTGTCAAGGGTCAAACATCATGAAATTACAAACAATTTTCGTTGGGCTGTTGCTTGCCCTGGGTGCCGCAGTGGCTACCGCGCAAACCGAGCCTACCGTGGTGCCTGCCGGTACCGAAACTGTTGTGAAGCAGTACAAAAAAGCGGGTAAAAAGCACGTCCACAAACATAAAGTCAGCGCGAAGAAGCACAAAGCGGGTAAGCACAAGAAGCCTTCCGTTTCTTAAATTTTTGGCAAGTTTTCGCGCCGCCGGTCGCCGCTGCACAGCGGGGCCAGTGGCTAAGGTTCAGGGAGATCGATGTAAACGCGGGTGCGACAAGCTGGCGATCTGGTCGTCCACCGCTTGCGTTACTAACCCGTCTTTTCTCCATTGCGCGTGGCGACCCAGCAAAAGCTGGAGGGTTTGTATATCGCGCATCGAAGGCGCCACTTTGATTTGCGCCAGTGCCGCCGCCTTATTGCCAGTATCCAGCAATGCGACAACTTTTGCCGCCCACGGGGCCGGACGTTTCATAGGATTACCTTTGTCCTGCACAATCTGTTTTTTTCATTGTCACACAGGGCCAGGGACTTCATGAAGCAAAGCTTGCAAATCGTTGTGGTTGGCGCGATGGTCGCACTGTTAAGTGCTTGCGCCTCCGCGCCATCCATTAAAGCACCGGTGGTCGTGGGTACGGCCCAGACAGGCGAAAAAGCGCAAGCAATTGAAAGTAGCCAGCCCGCCGCAGCCACAGGCAAGGCGCAAAGCGAGGAAGCCCCGACACCAGGGCCTGCCAAAACGTCCATCGCTGAAGCGCCGATCCCGCCCCTGCCACCAGCGCCCCCGCCTGCACCCGCTGTCAAAACACCGCCGCGCATCGGCTTGGCGCTGGGTGGTGGCGCCGCACGCGGCTTTGCCCATGTGGGTGTGATTCAAGTTCTGGAAGAAGCCGGTATCCGACCGCTATTGGTAAGCGGCACCTCGGCGGGCAGCCTGGTTGCAGCGCTGTATGCCAGCGGCAAAACCGGCGCGCAGTTGCAGCATATCGCCGAAACCATGGAAGAGGCGACTATCGCCGATTGGACCCTCCAGGTGTTCACCCGCGGCGCATTGCGCGGAGAGGCCCTTGCTAAATACGTGAACGCCCAAGTCGGGCAAAAACCCATCGAAGCCATGCCCATGCCGCTGGGCATTGTGGCCACTGACCTGAACAGTGGCAATGACATTGTTTTCCAGCGCGGCGATACCGGTACAGCGGTGCGTGCTTCCAGTGCGGTTCCGGCGGTTTTTCAACCCGTCAAGATTGGCAATCGCGAATATGTGGATGGCGGCCTGGTTTCGCCGGTGCCGGTGCGGGCGGCCAAAAAAATGGGGGCGGAACTCATTATTGCGGTGGACATTTCCAGTCCGCCCGAAGCCGCCTCTGCCAGCGGTACGCTGGACATTCTTTTGCAAACCTTCACCATCATGGGCAAAAGCATTAATAGCCTGGAGTTGCAAGGCGCTGATGTGGTGATCCGACCCCAGCTGCTGGGCATTTCCAGCGCGGACTTTGGAGCCCGCAAGCGCTCCATTGAAGCGGGCCGCAAAGCCATGCTGGCGGCTTTGCCCCAATTGCGGGCTGCGATAGAGGCGAAGTCGCGCTGAGGCGTGGGCTTGGGCCGCCTAGGGCATGTCCATAAAAGTACAAATCTGTCATCGTCGGCCTTGCCCTTGCCCTTGGCCGCAAAGAGCGAAACGATGTGGCGGGACGTAATCCAGCTGACTTTGTGAATCAAACACTTAAGAATGACCCACTCCCGGGGTCTTTGCGATCAACGGGCCAGACAGAGCTTCTCCAGGGGTGTGTAAATCCGAGACCAAAAAAAAGGCCCCGTCTTGCAACGAGGCCTTGAAGGGATCCCTGAACCAAAGGTTTCGAAAGGATCCGAGGAGACAATCGACGGAAAGCTTTCGCTTCCAATAAACCTACTGTATCAGGGTTTTCCCTTGGTTTTCTGTGCAAATCTAAAAAAACTTGCAGCTGCCTGATAAATTAACGCTTCTTGCTGGAAGCAGCTGCTTGCTTGGTCGCCGTGGTAGCGGTAGCGGCCATGGCGTTGAAGTTGGCTTCAGCGACATCGGTGGCTTGCTTGACAGCTTTCTGTACCGATTCCAGCGCATTGTGGGCTGCGGTAACCGTGCTTTTCATCATGGCCACTGCGGACTCAGAGCCTGCAGGTGCATTTTTGGCAGCGCTATCGACCAAAGCGGCCACTTTCTGCTGGGCTTCAGCAGCTTGGGCTTCCATGGTCTTGGTGAACTCAGCACCAGCGCCGCTGGCGATGTCATACAGGTGACGGCTGTAAGCAGCAGTCTTTTCGGCCAAGGGTTGCAGCAGGCCCGATTGCAGAGCCATCAGTTCCTGGGCATCTTTGACGCTCATGAAGGTTTGGGTGTGGGCAGAAGCCTCAGACAGAGCAGCTTTGGAAGCGGCCAGGTTGAGTTCAACAATTTTCTCAACGCCTTCGAAAGCTTTGCTGGTCAGACCAAACAGAGTTTCGAGGTTGGATTTGTGGGAAGCGACGACTTGTTCTACGGTTAGCATGAAAATACTCCAAAGTTAAATGTGCAAAAGACCAGGTTTAGAAACACTATCTGCTCCGTAACCTGGCTCTTGATGGCTATGTTGCAGTGCAGCATGAATGAATTATAGGGATGAAAATCGGTCTTACAAGACATTTTTGTTGCAATGCAGCAAAAAAAGTGAAAATTTCTTGATGCAGGGCAATTTGGCGGGTCTTTTCTCTCTGAAGCATCGGATTTTGGGCACTTGGCTCGGACGGCTGGACAAGCCCACTGCGATGGCAAAATGGGCCTGAACCGGCCACTTGGCGCTCTATTTGCAGCCTAGGCAAGGCCATCTAACCCTTTTTCACCCTCTATGACCAAACCTGAACCGGCTCCGCGTAGCGCTTACCGCGCCTGGCGCAGCATCACCACCCGCTGGGCGGACAACGATGCCTATGGGCATGTGAACAACGTGGTCTATTACAGCTGGTTTGATACCGCCGTGAACGCTTACTTGATAGAGCAGGGTGCACTGGACATCCGTGATGGCACGGTGATCGGCCTGGTGGTGGAAACCCATTGCAATTATTTTTCCCCTTTGGCCTTTCCGCAAACCGTGGACTTGGGCTTGCGGATGGCGCACCGGGGTCGCAGCAGCGTGCGTTATGAATTGGGCGTTTTTGCCACTGGTCAGGCTTTAGCCGCTGCGCAGGGCCATTTTGTCCATGTTTATGTCGATGCTGCCAGCCGCCAACCTGCACCGCTACCATTGGCCCTAGTGCGCGCCCTGGAGCCTTTGGAAACCGGGCCCAATAGCGAACCCAACTAATTTTTATCCGCCACCTTGGCTGTGGCAGTCTTTGTTTTAAGTGGAGCTTTTGCATGCACCAGTTGAGTCAGACCGAGGCCGTTGACACGGCCATTCGTAGCCGTATGTCAGTGCGTGCCTTTACGCAGCAGGCCGTGGCGCGCACCGACATCGAGGCAATTTTGGAGCTTGCCAGCCGCGCGCCTTCGGGCACTAATTGCCAGCCCTGGCGCGTCTATGTACTGCAAGGCGCCAGCCGCGATGGCCTGGTGGACC
>CAMBFN010000015.1 GCA_945865425.1 Comamonas sp. lk | reverse complement strand
TGGGCTGGGTGTTGCTCGGTTTGGTCATTGGCGGCGGCGCGGGGGCCATCATGGCGCAACGCGTCGAGATGACCAAAATGCCCGAACTTGTCGCTTTCATGCACAGCATGATCGGCTTGGCAGCGGTATTCATCGCCATCGCAGCGGTGGTTGAACCCGCTGCCTTTGGCATCGTGGCGCAAGGCTTGGGCACCTTGGACATTCCCAACGGCAACCGCTTAGAGTTGTTCCTGGGTGCGGCCATCGGCGCCGTCACCTTCAGCGGCTCGGTCATCGCGTTCGGCAAGTTGTCGGGTAAATACAAATTCCGTTTGTTCCAAGGTGCACCGGTGGTGTTTGCCGGTCAGCACATGCTCAATTTGGTGATGGGCGTGGCCACAGTGGGTCTGGGCGTGTACTTCATGTTCACTGGCAACTGGGACGCTTTCCTCATCATGCTGGCGCTGTCTTTTGTGCTGGGCGTACTCATCATCATCCCGATCGGCGGCGCGGATATGCCGGTGGTGGTCTCCATGCTCAACAGCTATTCGGGCTGGGCTGCGGCAGGCATTGGTTTTTCACTGAATAACAGTATGTTGATCATTGCTGGTTCGCTGGTCGGCTCATCCGGCGCCATCCTCTCGTACATCATGTGTAAGGCCATGAACCGCTCCTTCTTTAACGTCATCTTGGGTGGCTTTGGTGGCGAGGCAGGCACGGCAGCTACCGGCAGCACCGAGCAGCGCCCGGTGAAAAGCGGCAGCGCGGATGATGCAGCCTTTATTTTGGGCAATGCCGAAACCGTGGTCATCGTGCCTGGTTATGGCTTGGCTGTGGCGCGTGCCCAGCACGCGGTGAAAGAGCTGGCTGAAAAGCTCACCCACAAAGGCATCACGGTGAAATACGCCATCCACCCGGTGGCCGGTCGCATGCCCGGCCACATGAACGTGTTGCTGGCCGAGGCTGAAGTGCCCTATGACCAAGTGTTTGAGATGGAGGACATCAACGGCGAGTTCGGCCAAGTGGACGTGGCCATCATCTTGGGCGCCAATGACGTGGTCAACCCAGCGGCGATGATCAAAGGCTCAGCCATTTACGGCATGCCGATTCTGGAGGCCTACAAAGCCAAAACCATCATTGTCAACAAACGCTCCATGGCTGCCGGTTATGCCGGTTTGGACAACGAACTGTTCTACATGGACAAAACTATGATGGTGTTTGGTGATGCGAAGAAGGTTGTCGAAGACATGGTGAAGGCGGTGGAGTAATCCAGACCGCTTTGTAAATAGTACGGTTGAAAACAGCGGTTTAGCACGCCCAAAGAGCTGGTTCGACTAATTGGAGGCATAGGGCTTGGGGCGAGTGTTGGAGAAGCCTTAGGGATTCGGTTATTGCCCTATCGGACCATCAAGCTTAGGCGACTTGCGCCGATATATACCAATGTGGGCCTAAGAAGCAGTTCGCAAGGAACGGGGCTGCCCCGACAAGGGCTGGCATACCGACTGGTGCGCGCCCTCACCCCGCAACAAACTGACGCTACATGAAAAAATTTGCTTGGACTTTGCTGGTAAGCATCTCTTTTTGCTTCCTCAGCGCTTGTGGAGGCGGGGGTGGTGGCAGCGCAAGTTCGCCAGGAACTGGAGTAAGCCCGACTCCACCTACCACGGTGACCCCAAATCCACCTGCGACAGGCGGAAATACGCCAACTGTATTACTTGGCCTATTTTTAGATTCGGCTGTTGTCAACATCAAATATAAAACTACTACCCAGTCGGGCACGACTAATGCACTTGGACAATTTAATTATGTGGCCGGTGAAACGGTTACTTTTTCGGTTGGAGCCGTGAACTTGCCTTCTACACCCGCCGCTGCGACCATTACTCCTCTGAGCCTGGCTAACACCACCGATATGGGTAATAACACCGTGCTCAATCTCCTGGTATTTCTGCAAAGCCTGGACGACGATGGCATCCCGGGTAACGGCATCAAAATCCCGGATGCAGCTAACACTGTTGCCACAACAAGCATCGACTTCAATGTATCGCCCGCGGTATTTCGCGCCAACCCGGTTTTCACCGCCTTGGTAGCAAACTCCGGTTCGGCGACCAAATCGCCGGTTACGCTGGCATCGGCAATCGACCATTTCAAGACGACATTGGCTGCTAGCAACATCATGGTGCAAGACCCTCGCCCAGTAGCGGTCATCAAGGCGATAGATCCTGTTATGGTGGGCAAAACAGTGGTCTTAGACGGGGCCGGCAGCACAGATCCGAAATCGGCCAAATTGACATATGTATGGGGCCTGAAAAAGCCTTTGATCACAGTTCGAGATACGGGACTCAGCGATCCGACTAGTTCAAAGCCGACTTTCGCTATAGATGCATCAGGGAGTTACGAAGTCAGTCTTACCGTGAGTAACGGGACATTGTCAAGCGCTGCTAGTACGATAGTTGTCAATGGAATTAACAATGCATTTGGCAATGCCAACTTACTCATCTATGGAAAAGGGAAAACCAACAACCAGGCAACGATTTTTATCGGCTGTCTAACCTGCGACGCAGATCAACCGGACTCCGTTTGCAAACCTGATGGGGATTACGGATGGGTTAACAGTGCTAGCAGCATCTGGAATGTAAATAGCGACTATGGCGGCATGAGCGCATTCAGCCCTTGGAACGCAAATACCGAGCTAATTAAGACGCCGTTGACATTTAATTCATTAAATGAAATCGTAGGTATTTTTACGGCAAATGAGGATAGGAGGCATGCACCTCAAACCGACGACGTATTTGGAAAGGTAATCCAACCCGATCCGGAAGCGCCGGACACCAAGTTTCTCGATAAGTTATTCGCTGCACTAACGCCTACAGATGCCAGATTGGCGCTTTGCTCGCCAATGCCTCCAGCCACCATCGGCAGAGTGAAATAATTTTTCAAGCGGCTGCGCTAAGAAAAAAGCCTTACTTCAGCCACCCCCGCTTGCGGAAATACCACATAGGCACCAAGGCGCTGCCTATCATCAAAGCCACGGTATAGGGGTAGCTCCAGGCGCCTAAAAATTCCAACTCCGGGAATTTCAGGTTCATGCCATAGACGCTGGCAATCAAAGTCGGGGGTAACAGCGCTACGCTGGCCACCGAAAAGATCTTGATGATCTTGTTTTGATTGATATTAATGAAACCGACGGTGGCGTCCATCAAGAAGTTGATCTTGTCAAACAAAAACGCAGTGTGGCTGTCCAGCGAGTCAATATCGCGCAGAATTTGACGCGCGTCTTCAAACTGCTCCGCATTGAGCATTTTGGAGCGCATCATGAAGCTCACCGCGCGGCGCGTGTCCATCACATTGCGGCGGATGCGCCCGCTCATGTCTTCGTGGCGCGCAATAGCGGCCAAGGCCTCGCCGGCGATTTCGTCAGTCACATTGCCGGCCAGTACTTTGCGGCTGACGTTTTCCAGGTCGTCGTAAATACCTTCGAGCGTGTCGGCCGAATATTCGGCGTCCGCATCAAACAATTTGAGCAGTACTTCTTTGGCGTCTTCAATCAGCCCCGGCGCGCGGCGCGCGCGCATACGTAGCAGACGGAAAACCGGTATATCTTCGTCGTGGATAGAGAACAAGACGCCTTTACTTTTGAGGCTGTCGTTGACCAGGTTCAGGATAAACGCCGCACGCACCGTGCGTGGCTCATCCTCGTCAGCGATTAAGAAGTCGCTGCGGATATGCAGTTCGCCGTTGTCTTCGGTATAGAAGCGGGCGGATTCCTCGATGTCCTCGTCCATCGCATCTTCGGGGATGGAAAGGCCGTAATACTGCTTGATCCAGCGCTTTTCTTCGACAGTGGGCGATTCCAAATCCACCCAGATGGGCTGGAATTTGGAGAGTTCTTCCAGGGATTCGATTTCTTCCTGGAACAGGCGGCCGTTGGCCAGGGTAAAAATATTGAGCATGGCAAATGGTTGAAGGTCGGGGCCTACGGTTCGAGGATGCGGCGGGGATAAGGCAGCTTTCGAACGACAGGGCCTATCGGCCTACACCATCCGAAAGCTACCAACTAGGGTAGTGTTCCAAGAATGCTCTCCAAAGTGGCAATCCACGGATTATCGCACCCCAATACCCAGGCTAGCGAAGGCTTTAGCGGGGGGTCGCGCATCCTGGCGCTGCCTTTGCCAGGGTCCAAACCCATGCTGCATAAGGCCATTGAAAAAGCTTTGCTTTTTTCCAGAAACAAGCGCATAGTAGAGTTGAGACTTCCACAAAATACCCAACCTTTGTGGAATCGGACTGGCGACCGCCAGGTCGCCGGATGTGTAGCAAGCAACTGGAGGCTATTTATGAATTTGACAATCAGCGGCCATCATCTGGAAGTAACGCCGGCCCTGCGTAGTTACGTGACCGAAAAATTGGACCGCATCATGCGCCACTTTGATCAGGTCGTAGACGTAAAAGTCTTGCTCACGGTAGAAAAGCAAAAGGAAAAAGAACGCAGGCAACGCGCCGAATGCAATATCCATGTCAAAGGCAACGATATGTTCGCCCAAAGCTCCCACCAAGACCTGTATGCCGCTGTGGACGATTTGGTGGACAAGCTTGACCGGCAAGTGGGCCGCCACAAACAGCGCATCCATGACCACCACCACGCCGCGCCCAAACGCCTGATGTAGCCCGGCTAGTCTTGAAAATTGAAGCAAACCGCCACCCACCAGTGGCGGTTTTTTTGTGGGCATAATCCGCACCACGATGAACCGACTCGCCGCCCTCTTGCCACCGCCGCATGTACTGACTCAGGTGGACGTTACCAGTAAGAAGCGGGCGTTTGAAGAAGCCGGGCTGCTGTTTGAGAGCCTACACGGCCTGAGCCGGGCCCTGGTGACCGACAGCCTGTTTTCGCGCGAACGCCTTGGCTCCACCGGCCTGGGTCATGGCGTAGCGATTCCGCACGGACGGATTAAGGGCCTGAAGTCGCCCATGGCCGCAGTCTTCCAGCTGGCCCGCCCCATCGGCTTTGACGCCCCCGATGATGTAGCCGTGAGCCTGATGATTTTTTTGCTGGTGCCCGAAGCTGCCACCCAGCGGCACCTGGAAATACTGTCCGAAATTGCCGAACTGCTCAGCGACGCCGATATGCGCAAGCGCCTGACCAGCACCACCGACGCAACGGAGCTGCACGGCTTACTGGCCAACTGGCGCTCGGCCCCGGTTCACTAGCGGCAGCGTCTGTAAAGAGCGGCCACACACCGGAACCTAGGCTGTGAAACCCAACGCCATCAGTGCCAACGTCCTATTCGAGGCCTTTCGCAGCCGTTTGCAGTGGCAGTGGGTGGCAGGCTTAGGAGCGTCTGAGCGGCGCTTTGACGAAGTTGCAGTGCGCGCCGCCCGCTCGGGCGCCGATTTGGTGGGTTACCTCAATTACATCCACCCCTACCGGGTGCAAATTTTGGGTGAGCGCGAGATCGCCTACGTCGCCAACGCCAGCGAGGAAGACAGCACCCGGCGTATCCAGCGCATCGTGACCTTGGAGCCGCCGGTACTGGTGCTGGCCGACGGCCAGGTGCCGCCGCCTGGTCTTTTGCGCATGTGCGAGGAAGCACAAATCCCAATGTTTGCAACGCAGGGCTCTTCGGCCTTTGTAATTGATGTGCTGCGCGCCTATTTGTCCAAGCACTTTGCAGACCGGGTGTCCATGCACGGGGTGTTCATGGACATTCTGGGGCTGGGCGTTTTAATTACCGGCGAATCGGGCCTGGGCAAGAGCGAGTTAGGGCTAGAGCTGATTTCGCGCGGTAACGGCCTCGTGGCCGACGACTCGGTGGACCTGTACCGCATCAACCAAGCCACGATTGAGGGCCGCTGTCCGGACCTGTTACAAAACCTTCTGGAAGTGCGCGGCATCGGCCTCTTGGATATACGCGCTATTTTTGGCGAAACAGCGGTGCGCCGCAAAATGCGACTCAAACTCATCGTGCACCTGGTGCGCAAAGAAACCCTGGAGCGCGACTACGAGCGCATGCCGCATGAACCCTTGACACAGGATGTGATCGGTATCCCGGTGCGCAAAGTGGTGATTCAGGTGGTGGCCGGGCGTAATATCGCAGTGCTGGTGGAGGCGGCGGTGCGCAATACGATTTTGCAATTGCGAGGCATCGACACCTACCAGGAATTTGTGGATCGCCAGCGCCGGGCCATGGAGTACGGCCCCTAGGACCGCGTCTTCAGCTGTAGCGCTTGCTGCGCAGGTTCTGGCGCATATCGCTGAGCAAGGGTTGCAAGGTGTTGCTGCCGATGCGCAAGGCCACCGCAGTGGCCAGGATGTCAATAATCATCAAGTGCAAAAGGCGCGAGACCATGGGGCTGTATTTATCAAAGCCTTCCGGATGGTCAGCATTGAGGTGAATATGGCCGGCACTGGCCAGCGGCGAGCCGCTAGCGGTAATCACAATCGTGGTGGCGCCGTTTTTACGCGCGATGTCACAGGCGTCCATCAGGTCGCGGGTGCGGCCTGAATTACTGATCACAAGGACGCAGTCGCCCGGGCGCAGCACCGAGGCGCACATCACCTGCATATGGCCGTCGCTGTAGGCAGTGGTGTTCACACCTAGGCGGAAAAATTTGTGCTGCCCATCCTGGGCCACGATGCCCGAATTGCCTACCCCGAAAAACGGCACCTGCCGCCCTTGTCGGTAAGCCTCCATCAAAGCGTTCACCGCGCGGTCCATGGCCAAAGTGCTGGCCTCATTGCGGTATTTCAAAAACGCCGCCACCGTGTTGTCGATGACCTTGACCATAACGTCGCCGATTTTGTCGTCCGCGTCCACACTGCGGTGGATAAAGGGCACGCCCTCGTTGATGTTACCGGCCAGCTTACGTTTGAAATCAGCCAGTCCGTCATAGCCCACGCTGCGGCAAAAGCGCACGACGGTGGGCTTGCTAACATGGGCGCGGTCGGCCAGTTCGCTGACGGGCAGTTTGGCAAAAGCGCGCGGGTCGCTCAAGCAAAGCTTGCCCACGCGTTGTTCGGCAGGCGCCAATGAGGGTAGCGAAGCGGTGATGCGATCCAACATGTTTTTCTCCTTTGCGCCGGCCCCGCCTGTGCCAGCTTAGTTTTCTTCGTCCCAGCAAAAACCGTCACGGGCGATCATGGCGCTCGAGGCACTGGGGCCCCAGGTGCCACAAGCATAAAGGCGCGGCCCTTGCGGGTCGCCGGCCCAGTGCTTGATCAAGGGCTCCACCCAGCGCCAAGCCTCTTCTTGCTCGTCGCTGCGCACAAATAGGTTGAGGCGCCCGTCGATCACATCGAGCAGCAGGCGCTCGTAAGCACCCACCCGTTGCGAGCCAAAGCGCTTGGCAAAGTCCAGGTCCAGTTGCACTGGCGCCAGGGCGTTGGCCGCTTTGGCGCCACGCATGTCCTGGCCCTGGGCAAGCAAATGCAGTTCCAGCCCGTCTTTGGGCTGCAAATTAATAACCAATTGGTTGCCGGCATTGGCGCCGGAAGGGAAGATGGCATGCGGCGTGGGGCGAAAATTGACCACGATGCGCGCATCGCGCCCGGCCAGGCGTTTGCCGGAGCGTATGTACAACGGCACGCCGGCCCAGCGCCAGTTGGCAATTTCGGTACGCAGGGCCACAAAAGTTTCGGTATTGCTCTGCGGGTCCACGCCTTTTTCTTCGCGGTAGCCCGGCGCCGGGGTACCGGCGCTGATGCCCGCCACATACTGGCCGCGCACCACGTCGCTGCTCAGGCTTTCGGTCGTCCAGGGCTTAAGAGAGCGCAGCACCTTGAGTTTTTCGTCGCGGATGGCGTCGGCATGCGCATTAATCGGCGGCTCCATGCCGATGGCGCACAGCAGCTGCAGGGCATGGTTTTGCACCATATCGCGCATTGCGCCGGTGGTTTCGTAAAACGCGCCCCGGCTTTCCACGCCAATCTCTTCAGCAATCGTGATCTGGATATTGGCGATGTGCTCGCGCCGCCATAGAGGCTCGAACAAGGCATTACCGAAGCGCAGGGCAAACAGGTTTTGCACGGCAGGCTTACCAAGGTAATGATCGATACGAAAAACCTGTTTTTCTTCGAAAAAGCGGCGCACCGTCTGGTTGATGGCGCGGTTGGAGGCCAGGTCGTGGCCCAGGGGTTTTTCCAGCACGACCCGAGTCTGGGGGGTGTTTAGGCCAGCGGCAGCCAGCTGCTCGCAAACCACGGTGAATAAGCTTGGCGCGGTGGCTACGTACATGACCACCGTCTGGGCATTGCGCTCTCGCAGCATGGTGGCCAGAGCGGCATAGTCCTCGGGGCGGGACAAGTCCATGCGAACAAATTCGAGCAACGCGGCGAAACGAGAAAACTCTTGCGGGCTGGGGCGCTTGGCCAGCTCCACTTTGTCAAAGCGAGATTGAATCAGCTCGCGGTATTGCGCGTGCGACAGCGCGTCACGCCCTACACCGATGATCCGACCGCCTTCGGGCAGCGTGCCGTGGCGGAAAGCCTGGAACAAAGCGGGCATGAGTTTGCGCCAGGCCAGATCGCCGGTGCCGCCAAAAAGGACAAGATCAAAGCTCATAATAGGCCGCACATAGAATGCGGTTACAAAAAACTGAAAATTTATTGTAACTTTGTTTCACGTCGGGGCCCGCCCGAGGCAGCCGGCTCGTTGGAAAGCCCCCCACCTCACCGGAGAATCAGCATGAGCCAACTTGAAGCGCTAAAACAATTTACGACCGTGGTCGCAGATACCGGAGACTTCAAACAAATCGCCGCCTACCAGCCCCAGGACGCGACCACCAACCCCTCGCTCATTTTGAAAGCAGTGCAAAAACCGGAGTACGCGCCCATACTAAGCACCGAGGTGGCCGCCCACAAAGGCAAACCGCTGGACGAGGTAATGGACCATTTGCTGGTGCATTTTGGCTGTGAGATTTTGTCGCTCATCCCCGGCCGTGTGTCCACCGAAGTCGATGTGCGCCTTAGCTTTGATACCGTAGCCACGGTGGCCCGCGGCAAGCGCTTGATTGCGATGTACCAGGCGCAAGGCATTGCCAAAGAACGCATTCTTATCAAGGTCGCCGCCACCTGGGAAGGCATCCAGGCCGCCCGTCAACTCGAGCAGGCCGGCATACGTACCAACCTGACGCTGCTGTTTTCTTTCTGCCAAGCGGTCGCCTGCGGCCAGGCCAAGGTGCAGCTGATTTCACCCTTTGTCGGGCGTATTTACGACTGGTACAAAAAGAGCGCGGGCAGCGCCTGGGTGGAAGCGGACATGGCGGGCGCCAATGACCCCGGCGTGCAATCGGTGAAACAGATTTATAACTACTACAAGCGCCATGGCATTGCCACCGAAGTCATGGGCGCCAGCTTTCGCAACGTGGGCCAGATCACCGCGCTGGCCGGTTGCGACCTGCTGACCATCAGCCCCGAATTGCTGGCTGGGCTGGCCGCGTCCGACGTACCGCTGCACGCCAGCTTACATGCACCCGCCGCGCTGGCCATGGACATACCGGCTGTACATTTTGACGAAACGGGTTTCCGGTTTGCGCTCAATGAAGACGCCATGGCTACCGAAAAACTGTCCGAAGGCATCCGCGCGTTTTGCGCCGATGCCATCAAGCTCGAAAAACTCATGCTCGCGTCCTGATGGGCGCAAGCGATTTGACGCGCTTCGCTCTGACAGAACGCGCTCCGCTGCGAGCGCCACCCAGCCCTTTGCTAGAAAGGAATAGCCATGACCCGTTTGCGTTGTGACCAGACCCCCGCCTGGGGACTTTTGCAAGCCCACTATGCCTCTGAGGGCAAAGACTTTGACACGCGCCAGGCCTTTGCGGCTGACGCCCAGCGGTTTGCGCGTTTTTCGCAAACCGCGCCGCATGTATTTGTAGATCTCTCCAAAAACCGTATCGATGCTGCGACCGAAAGCCTGTTGCTAGATCTGGCCGAGCAATGTTCCTTAAGCACGCACCGGGCGGCCATGTTTGCAGGGGAAAAAATCAACTCCACTGAAGGCCGCGAAGCCTGGCACGTGCTGCTGCGCGCGCCCGCCGATGCTGTCACGGGCAGCACGCACGAGGCCGCCGAGCTGGCCAAGGTGCATGAGACCCTGGACGCCATGCTGGCCTATGCTGAAAAAGTGCGGACCGATGAGGCGATCACCGATGTGGTGAACATCGGCATCGGCGGCTCGGACCTGGGACCGCAAATGGCGGTGCTGGCCTTGCATGCCTTTGCGCATCCGGGCAAACGCATGCATTTTGTGAGTAATGTCGATGGCCATGAACTGGCCACCACGCTGGCCCGCTTGCGGCCTGAAAACACCTTGTTTTTAATCGCCAGCAAAACCTTCACCACCATCGAAACCATGACCAACGCGGCCTCGGCCAAGCGCTGGTTTGAAGCCAGCGGCGGCAAAAACATGGCCCGCCACTTTGCCGCGCTGACCACCAATGTGGCGGCGGCCAAGGACTTTGGCATTGACACCACCTTCGGTTTTTGGGACTGGGTGGGCGGGCGCTATTCGCTGTGGTCGGCCATCGGTTTGCCAATCGCTATTGCTATCGGTGCAGCGGGCTTTCGCGAATTTCTGGCCGGTGCACATGCCATGGACAAACACTTTCGCAGCGCCCCGCTGGAAGCCAACGCGCCAGTGCGCTTGGGCTTGCTCGATGTCTGGTACCGCAACTTCCACGGCTTTAGCAGCCGCTCGGTCGCACCCTACCATAGCGCTTTGCGCCGCCTACCTGCGTATTTGCAACAACTGGAAATGGAAAGCAACGGCAAGCGCGTCGATGCAAGTGGTCAAGCACTGCCTTTTGGCACCTCCCCCATCCCCTGGGGCGAATCGGGCACCAACGGGCAACACGCGTATTTCCAAATGCTGCACCAGGGTACGGACGTGGTGCCAGTGGAATTTGTAGCAGTGAAAAAAGCACGCCACACGCTAGAAGGCCACCACGAGCTGCTGCTAGCCAATGTGCTGGCGCAAGCCCAGGCGCTCATGCAAGGCAAGTCTAATGCGGGCGGGCATAAACACTTTCCAGGCAATCGGCCCAGCACCGTGCTGCTGCTCGAGGACCTGACCCCCGCCAGCCTGGGCGCCGTGATCGCGCTGCAAGAGCACCGCGTCTTTGTCAGCGGAGCGCTCTGGGGCATCAACAGCTTTGACCAATGGGGTGTAGAACTGGGCAAAGTGCTCGCTAAAGACATCGCCCCGCGCCTGCACAGCGGTGATGCAAGCGGCCTGGACGGCTCGACGGCGGGACTGCTGGCGATGCTGCGCAGTTAATGTGCAGCGGGGGATTAGGCGCTTATTTTTCTTGGTCAAGAATACAGACTGACGGTCCGCAGTCGACTCGTATCAGCCCTCTAGTGAGCGCATTGCGCTGTGATACAGGCAAGGAGTGATACTTTTTCGTAGCCACAACTGCAGGGCATCAATGTGGCAAGCTTGCGTTTATACGTGTAGGCAGGCTTTGCGTCCGCCTATTTTGCTGGCGGAAAGCGCCTGGGGCTTGGCCGGTACTGCGCTTGAAGACTTTTGAAAAACCGAAGGCATCTTGGTAGCCTACGGCTTGCGCGATTTTCTCTAGACCTTGATCTGTGCTGGACAACAGTTGCATGGCCTTTTGCATTCGCAGCAGGCGCAGATGATTGAGTGGCGTGTCACCCAATACTTGCCGAAATCGCTCAGCTAATGCCGTACGGGAGAGTCCCGCGTCGCGGGCCAGACTTTCCAAAGACCATGGTTTGGCACAGTCTTCATGCATCAATGATAAGACCCGGCGAATTTTTGGGTCTCGTACGGCAAGACTCCAGCCGGCCTGATCGGGCGAGTGGCGCGCCACCAGCTCGCGCAAGGCGTAAGTAAACAAGGCATCGAGTAGTCCATACACAATATGAGACGCGCCAATCTCACTACGCCCTGCTTCTGCATCAAGCAGGCCGATCGTCATCGCCAAAGCTGGTGAGCGTTCTTGGCTATCGCGGCGCAAGACCAGCCAAGGCGGCATCTGTTGCAAAAACGGATGCAGCGGCGCATTCCAAAACTGATAGGCACCGCTGATGACTCGTGCGTCGATGCGGTCTGGCGGCTTAACTGCTTTTCCAGCCAAGCCTGCGGCCACAGTATGAATCTGAGCGGCATCGGTGGATTTTTCGAGCGAGAGCATATGCTCACAACCACGCGCCATCAAAGCCACATCGCCCGCCTGCAACGCCAGTGGTTCGTCCAAAGAGGGTGCAATTAAGAACACCTTCCCTTGGATCACGGCATGCAGGCCGATGCTTTTTTCACATGGAAAGCGCAATGCGTTCTGAGAAGTGAGTGTGCTGAGGTCTAGCAGCCGCCGCTGCAAGCCGGCTTGCTGGAGTAGATCGGTGAGGATGTCCATGGGTAGATTATCCAATTAATTGAACGGAAAGACATGTTATTTGTATTTATTACCATTTTAAGTATTGAATTTTTGAATGAAGATTGAACCCTTATCAACGAAGGAGGTATTCATGTCCCGTATTCTCGTAGTCGGATCCAGCGGAACCGTCGGTTCAGCATTGAGCGCACTGCTTTCGGCCGATGGCCATGAGGTGCGTCGCGCCACCAGCGGCGCAACCAATCAAAGTGGACAGATGCATCTGAATTTGCTCTCGGGCGCAGGTCTGCAGACCGCTTTTGATGGTGTCGACTCAGCGTTCTTGCTCTCCCCGCCTGGCCACACTAATCAGGATGCTTTGCTGGGGCCGCTGATCGAGCAGGCGCGCGCGCAAGGCGTGGGCAAAGTGGTACTCATGTCTGCTATGGGCGCAAATGCGGATGACAACGCACCACTGCGAAAAGCGGAACTGCACCTGCAAAGCTCGGGCCTGAGCTGGAACGTTATTCGGCCCAATTGGTTTATGCAGAACTTCAATAGCTACTGGCTGCAAGGCATCCAGCAGCAGGGCCAGATTTTGCTACCTGTGGGCAAAGCAAAAGGCAGCTTCATTGATGCGCGCGATATTGCCAAAGTAGCGGCAAAGCTGCTGACGAGCTCGGCCTTTGAAAACGCTGAGTTTGATCTTACCGGCAAAGAGGCGTTCGATCATGATCAAGTCGCTACGATCCTGAGTCAGGCTGCCAATCGCCCGATTGGCTATACCGATGTCAGCCCAGAGCAAATGCGGCAGGTCTTGCATGACGCAGGACTTCCTGCGGATTACGCCGAATTTTTGTTGCTCATCTTGGGCTTCTTCAAGCTAGGCTACTCTGAGCGCATCACGGACGCGGTTGAGCGCATCACCGGCCTTGCGCCAAGGAGCTTGGCCCAGTATGCGCAAGACTACAAAGCAAGCTGGAAATAAACATGGCTATCGCGCTTGGAGCGGGCCATGCACGGCTGCGCGTCCAAGCGCTTAGCATCCACAGGCCAGCTGCCCAATGCCGATCAAGCGCAGGATCGGCGCATCGGATGTGCGCTTATCAGCCGCTTTGTCTGCCACTCGGGTCTGCTCGCGTGCAGTCCGAGCTGCAGCCGCATGGCCTTACGCCGCGGCTCGAGCTATCGCTTGCGCTTTCTGTGTGTGTGCGCTCAGCGCAGAAGTACCACTATGCGTAAGCGCTACCTACCCGTTCAGGAATTGCGGATTGGCCATGGCGTCATGGACCACGACTTTTCAACAGGCTTGCCGAGCATTGGTTTTTTTGATCGGTCGTTTCTGCTTTTGAATACCATAGCAAGCCATCGGGGGGTACACAGCGGGGCGATAACGCAGTTTTGAAACGGCGCTGGTTTTTGACCAGCACTTGGGCAAGGGTATCGGCCGCGCCGTAAATCTCGCCGGCATCCATGCGCAGGCTGTGGCGATGATGGTGACGCAAAGCAAGTTACAAGCAAAACGGCCCCGAAGGGCAGTTTCTTCGTGGCACCGGACAAGCAGAAAATTTCAACCCGGGTATTTTGCCCTGGAGCGATTGTTATCATCTCCGAATGCCGTCACCCCGGTAAGCAAAATTTAAAACATATCGCGGATGAGCCACAAGCCCCTACCGCGCTTTGACCATCTAGGAACGCCCCATGCCAGCCCTCAGCACCCAACTCAACCCCCGCTCTGCTGACTTTGCGGCCAATGCCGCTGCCATGCGCACGCTGGTCGATGATTTGCGACAGCAACTGGCACAGGTAGCGCTGGGTGGCGGTGAGGTGGCGCGGGCCAAGCACTTAGCGCGTGGCAAGTTGTTGCCCCGCGAGCGGGTCCTTAATCTGCTGGACCCGGGCACACCTTTTTTGGAGTTAGCGCCACTGGCGGGCCTGAACCTCTATAACAACGATGCGCCGGGCGCCGGCCTGATTGCAGGTATAGGCAGGGTCAGCGGCGTGGACTGCATGGTGGTGTGCAATGACGCGACGGTCAAAGGCGGCACTTACTACCCGATGACGGTGAAAAAGCATTTGCGCGCTCAAGAGATTGCGCAGCAAAACCAATTGACTTGTATTTACCTGGTGGACTCGGGTGGCGCCAATTTGCCCAATCAGGACGAGGTGTTTCCGGACCGCGACCACTTTGGCCGCATCTTTTTCAACCAGGCCAATATGAGCGCGCAAGGCATTGCGCAAATCGCGGTGGTCATGGGCAGTTGCACTGCAGGCGGCGCTTATGTGCCAGCCATGAGTGATGAGACCATCATCGTGAAGAACCAAGGTACGATTTTTCTGGGCGGGCCTCCCTTGGTCAAAGCCGCCACCGGCGAGGTCGTCAGTGCCGAGGACCTTGGTGGCGGCGATGTGCACACCCGCCTGTCCGGCGTGGCCGATCACCTGGCCCAAAATGATTTGCATGCGCTGGCGCTGGCGCGCGAGGCGGTAGCGCATTTGCACAAACGCAAGCATCCACAAGCTGGGTTGCGCGCAGTCCAGGCCCCGCTGTTTGCGGCCGAGGAGTTGTATGGCGTCATCCCCACCGATACCCGCAAGCCCTTTGATGTGCGCGAAATCATTGCCCGCATCGTGGACGGTTCAGAGCTGCATGAGTTCAAGCCGCGTTTTGGCGCCACTTTGGTATGCGGCTTTGCGCATATAGAAGGTATGGCGGTAGGCATCATCGCCAATAACGGCATATTGTTCAGCGAGTCGGCCTTGAAGGGCGCGCACTTTATTGAGCTGTGCTGCCAACGCAAAATTCCCTTGGTATTTTTACAGAACATCACCGGATTTATGGTCGGGCGCAAGTACGAAAACGAAGGCATTGCGCGTAACGGCGCCAAGATGGTGACCGCAGTGGCCACAGCGG
Organism: Comamonas sp. lk; assembly: GCA_945865425.1. Taxonomy (GTDB): domain Bacteria; phylum Pseudomonadota; class Gammaproteobacteria; order Burkholderiales; family Burkholderiaceae_C; genus Allorhodoferax. The sequence goes on along the minus strand of CAMBFN010000015.1, from coordinate 11,487 downwards.
CGGTACCCAAGTTCACCATCATCATCGGTGGCAGTTTTGGCGCGGGTAATTACGGCATGTGCGGCCGCGCCTATAGCCCGCGCTTTTTGTGGATGTGGCCCAATGCGCGCATCAGCGTCATGGGGGGTGAGCAGGCCGCTAGCGTGCTGGCCACGGTGCGGCGCGACGGCATCGAGGCTAAAGGCGGGCATTGGAGTGCAGAGGAAGAAGACGCGTTCAAAGCACCCATCAAGACGCAGTACGAAGTGCAAGGCCACCCCTATTACGCGAGTGCGCGTTTATGGGACGACGGCATCATCGACCCGGCAGACACCCGCCGCGTGCTGGCGCTGGGACTCTCAGCATCCATGAATGCACCTGTGCTAGATACCAAATTTGGAGTGTTCCGGATGTAATTGCAAGGCGCTAGCAAAGGGAGAAAAATAATGCGTCGATTATTTGGGATTCTGGCAACAGCGCTTTACCTGCTGGCCATACCGGCGCAGGGCCAGGACACTGCCGCCAAGCCGGTCGCCGAGGTTTTAGCCCAGGACATGCGCGAAGAAGTGCTGCGTTTTCAGGCCACGGTCACAGATATGTTTGGCCGACAGGAGACCAAGTCGGTGCCCGTCACGATTTACCGCCCGCCCGGCGCTGGCCCCTTCCCGCTGTTCGTGTTCAACCATGGCCGCGCTGTCGAGGCCAAGCGCGCGCAACAGGGGCGCTACCGCCCCGAGTCCCTGGCACGCTATCTGGTGGCTAAAGGCTTTGTCGTCATGGTGCCCAACCGCATTGGGTATTGGGAGACCTATGGAGGCTTTGACCCTGAATACAGCGGGTGCCGCAGCATTGAGCCCATGTCGATTGCCGCCTCCGACCAGGTGCTGGCAACCCTTGGCTTTGCGCGTACCTTGCCTTATGTCGATACCTCGCGCTGGCTGGTGGGCGGAATTTCTGTGGGCGGACTGACCTCGGTCGCCACCGTGGGGCGTGGGCCCGAAGGGTTACTGGGCGGCATCAACTTTTCTGGCGGTACCGGCGGCAATCCGGACCACAATCCGGGCAAGCCCTGCAACCCCTCAGCCACCACACACTATTGGGGCAGTATTGCCAAAAACGCCAAGGTGCCCATGGTCTGGCTGTATTGGGAGAACGACAAGTTCTGGGGGCCAAATAATCCGAAGCTTTGGCACCAGGCCTGGCAGGATGGCGGCGGCCAAGCGCAGTATTTCGGTTTTGAGGCAGTGGGCGAGGACGGGCATGGCGGCATCAATCTGGACATGGATCGCTGGTTGCCGGTGGTCGATCAGTTTTTGCAAAACCTGGGGTTTGACGCGCCAGCCATCGTACAGACACCGCCGCCCAGTAGTTTTTCCGCAATTGCAGACCTTGGCGCTGTACCTGTTGGCGCAGCGGGCAAAGCGGCCTATCCCAAGTTTTTAGAAATGCCCGTGCCGCGCGCCTTTGCTGTGAGCAACAAAGGCGGATTTGGCTATGCCCGGGGCGACTATGCGGCGGGCCGCGCAATGGGCAACTGCCAGCGCTTGGGCAATCCTTGTAAGTTGTACGCCGTGGGTGAAGATGTGGTTTACAAGCCCTAAAGGGCTTGCTGGCAGCATTGTTTATGTGTATGATTTTTTATTTTTATACACATCGTTAAATCTTCACCATGCGAACCAATATCGACATTGACGACAAACTCATGGAAGCGGCCATGTCTACCGGCAATTTCAAGACCAAGCGCGAGGCTGTGGAAGAAGGCCTGCGCATGATCAAGCGCCGCAAGGCGTATGACGCTTTGTTGGCCGCACGCGGCACGCTGCATTGGGATGACTCGGACGAAGCTTGGGCCCAATGGCGCGCGCAGCAGGCCTTGCCGGTCAATGCGCTTGCCGCCGCGCCGCATGTGCCGCATGCACCTGAGTTCGTGCGCAAGGTCGAGGCAGTCCGTGCCGCCAAGGCAAGGCCTGCCAAACGAGGCAGCGCTAAGTGATCCTGGTCGATTCCAGCGTATGGATTGATTACTTTCGCGGCGCCAGCAATCGGCCGGCGGAGCGACTCGTCGCATGGTTACAGGGCGGCGATGCCACGGTCGACCTAGGCGTGGCCGATCTGGTGGTTTTTGAGGTGATGCGCGGCTTCGCCTCGCCCATAGCGCAGCGGCGTGCCAGAGACCTTTTGTTGGGCTTGGATGTCGTTGAAATTGGTGGTCTGGATAACGCACTGCGAGCAGCCGAGCACTACAGCGCCCTGCGCGCACAGGGTTACACGGTGCGCAGCCCGATCGATGTATTGCTGGCAAGTTATTGCATTGCGCATGGACACATGTTGTTGCACCGCGATGCCGATTTCGATGTGATGGCCACCTTGCGCGGGCTGCGGGTCGTTCCGCACTAAGGGATACAGACGGATGGACTCTACAAAAAATTTTGCGACACGGGCGCGCTACAGCTGCTGGGCCAGGCAAACTCTCTTGCACTCCTTACCCTTTGCTGCGACGCTATGGCATGTGTTCAACCACAGCACACAGCACCGTGGGCAAATCACCGCCGCCTTGACCGCCATGGGACAGCCAGCGCCCGAATTCGACATGGTTTACATGTTGCAAGCAGAAAACAAACCCAACGCCTAAGGACTCCCATGTTCAAAAAAATCCTCATCGCTAACCGGGGTGAAATCGCATGCCGGGTGGCTGCTACGGCGCGGCGCATGGGTATTCGCACGGTCGCGGTGTATTCGGATGCGGATGCGAGTGCCAAGCATGTGCAGGCTTGCGACGAGGCAGTGCATATCGGCGCGAGCGCGGCACGAGACAGCTATTTGCGCTGGGAAAAAATCGTCGCTGCAGCCAAGGCTACGGGCGCGCAAGCGGTGCATCCGGGCTATGGCTTTTTGAGCGAGAACACCGACTTTGCCCAGGCCTGTGCGGATGCCGGTTTGGTGTTCATCGGGCCGCCGGCGTCGGCGATTGAGGCCATGGGCCTGAAAGCGGCGTCCAAGCAATTGATGGAGCAGTCGGGCGTACCCCTGGTTCCCGGCTACCACGGCGCAGACCAGGACCTGCAAGTGCTGCAAACAGCGGCCGATGCAATTGGCTACCCGGTACTGATCAAGGCCAGCGCGGGCGGGGGTGGCAAAGGCATGCGCGTGGTAGAGAAAACCGCCGATTTTGCGAGCGCTTTGGCGTCCTGCCAGCGCGAAGCGAAAAACAGTTTTGGCAATGATGCGGTTCTGGTCGAAAAATATGTGCAGCGTCCGCGCCATATCGAGATTCAGATATTTGCCGATACGCATGGCAATTGCGTCTATTTGTTTGAGCGCGACTGCTCGGTACAGCGCCGGCACCAAAAAGTGCTGGAAGAAGCACCCGCCCCCGGCATGAGCGAGGCCTTGCGCCAGCGCATGGGCGCGGCCGCCGTGGCGGCAGCGCGCGCCGTGAACTATGTGGGTGCGGGCACGGTGGAGTTCATAGTCGAGCAAAGCGGCTACGACCAGCCAGAGTCCATGCAGTTCTTCTTTATGGAGATGAATACGCGTTTGCAGGTGGAACATCCCGTCACTGAAGCCATCACCGGCCTGGACCTGGTGCAATGGCAACTGCGGGTGGCAAGCGGCGAGCCGCTGCCCTTGCAACAAGCGGACTTACGCATCAGCGGGCACGCCATCGAAGCACGCATTTGCGCCGAGAACCCGGACCAAGATTTTTTGCCGGCCACCGGCAGCATGGCCGTCTATGGTTTACCGGCACACAGCAGCTTTACGCGCGCCGCCGTGCGCGTGGATTCGGGCGTGCGCCAGGGCGATACCATCAGCCCGTTTTACGACTCCATGGTGGCTAAGCTCATCGTCCATGGCGTCGACCGGCAGGAAGCCCTAGCGCGCATGGACGCGGCGCTGGCGCAAACGCATATCGTCGGCCTGAAAACCAATGTGCAGTTTTTGCGGCATGTGGTGCGCAGTGACTCCTTTGCCCAGGCGCGCTTGGACACCGGCCTGATTGCGCGCGAAGCGGCGCAGCTCTTCCATCAGGAAACCGTAGCCCTGGATTTGGCGGTGGCCGCCTGGGTTGCACAGGTGTTGCACACCCAGGCCTTTGAGGCAAGCGCCCTGCAAGGTGTCTGGCAAGACCCTTGGGGGGCGACCGACGCCTGGCAGTCGCATGCACCCATGCGCCGCATGTTTGACCTGGAGGCCGATGGCCAGGCGCGCAGCGCGGTGCTGACACGTGGCAGCCATGGTGCTTTGCATTTGCAATGCGCAGGCCCAGAAAGTGCATTTACCTATGCCAGCTTGCCCGAGGGCGGCATGGAAGTGACGCTAAATGGGCAAAGGCATACGGTGCACGTGTACCTGCAAGGCAAGCAGGTGCATGTGTTTACCGCCCAAGGCGCAAGGCAGTTACAAGCCATAGACCGCCTCGCGCACGCTGCGGTGGCTCCAGTCGAGGCAGGGCGCCTGACCGCTCCGATGCCGGGTAAGTTGTTGTCTTTCTCGGTGAAAGCGGGCGACACGGTGCGCCAGGGGCAGGCGCTGGCGGTGATGGAGGCGATGAAGATGGAGCACCAAATCATGGCGCCTGCTGACGGTTGCGTGCAAGAACTGCTGTTTTCGCCAGGCGACCAAGTGAGCGAGGGCGCCGAACTACTGCGCATGCAGGCCAAGGTAGTGGCCGGCTAATCGTCCGATCTAGGTAGAGCGCACTTTTTTAAAACAAAACAAGGACTTTTGGCATGCGTATCAGTTTTTGCGCGCAAACCGATCCCGCCCCCTGGCTGGCGGCTTTGCAGCAACATTTGCCCCCGGCTCAGGTCGACGTCTGGCACAGCGGCGCAGCCCGTGCTGACTACGCCATTGTGTGGGCGCCGCCCCAGCAGTTCTTTGACGAGCAGACAGCGCTGCAAGCAGTGTTCAATATGGGTGCCGGCGTCGATGCTCTGTTGCAACGCGAAATACGCCCTGACTTGCCTATAGTGCGTTTGAATGACGCCGGCATGGGTGTGCAAATGGCCGAGTACGTGTGCCATGCACTGATACGCCATACGCGCGACTTTGCGCTTTTTGAGGTGCAGGCGCAGCAAGGCCTGTGGCAGGAACCGCCGGTCCTGGACCGAGCCGATTTCCCGGTTGGTATTTTGGGCCTGGGCGTCTTGGGCGAACAGGTAGCGCGCGCGGTACAGCACTTTGGATTTCCGGTGCTGGGCTGGAGCCGTACAGAGCGGCATGTGGACGGCATGCGCTGTCTGCACGGGCACGCGCAGCTTGCAGATTTTCTGGCGGGCACGCGCGTGCTGGTGAACCTGCTGCCTTTGACGCCACAGACCGAAAACCTTATGAACAGGGCCAACTTGTCCCAATTGCGGTCCGGCGCCTACCTGATCAATATCGCGCGCGGTCGGCATGTGGTAGACGAAGACTTGCTCGCGCTGCTGGACAGCGGACAGATGGCGGGCGCCACCTTGGACGTATTTCGCGTTGAGCCGCTACCTACGGAGCACCCGTTTTGGCGCCATCCGCGTGTGACGGTCACGCCCCATATTGCCGGGCGCACCATGCTGCAAGACACCGTGCAACAAATCGTGGCCAAAATTGCGGCGCTGCAAAAGGGCGAGCCGATTGAAGGCGTGGTGGACCGGGCGCGGGGGTATTGAGCGCGCTTGCCGCGCGGACCGCACTAGCCGCTATGACCTGCCAAGTCGCATAGCTTTGCCACTCGCGGGATAATCAACGCCTACCCCATTGCCCCATGCATTACCCCTCTTCCGTCCAACTCATCGACGTCGGCCCGCGCGACGGGCTGCAAAACGAAAAGCAGCCGGTGCCCGCTGAGGTCAAGATCGAGTTAGTACATCGCTTACAGGCAGCGGGCTTACGTGGCATTGAGGTGACTAGTTTTGTCAGCCCAAAGTGGGTGCCCCAAATGGCCGATAACGCGCAGGTGATGGCCGGCTTGCAGCGCCAAAGCGGCGTTTGCTATTCGGTGCTGACGCCCAATTTGCAAGGCTTTGAAGCCGCGCTGGCCTCACAGCCCGATGAAATCGTGGTCTTTGCGGCCGCCAGCGAGGCCTTCAGCCGCAGAAATATCAATTGCTCTATTGCCGAAAGCATAGACCGCTTTGCCCCGGTGGTACAGGCCGCGCTGGCAGCTGGCATACGCGTGCGTGGCGCCATGTCTTGTACCGTGGGTTGTCCCTATGAAGGCGAAATTGCCCCACAGCGCGTGCGTACTCTGGCGGGCCTGATGCGCGGCATTGGTGTGCAGCACATCGGTGTCGCCGACACGATTGGTGTGGGCACACCGCGCAAGGTGCAGGCTGCGTTTGAAGCGACTTTGCAGCACTTTGTCTTGGCCGATGTGTCTGGCCATTTTCATGACACCTATGGCCAGGCGCTGTCCAATACCCTGGCCGCGATGGGAATGGGGGTGTACCAGTTTGACGCCTCGGTGGCTGGCCTGGGCGGTTGCCCTTTTGCCAAAGGCGCAACCGGTAATGTGGCGACCGAAGACGTGGTTTATATGTTGCACGGCATGGGCATAGACACCGGCATCGATCTGGACTTGCTGATCGATGCCGGTGTGTTCATCAGCGACTACTTGCAAAGACCCAGCGGCTCGCGCGCAGCGCGTGCCCTGCTGACACGGCGTGGAGCAGCAGCATGATCAACCCAAGCCGCCCTGCACGACCAGACCGCGCTGCACGCAGACGCGACCCGGTGCGCATGTACAAAGAGCTGCTGGCAGCGCGCGTGCCCGAGGCCTTGGCCTCCCGCTATGCGCCGCCATCGCCGTGCATATCGGTGTGCAAGATCGACCCCGACAGCAGCCTGTGCTACGGCTGTTTGCGTACCTTAGAAGAAGTCGGCGCCTGGTCCAACAGCGATGATGATGAAAAGCGTGCGGTCTGGGGCAAGATTGCTCAGCGCTTAGAAGCCGCACCATGAAACACATCCGTTTTTATCTGGACTTTATTTCGCCCTACGCCTATCTGGCATTTGTGGAACTGCCACGCACCTTGGAAGGCTTGAGCTACGCGGTGCAATACCAGCCGGTACTTTTTGGCGGACTGCTCAAGCACAACACTAACCTCGGTCCGGCTGAAGTGCCGATGAAGCGCGAATGGGTGTACCGTCAGTCGCAATGGCTGGCGCAGCGCCAAGGCACGGTGCTTGACTTACCGGCAGCGCATCCTTTCAATCCATTAGGCCTTTTGCGCCTGGCTGTGGCCACTGACGCCAATGGCTACCCCAACCGCTATGTGTGCGAAACCCTATTCCGCCATGTTTGGGAAGGCGGTGCTGACGCAGCCGATGCGCAACGTCTGGAGGCCCTCACGGAACAATTGGCACCCGCACGCGATCCACGTTCGGATGCAGTGAAGCAAATGCTTAGCGCGCATACGGCACACGCCTTGTCGCAAGGCGTATTCGGCGTGCCTTCGTACCAGGTTGATGACAAGGTGTTTTGGGGCATGGATGCCTTGCCGATGCTGCGCGCTTATCTAGAAGACCCCGCCTGCATTTGCGAAGCCGCTTGGGATGCTGCAAAACACTTGCCTTCAGGCATCACGCGCAACAAAGCGTGAATTACCGCATCGCGAAAGCCAACGCAAGGGTTTGACCTTAGTTGGTCAGTATGGGGTAAGTTTGACGCAAGCCCTTGTTATTTTCACGTAAGAGCAGGGTCAGTGCCTTCTCCAAGAATACAGACAGCTCCCGGCGCGGGAGTTTTCAATGATTGGAGACACATATGGCTACAGCAGAAGCTCGCCCGATGTCCACAGAAGAGAAGAAGGTTATCTTCGCTTCCTCGCTGGGCACGGTTTTCGAATGGTACGACTTTTACCTTTACGGCTCTTTAGCAGCCATCATCGCGAAACAGTTTTTCAGCGGCTTGGATGAAGGCTCCGCCTTTATTTTTGCGCTATTGGCTTTCGCTGCCGGATTTATCGTACGCCCCTTTGGCGCGATTTTCTTTGGCCGCCTGGGCGACATGATCGGACGCAAGTACACCTTCTTAGTGACCATTTTGATCATGGGCGCTTCGACCTTTTTGGTCGGCATCCTGCCCAATTACGCCAGCTGGGGCGCCGCAGCACCGATCATCTTGATCGCGCTGCGCTTGCTGCAAGGTCTGGCGCTTGGTGGTGAGTACGGTGGTGCAGCCACGTATGTGGCCGAACATGCGCCGCATGGCAAGCGCGGTGCTTACACCTCGTGGATTCAGACCACCGCGACTCTGGGCTTGTTCCTGAGCTTGATGGTGATTCTGGGCACCCGTACCGCCATCGGCGAAGAAGCCTTTGCCGATTGGGGCTGGCGCGTGCCTTTCATCGTGTCCATTTTGCTGTTGGCCGTTTCGGTCTACATCCGTTTGAGCATGAATGAATCACCCGCATTTGCCAAAATGAAAGCCGAAGGCAAAACTTCTAAAGCGCCCCTGAGCGAGTCCTTTGGCGAGTGGAAAAATCTAAAGATCGTGATCTTGGCCTTGATCGGTTTGACCGCAGGCCAGGCAGTGGTCTGGTACTCAGGCCAGTTCTATGCACTGTTCTTCCTGACGCAGGCGCTGAAAGTGGACGGCCCGACAGCCAACATCATGGTGGCCATCTCCTTGATCATCGGCACGCCATTCTTCATCATTTTTGGCACACTCTCTGACAAGATCGGCCGCAAGCCCATCATCTTGGCGGGTTGCTTTTTGGCGGCGGTGACTTACTTCCCGGTGTTCACCGCGCTGACCAAAGCCGCCAACCCGGATCTGGCAGCCGCACAGGCGGTCGCCAAAGTCACCGTGACAGCGGATCCGGCTGAGTGTTCCTTTCAGTTCAACCCGACCGGCACCAAAAAGTTCACTTCCTCTTGCGACATTGCCAAGCAAAAGCTGGCTTCAGCTTCGGTGAGCTATGACAATATTGTTGCCCCGGCCGGTCAAGCTGCGGTCATCAAAGTGGGTGATACCGAAGTGACGACCGTGGTGACACCAGAAGACATTGCGGCGGCCAAAGCGGCGGCGCAAGCCAAACTAGAAACGCTCAATGCTGCAGATCCTAAAGATCCCAAAGCAATTGCTGCAGCGACCGCCAGCCTGAAAGCTTTGAGTGGCGAAAAAACCGCCAAGGACGCCACCTTCTCTGGGAAGCTGTCGGCTGCACTCAAAGCGGCTGGTTACCCCGCCAAAGCGGATATGGCTAAGTTTGACAAAGTCTCGGTGGTCATCATCCTGACCTACCTGGTGATTTTGGTGACCATGGTGTACGGCCCCATCGCAGCGATGCTGGTGGAAATGTTCCCTACGCGTATCCGCTACACCTCGATGAGCCTGCCTTATCACATTGGCAACGGCTGGTTCGGCGGCTTGCTGCCCACCACGGCGTTTGCTATCGTGGCCCAAACAGGCAATATGTACAACGGCTTGTGGTACCCGATCATCATCGCGGGGGCTACCGTGGTCATTGGTGGCTTGTTCATCAAGGAAACCAAGGACGTAGATATTTACGCCAACGACTGATCGTCAATCGCTTTTTGGTTTGGGCGTTCCGGCATGGTGCCGGGACACCGGACGGGCCCTCAGACTGAGGGCCTATTTTTTGGGAGAAACAAGATGTGGAAAATCGTACTGGGCTTTGCCCTGTTCGCGGCCCTGGCTTTGTATATTTTGAGCAAGGGTGGCGATATTGATATGGGCGGCGAAAAGCATGGCGAGCAAGCGCCTGTCGCAGCCGAAGTTGAGAAGCCTGCGCCTGCTGCCACGGCCAGCGAGGCGAAATAGGCTGCCGCCTGCCGCATAAATGGCCTCGGCCTGGCTTAAAGCGGCGCGCACTGCCTAGAATGCTGCTCCCCTACTTTGGAGCGCGTCACTATGTCCGAGGGCACCATCCGCATCCGCGGAGCGCGGCAACATAATTTAAAAAACCTGGACCTGGATATTCGCACTGGCGAATTGACGGTGGTCACAGGACCCAGCGGTTCAGGCAAATCTAGCTTGGTTTTTGACACGCTGTATGCCGAAGGGCAGCGGCGCTATGTAGAAACTTTTTCCGCCTATGCGCGCCAGTTTTTGGACCGCATGGACAAGCCGGCGGTGGACAAGGTGGAGGGCGTTCCCCCGGCCATCGCCATTGACCAGACCAACCCGGTGCGCTCCAGCCGCTCCACCGTGGGCACCATGACCGAGCTGAACGATCATCTCAAGCTGCTGTTTTCCCGCGCAGGGCATTTGTTTGATCGGGTCAGCGCCCAAGCGGTGCAACACGATACCCCCGAGTCCATCTATGCGGAGTTAATGCGCCGCGCCGCGCAGGCCGGTAATCCACGCTTGGTAGTCACCTTTCCAGTCGAACTGCCGCTAGCTACCAGTGCCGAGGAAGTGAGCCAATGGCTCAGCGCCAGTGGATTTACCCGCGTACATGGCGAGCGGTCCGCCGGCGAGCGCCGGGTGTTGGACGTGGTGGCGGACCGATTCCGTATCGAAAGTGCCGACAAAGCACGCGTACTCGAAGCCCTGGAGCTGGCCATCAAACGCGGCAGTGGGCGGGTCCATGTGTACCCGGCGGCGGACAGTGATAAACCGGATTTATTGGGGTCTGACGCCGATTTAGTATGGTCTTTTTCCACCGGGCTGCATTGCCCGCAAAGCGATGTGCGCTACCAAGAGCCGATCGCGTCGATGTTCTCCTTCAACTCGGCGGTGGGCGCTTGCGAGACCTGCCGGGGCTTTGGGCGGGTGGTCGGTGTGGACTATGGCTTGGTGATTCCCAACGATAAGTTGACCCTGCGCGCAGGCGCCGTCAAACCCATGCAAACCCCAGCTTGGCAGGACTGCCAGGATGATTTGATGCGCCATGCGGAGGCCGAGGGCATCCCACGTGACACACCCTGGTACAAGCTGAGCGCCGCGCAGCAGCAATGGCTGCTCAAAGGCTCGCCGCACTGGAATGGCAAATGGAACCAGCACTGGTTTGGTGTGGACCGGTTTTTTGAATACCTGGAAAGCAAGGCCTACAAAATGCATATCCGGGTGCTGCTGTCCAAGTACCGCAGCTACACGCCCTGCGGTGTCTGTGCAGGCGCCCGGCTGAAAACCGAAAGCCTGTTGTGGCGCGTGGGTAGCCAAGCCGATGCGGACGCGGTACTAGCGCCCACCAAGCGCTTTCTACCCCAGGGCGTGCAATGGACAGCAGCGCAGCTGCAAGCCCTGCCTGGTTTGTGCCTGCATGATGTGATGCTGCTACCGCTGGACCGTGTGCGCGCGTTTTTTGACCGCTTGCAAGTGGGCCTGGAAGCGCGTGGGCCGGGAATGCTCGCCCCAAATGCGTCAGAGGTGACCAGCCCAAGTGCCCACTCTGAGGCGGATAACAAAACTCTGAAGCTGCTGCTGGATGAAATCCGCACCCGGCTGAAATACCTGTGCGATGTGGGCATCGGCTACCTTACGTTGGACCGGCAAAGCCGCACTTTGAGTGGCGGCGAAGTCCAGCGCATCAACCTGACGACCGCTTTGGGCACTTCCTT
>CAMBFN010000014.1 GCA_945865425.1 Comamonas sp. lk | reverse complement strand
GCCGCCTGGGCAATCGACTGGCTGCTCACCCCCAAGGCGCGGGCCTTGGCCTGGTCCACGTCCAGCCGAATCACCTTGACCGGCTCGTTCCAGTTGTCATTGACGCCGCGCATATTGGGGTTGGCCCGCATCTGTGCTTTGACTTCGTTGGCACGCAGCCGCAACTGGCCGGCGTCCGGCCCGATCACGCGGAACTGCACCGGGTAGGCCACCGGCGGGCCGTTAGGCAAAATTTTCACGCGCGCCCGCACCTCAGGAAACTCCTGGGCCATTAGGGCTGGCAGCTGGATGCGCAGGCTTTCACGCCGCTTCAAATCGACGGGCAGCACAATGAATTGCGAGACATTAGACTGCTGAAATATCGCATCCAAAGGCAAATAAAAACGCGGCACGCCCGAGCCGATCCAGGTCGCTACATTGACTACGCCGCTCTCTTGCATCAGACGTGCCTCGATGCGCCGGCTGACTTCCTCATTGGCGGCAATCGAGGTGCCCTCGGCAAACCATACATCCATCATGACTTCGGGCCGGCTCGAGTCCGGGAAAAACTGCTGCTGCACCCGGCCCATGCCAAAGATACCCAAGGCAAATATCAGCAGCGTCACCCCAATCGTGGTCCAGCGATACGCGACACACCAGTTCACCGTGCGCCTGAATCCGTTGTAAAACGGGGTATCGAACACCTCATCATGTTGCGCTTGCTCCGTCTTGCTTTTGGCCTTGAGTAATACCGTGCCCAAGTAGGGGACGAAGTACACAGAAACCAGCCAACTCACCAGCAAAGCCAGCACCGTGACCCCGAAAATGGCAAAGGTGTATTCCCCCACGGTGGAGCGCGCAATACCGATGGGCAAAAACCCAACGGCGGTAATCAAAGTGCCGGTCAACATGGGCATGGCAGTAATTTCGTAGGCGAAGGTGGCGGCACGCACCTTGTCATAGCCCTCCTCGATTTTGCGCACCATCATTTCCACGGCAATGATGGCGTCATCGACCAAAAGTCCCAGCGCAATGATGAGCGAGCCCAAAGAGATTTTGTGCAAGCCGATACCCCAGTAATACATGCCCAAAAAGGTGACCGAGAGCACCAGCGGTATGGTGATCGCCACCACCAGTCCGGGACGCACATCGACGTAATACTGGCGGTACCAGGCCTGTGTGCCCGGGCGCTTGTGCAAACCCAGCGCAATAAAGCTGACCAACAACACGATCACAATCGCCTCGATCAGCACGCCAATAAATTCATTCACCGATTTAGCGACCGCCGTCGGTTGGTCCTGCACTTCCACCAGGCTGATGCCCACCGGCAAAGCCGCACCAATGCGCGCGGTGGCGGCCTTTAAGGCCTGACCCAGGGCAATAATGTCGCCGCCCTTGGTCATAGACACGCCTAAGGCAATGACCTGCTGGCCTTGAAAGCGCACTTTGACTCCGGCGGGGTCGGTATAGCCGCGCTTGATCTCTGCGATATCCCCCAGGCGCAACTGGTTGCCAGAGCTGCCGCGAATCGGCATAGCGCGCAATTGCTCCTCGGCCTGAAACGCACCGCTCACGCGCACCTGCACCACATCGAGCGGGGTTTGCATAGTGCCTGCGCCTTCCATGGCGTTTTGCTGTGCGAGCTGGGCCAAAACCTGGTTCATGTCCAGCCCGAGTTGCGACAGTCGGCGCTGGGACATTTCGATATACAACTTCTCGTCTTGCACGCCGAACAAATCTACTTTGTTGACGTCGGGTAGGCGCAGCAATTGCTGGCGCACCGAATCGGCCTGCTCTTTAACTTCAGCAGGCGAAAAACCTTCGGCCTGCAGCGCATAAATCACGCCATACACGTCGCCGAATTCATCGTTGAAAAATGGCCCATTGACGCCCGCGGGCAAGGAATTGCGCGTATCACCCACCTTCTTACGTACTGCATACCAAAGATCGGGCACCTCACCAGGGCGCGTGGAGTCTTTAAGTTGGAAAAAGATGGTGGTCTCGCCGGGCTTGGAATAGCTGCGGATCTTGTCGGCGCCGGGCACCTCTTGCAAAGTGCGCTCAATTTTGTCGGTCACCTGCTCGGCCATCTGGGTCGCTGTCGCGCCGGGCCAAAAAGCCCGAATGACCATCACTCGGAAGGTGAACGGCGGGTCCTCATCCTGCCCCAACTGGAAGTAGGCCGCCGCGCCCAGCAGCATCAATACCAGCATCAAATAGCGCGTCAGCGCCGCATGCTCCAGTGCCCAACGGGACAGATTGAAACCGGGCTTGGGGGTGTCCTGTCGCATAGGGCCGCTCACCGCGCTGGAACCGAGGACGATGCTGCGGCCGCAGCAGCTTGCTTGGGATGGTAAATCGTCACTTTTTGCCCCGGATTGAGGACGTGGGCACCTACGCTGACCACCTGCATTCCCGGCTCCAAGCCCTGGGACACAACCACTTCATTGCCGTCGGCGGTGGTAATGGCAATGGGCTGCAGACGCACCGTCATCGTGGCTTTTTCAAGCACCCACACCGCCGCTTTTTCGCCGTCATGCTGCAGCGCACTGGTCGGCAGTTTGATAACCGACGGGCCCGAGCGGTCCAGCGCCTTGGGAGCAACGGTCACGGTAGAGCCAATGGGCCAGATTTCGGGGCCGCTTAAGCCAACTTTTACGGTAAATGTCCGCGTGACCGGATCGGCGCTAGCGGCCACTTCGCGCACGGTGGCGCTCGCGCTTTTCTGCTGCGCCCAAGCCTGCACCAGCACTTGCGAGCCGACTTTGAGCTTGCCAACTTTGTCCTCCGGCACTGAAAAAACGACATCGCGCGCGCCATCCTGAGCAATGCGCAAGATCGGCGTGCCAGCGGCCAGCACCTGGCCCGGCTCGGCATCGACCGAGGTCACCACACCGGCAACATCCGCCACCAAATTGGCGTAAGCGGTCTGGTTACCCAATGCAGCCAATTGCGCTTGCGCCTGGTCCACCTGCGCCTGGGCTGCTTTGAGGGCGGTGTCGCGCCGCTCTAATTCGGCAGCGCTAATGAAATTTTGCTCGCGCAAGTCCTTGTAGCGCTTGGAGTCCGCCAAGGCCAAATCCCGGTTGGTGGTGGCAGCAGCCAGTTGCGCACGGGCGCCATCGGCGGCGAGTTTGAAGTCCTGCGGGTCCAGTTGCGCCAGCAGTTCTCCCGCTTTTACGTGCTGTCCCATCTCTACAGGGCGGCGCAGCAATTTGCCGCCCACGCGAAAGCCCAAACGTGACTCTACGCGCGAGCGCACCTCACCCGCATATTCAGCACCCGACTGCATCGCGTCCAAGCCAACCGTCAAAACCTTCACCGCCCGCACCGGCTCCTCGGCTGGTAGGGGTTTGGAGCAAGCTTGCAATAGGAGGCAAACCAATAAAACAAGCCGGGCGGGCCAAGAAAGGGGGAGATTCATGGTGTTGAGTGCTGCACAGGGTGGGGAAAAACACATGCAAAGCGCTTTGCCCTTTGGAAAAGGCATACGCAATGGATTATTAATGACTGACTGGTTAGTAAATTATACTGATTTACCCTAGGTGCCAAGCAAAAAGTCTGCAAATTGGGGGCAGTTGAGGCTTGCGCGCAGGCACACGGGCGCGCCAGTGGCAGCCTGCTGGCTGCTGCCCAAGGCACAATCGGTGGCTATGTCCTCCACTGCCGGACCCGACCCAGCGCCCATTGAGCACTACGAGAACTTCCCGGTTGCCTCTTGGCTCTGCCCGCCGCATTTGCGGGCGCCGATTGCTGCGATCTACCACTTTGCTCGCACCGCCGACGATCTAGCGGACGAAGGACTGGCCAGCCCCGAACAAAGGCTGGCCGACCTGGCGGCTTACCGGCGGGCATTGCACCAAGTCTGCCAAGGTCTCATGCCCGCCCAAGCATCAGATGCCGAT
Organism: Comamonas sp. lk; assembly: GCA_945865425.1. GTDB lineage: Bacteria > Pseudomonadota > Gammaproteobacteria > Burkholderiales > Burkholderiaceae_C > Allorhodoferax. Next base: position 23,265 of record CAMBFN010000014.1, on the reverse strand, counting down.
CGCTGGCCCCAGGTCTTTGGCCCATTAGCCCGCGCGATCGCCGAATTTGCGCTGCCTGCGCATCTATTGCACGCGCTGCTGGACGCTTTTGAACACGATGTGCACATGACGCAGACCGGCGGGGAGTACCCCGACATGGCGGCCCTGCTAGCCTATTGCACCAAGTCGGCCAACCCAGTGGGACGGTTGCTGCTGCATTTGTATGGCGTGCAAGACGCGCGATCGCTGCAACTCAGCGACGCGATTTGCACCGCCTTGCAACTGATCAACTTCTGGCAGGACCCAAGCCGGGATTTACCCAGGGGCCGTAATTATTTTCCGGGCGATGCCTGCGCCAGCATCGGCTTTGACGCCAGACTTTGGACACAACAGGCCACCACACCACCGCAGCTACCCACCCCCAAGGCGTCGGCAAGCGCCAATGCCATAGTGCGCCTGTGCGCTGCCGATGCTAGAGCGCGTATGGACCAGGGCCAGGCCCTGGTGCGCCGGATACCGGGCCGCGCCGGTTGGGAGCTGCGCCTGGTGGTTCAAGGGGGCTTGCGTGTGCTGGACAAGATCGAAGCCCTGGGCGGCGCGGTATTGCACACCCGCCCGCGCTTGCGCTGGTGGGACGCGCCGCACATTGCCTGGCGCGCGCTGTGTATGTAAGCTACCGCACAGCAGGTGGCTTTGCGCGGGCCCGCCCAAGGCCGTGCCGCTGCGCTCAGGCGACAATAGGGTATGACTCCCGCCCAGTATGTACAGGAAAAGGCGGCCGCCTCGGGCAGCAGCTTTTACTACGCCTTTTTGTTTTTGCCGCCACCACAGCGTGCGGCCATCACGGCCTTTTATGCGTTTTGCCGAGAAGTAGATGATGTGGTCGATGATGCCGTGGACCCTGGCGTCGCCGCTACCAAACTGGCGTGGTGGCTGAGCGAAGTGTCCAAAGCCTACAGCGGCCAGCCCTCGCATCCGGTGATGAAAGCCTTGATGCCCCTGGCTCCGATTTACGCAATCACCCAAGAGCACTTGCACAGCGTCATTCGTGGGTGCCAGATGGATCTGGAACAGACCCGCTACCTAGACTTCCCGAACCTGCAACGCTACTGCCATTTAGTGGCCGGTGTCGTAGGCGAAGTGGCGGCGCGGATATTTGGCCAAAGCGAGGCGCAAACCACGGTCTATGCCCATACCCTGGGCCAGGCACTGCAACTGACCAACATCATTCGGGATGTAGGCGAAGACGCCCAACGCGGAAGAATCTATTTACCCGTCAATGAGTTACAACGTTTTGACGTAAAAGCACACGAAGTATTAAAACGAGTCCCATCGACCCGTTTTAGCGCCTTGATGGCCTTTCAGGCCGAACGCGCCCACGGCTTATATGAGCAGGCACTGGGTCTGCTGCCACCACAGGACCGGCGCAACCAAAAGCCCGGCCTGATGATGGCCAGCATTTACCGATGCCTGCTGCAGCAAATCGAACGCGAAGGCTTCCCGGTGCTGGAGCGTCGCGTTCGATTAACGCCCATCCACAAATTCTGGCTGGCCTGGAAAGTCCAGGCCCTGGGCCGTCTATGAAGCACCACGACGTCTGCGTGGTGGGCGCCGGTTGGAGCGGCCTGGCCGCAGCGGTGCACGCGGTGCAAGCGGGGCACCGCGTCACCGTGCTTGAGGCCAGCCGATCGCTCGGCGGGCGGGCCCGCACGCTACCGGCCAGTGCCGACGGCCTGCTTGCCGATGGCAGCGCCGCCACCCTGGACAACGGCCAGCACATATTGCTTGGTGCCTACCGCGAAACCCTGGATCTGATGCGCACCGTGGGCGTGGACCCGGCGCAGACCTTGCTGCGCCTGCCCCTGGGCCTGCGCTTTGCCGATGGCGACGGCTTGCAGTTACCCGATTGGCCGCAACCTTGGAATTTGATGGCCGGACTACTGATGGCGCGCGGTTGGAATATGAGCGACAAAAGGTCTTTGGTACGGGCCTTGCGGCTATGGCGGAAAAACCGATTCCAGTGCAGCGCCCAAACCAGTGTCGCCGAGCTTTGTCAGGGCATTCACAGCGCGGTGGTGGAGGACCTGATAGCCCCCTTGTGCATCTCGGCCCTCAACACACCACCGCAACTGGCCAGCGGACAGGTTTTTTTAACCGTGCTGCACGACAGCCTGTTTGCCAAGCTGCGTAAGAAAAAAAAGGTGGCTCTTGCCGGATTGGAGAGCCCTGGTCCGGTGGAGCCGTCCGACGCCGCCGCGCCCGACCTTACACCCTGGCGCGCTAAGGGTTCGGATTTACTCCTGCCCACGGTGGACCTGAGCGCCTTGTTTCCCCAGGCGGCGGCAGCTTGGCTTAGCCGCCACGGTGCCAGCGTCCACTTGGGTCGGCGCGCGGCCTGTCCTCAATGGAGCGGTGGGCAATGGCAAATCGACGGCCAAGCCTTTGACCGCGTGATCTGGGCCACTGCCCCGCAGCACGCGGTGCAGGCCTTTAGCGAATATCTCCCGCTGGCACCCAAAAACCTGGGCTTGCACTTACAGCGCTGGCTGCGCCCGGCCAAAGCCATGAAATACCAGTCGATTGCCACGGTCTATGCGCACGCGCCGGGGCTGGTCTTACCGCGCCCCATGCTGGCGCTGCGCAGCAGCCCGCTGGCACCCGCGCAATTTGCGTTTGACCGGGGCCAACTCGGCGGCCCGGCGGGCCTGCTAGCGCTGGTGGTCAGCGCCCCCCAAGGTGAGTACGAGCAGTTGGAATCCATGGTACTGGCCCAGGCGCAGGAACAGCTAGAGGACTGGCTCGATGGCAAAGAATTAAGCGCCATCCGTACCGTGGTGGAAAAACAGGCCACCTTCTCCTGCGCGGCCCGCATGGTGCGCCCGCCTCAGCAGGTCGCCCCCGGCCTAATGGCCTGCGGGGATTACCTGTATAAGCCCTACCCTGCAACCTTAGAAGGCGCAGTGCGCAGCGGCATCATGGCGGCCCTGGCCTTGGGTGAGACCGAAGGTTTTGTCTGGAAGGACTAGCGGCCTAGGCGTGCAAACAGGACGGAGAGCCGCCTCACACCCCCAGCGCATGGCATAAAACATCCAAGCTAGGCACTGCCAAATGAGGGGTCCGCTCATGCGGCCAGCTAGCGCCCTGGCGGTTGACCCACACACTTTGCATGCCTGCGTCCATCGCCGCCAGCACATCCAACAGCGCATCGTCGCCGACATGCAGCACCTCCTCAGGTCTGCAACCCAGGGCGCTGGCGGCCGCATCAAAAATAGCTTTGTGCGGCTTGGGCAGTCCCACGGTGTGCGCGCCCACACTGCCCACAAACAAATGCCCAATGCCCACCAAATGGACGTCGGCATTTCCATTGGTCAGTGCCAAAAGCGGAAAACGCCCCGCCAAGCGGGCCAGTGCCCCGGCGCAATCGGCATACAAATCTACCTGCTGACGTGCCGCGTAAAACACCGCAAACGCCTCTTGCGCCAAAGCAATGGACTCGCCGCAACGCTGCAATGCCAGTTCAATCATGCCCAAGCGCAGCGCACTCATATCGTGGGCGCTGGCCGCTTGCGCTTGGATCACCGCGTCGCGCAATTGCGCGCGCTGCAGCGGCTCGGCCATCAAGGCGGCAGTCAGCGGCGCCTGCGGGTGCAAATAGTCTTGCATCTGGATTTCAGCCCGGGCGATAGTGGGCCAAACTGGCCACAAAGTGTCGTCCAGGTCCAAGGAGATAGCGCGGATTTTGGTGGCGTCAAGCATAGGTGGGCGAGAATACTGCATGCCTTTTCAAAAAGAACCCCCTTTTTCCCACGGGCAAGCCGCGCACACAGCGGTGCTGTATTGCAATTTGGGAACCCCCGACGCCCCTACTGCGTCCGCCGTACGCCGCTACCTAGGCGAGTTTTTAAGCGACCACCGCGTGGTAGAAATCCCCCGTCTGGTCTGGCTGCTGATATTGCACGGGATTATTTTGCGCTTTCGCCCGGCCAAGTCGGCGGCCAAATACGCCAGCATCTGGACACCTGAGGGCTCGCCACTCAAAATCTGGACAGAAAAACAAGCCGGCTTGCTAGAGCAACGCTTACAGGCGCTGGGCTTGCACGTGCGGGTGCGCTGGGCCATGCGCTATGGCAGCCAGTCCATCCCTTCGCAGCTCGACGCGCTCAAGGCCGAAGGCGTCACCCGCGTACTGCTGCTACCGGCCTACCCCCAGTATTCAGCGACCACCACCGCCAGTCTGTTTGACGCGGTCTATGCATGGGCCGCCGGCACACGCGCTATTCCCGAGCTCCGCTTTATCAACCATTACCACGACCATCCCGCCTATATCGCCGCCTTGCAGGCCGGGGTAGAGGCCTATTGGCAAGAACATGGCCGCCCGGATGTGCTGGTAATGAGTTTTCATGGCGTGCCCGAACGCACCCTGCATTTAGGCGACCACTACCACTGTGAATGCTTCAAAACCGCGCGCCTGCTGGCCGAGGGCCTGGTCCTTAGCAAAGACCAGTACAAAGTAACCTTTCAAAGCCGCTTGGGTCGGGCCAAATGGCTGGAGCCCTATACCGAGCCTACGCTGATCGCCATGGGGCAGTCCGGTGTCGGGCGGGTCGATGTGATTTGCCCCGGCTTTACCAGCGACTGCCTAGAGACGCTGGAAGAGATCAATATGGAAGCGCGCCACGCCTTTTTGGAAGCGGGCGGCAAAGCCTTTCACTACATCACTTGCATGAACGACGGCGCGCCAGGCATAGACGCGCTGGCTGCGGTGGCCCGCCAACATCTGGGCGGCTGGCCCGTGGACATGCCGCCCGATGCCAAGGCCCTCGAACAATCGCGCCAGGCCGCTTTGGCTCTGGGCTCGCCTCGCTAAGGGCGCCCGGGCGCGATGACCATCATCCTGGCCCCGATGGAGGGCTTGCTCGACTTTGTATTGCGCGATGTACTGACCCGCGTGGGCGGCATTGACCGTTGTGTGTCCGAGTTCATCCGCGTCACCGACCCCTTGCTACCCGAGCGCGTTTTTATCCGCGTCGTGCCCGAGTTGCTGCACGGCGGACGCACTGCCGCTGGCGTGCCAGTGCGCCCGCAATTGCTGGGCTCAGACCCGGCCTGCTTGGCCGATAACGCAGCACGGGTGGCGGGCATGGGCGCCGACGGCGTAGACCTCAATTTCGGTTGCCCGGCCAAAGTGGTAAACCGGCACGGCGGCGGTGCCGCGCTTTTGCAAGACCCTGCGCTTTTATTTGCGATCGTCAAAGCCGTCCGTACGGCGGTGCCCGCGCAGCAAATGGTATCGGCCAAAATGCGCCTGGGCTTTGCTGACGACAGCCGCGCCGAAGAATGCGCGCTGGCTTTGCAGGAGGGTGGAGCCGGTGAAATCGTGGTGCATGCGCGCACCCGCGCCGACGGCTACCGCCCGCCAGCCTACTGGCACCGCATAGCCGACATCCGTGCACGGGTGCGCATACCGCTGATTGCCAATGGCGAAATATGGAACCCCTCGCATGCAAAGCAGTGCCGCCTGGAATCGGGCTGCGACACGCTGATGCTGGGGCGCGGCATAGTTAGCAACCCGGGCCTGGCGCTGGAGATTTGCGCCGCCACTGCGCAGCTCGGCCTACAGGCGCCAGGTTTGGACTGGTTGGGGGTACAAACGCATTTGGGGCATTTCTGGCACTTGGTGCGCTCACGCCTGGAGGCGCGCCAACAAGCCGGAAGGCTTAAGCAGTGGCTCAATTTTTTGCGCCGCCATTACCCTCCGGCGCAGCAGGCCTACGAACGCCTGAAGACCGAAGTCGATGTGCGCGTATTTGATGCCTGGGTGAACGCGCAGCCCCTGGGCGCAGCACAGGCTTTGCGCTAAACGATAACGATACAAAAGGACACATCCATGGACAGTGTGCGCATCGACAAATGGCTGTGGGCAGCGCGCTTTTTCAAAACCCGCTCCCTGGCGACCGACGAGGTCAACAAAGGCCATGTGCAAATCGCCAAGCAAAATATCAAAGCTTCGCGCGAAGTGCGAGTGGGCGAGCTCCTGACGGTGTGGCAGGCCAAAATTCCGCGCACCATCACCGTCAAGGGCCTGAGCTCGGTGCGCGGCCCAGCGCCGGTGGCGCAGGCCTTGTACGAAGAAAGCCCAGACAGTATCAGCGCGCGCCTGGAGATGCAAGAACACCGTCGTCTGCACCCCGAACCGGCTGATACCCTGAGCCATGGGCGCCCTACCAAGCGTGACCGGCGCGACCTGCAAAAAGGCCTGGATGCACGCTGGAGCGCGTCCATCGACGATTAATTCTTAAAGGCTAAAGCGGCTTGCAGCGATAATCAGCCCTCGCCTCGCAGCGCCTCCATCAAGGCCCGCACACGCTGGACAATCCGAAAGCTATTTGATGACCGCCTCCCACCTCTCCCACGTTTCTATTTCACCGGTGCAAGAAATTGTGGTCGACATGCGCTTGGGCAAAATCGTCATCCTGATTGACGAAGAAGACCGTGAAAACGAAGGCGATTTGGTGTTAGCGGCAGACCATGTGAGTGCCGAGGCGATTAATTTCATGGCGCGCTTTGGGCGTGGCCTCATTTGCCTGACCCTGACACGCGCCCATTGCGAGCGCCTGCAACTACCGCCCATGGCAGTGCGTAATGGCACCAAACACGCCACTGCATTTACCGTTTCGATTGAAGCTGCAGAAGGAGTGAGCACCGGCATATCGGCCGCCGACCGCGCCTGTACCGTACGCGCTGCGGTGGCCAAAAATGCAATGCCGCAAGACCTGGTGCAGCCAGGCCATATTTTTCCGCTGCAAGCGGTCGATGGCGGTGTGCTGATGCGTGCAGGCCACACCGAAGCCGGTTGCGATTTGGCCGCTATGGCCGGCTGCACACCCGCATCTGTGATTTGCGAAATCATGAAGGACGACGGCACCATGGCGCGGCTGCCGGACTTGCAGTTGTTTGCCGCCGAGCATGGCCTAAAAATCGGCACCATTGCCGACCTGATCGCCCACCGCAGCCGCGTGGAGTCGCTGGTTGAGCGCAAGGCCAGCAGACAATTACAAACTGCCTTTGGCAGTTTCCAGGCGCATGCTTTTCAAGACTCCACCGGCCATGGTGTGCATTTGGCACTGGTGCAGGGACAATGGGATGCAAGCGAAGCCGTTGCCGTGCGTGTACATGAGCCGCTTTCGGTACTCGATGCCCTGGAAGCCGGGCGCACCTTGCATTCCTGGAGTCTGGACGCCAGCCTGGCATTTTTGGCGCACGAGGGCAAAGGCGTCCTAGTGCTACTCAATTGTGGAGAAACCGGCGAGCAGTTGCTGGCCCAGTTTGAAGGCACCGCCCGCCCCGCCCAAGCGCCCGAGCGGGGCCGCATGGATTTACGTACCTATGGCATCGGCGCCCAGATACTGCGCTTGTGCGGCGTAAAAAAAATGCGCCTCATGGGCAGCCCGCGCCGCATGCCCAGCATGGCCGGCTATGGCCTGGAAACCGTGGGCTACTTGAACGCTCCTGCCCCCTGATTTTTTTGAACCAGAAAGAAACCCATGTTTGGTGCTGACAAAGGCAATATCGATAACCAAGACCAGCGTTTGCAAGGCAAAAACCTGCGCATCGGCATTGTGCAAGCACGCTTTAACCAGGAAGTGACGAATGCACTGAGCAGCGCCTGCAGGCAGGAGTTATTGGCGCTGGGCGTGGCCGAGCGCGACATCCACCAGGTCAGCGTCCCTGGCGCCCTGGAAGTACCGGTCGCCTTACAAGCCCTTGCCGAGACGTCCAGGTTTGATGCCTTGATCGCCATCGGCTGCATCATCCGCGGTGAGACCTACCACTTTGAGTTAGTAGCCAATGAATCGAGCGCCGGGGTGACGCGCATTGCACTGGATTTTCAAATTCCTATTGCCAACGCCATACTCACAACTGAAAACCAAAGCCAAGCCATTGCGCGCCAATCGGTCAAAGGCAGCGACGCGGCACGCGTAGCCATTGAAATGGCCAATTTGCTGGAAAAAATTTGATGGCCGACACCCACACTCCGGAGCCAGCACAGGACGCGCAAACCAAACTGGGTAGCACTGGCGTGCGTAAAACCGCCACTAAAAACAAGCGCAGTCGGGCACGCGAGTTTGCCGTGCAAGGCCTGTACCAAAGCCTGGTGGGTAAAAATCAGCCCGCTGATATTGATGTGTTCACCCGCGACCTGTCTGGCTTTTCCAAGGCCGATGCGCTGCATTTCGACGCCTTGCTGCATGGCTGCATCGCGCAAGCATCCCAGGCCGACCAACTGATTAGCACCCGCTTGGATCGGCCGCTCCACGAGATCTCGCCGATCGAGCGGGTGGTGCTATGGATCGGCGTTTATGAAATGCAGCACTGCCCAGATGTGCCCTGGCGCGTGGTGCTCAATGAATGCGTGGAGCTGGCCAAGGAATTTGGCGGTACCGATGGCCATAAATACGTCAATGCGGTGCTCAATGGCCTGGCGCCCGAGTTGCGCACCCTCGAAGTGCAGGCCGACCGCGCAGCGCGCCACAGCGCCTGAGCTCTCCCCGTCCATGCAAATTTCCCGTCGCGCCCAGGCCATTGAACCTTTTTATGTCATGGAAGTGGCCAAGGCCGCCTCCGCGCTGGCGCAGCAGGTGCAAGACAGTGCGCGACCCATGGTGTTTCTCAACATCGGAGAGCCCGACTTCACCGCGCCACCCTTGGTGCAAGAGGCTGCGCAGCGCGCTATCCGCGCCGGCCTGAGCCAGTACACCCAAGCCACCGGATTGCCCGCGCTGCGTGAACGCATCAGCCACTGGTACCTCCAGCGCTTCGGCTTGAATATTGCGGCAAGCCGCATCGTCGTCACCGCTGGCGCATCGGCGGCCTTGCAAATGGCCTGCCTGGCGCTGCTCGATGCCGGAGACGAAGTGCTGATGCCCGACCCCAGCTACCCCTGTAACCGGCATTTCGTCAGCGCGGCCGATGCGCGCGCCATCTTGTTGCCGACCACTGCTGCGCAGCGCTTTCAACTCAGCGCCGATCAAGTACAACAAGCCTGGGGCCCGAAAACCCGCGGCGTGTTGCTGGCCTCGCCCTCCAACCCCACAGGCAGCTCTATCGACCCGGCTGAGATGTCTCGTATCCACCAACTGGTGCACTCGCGCGGCGGCATCACCCTGGTCGATGAAATTTACCTGCCGCTGAGCTATGACGCGCATTTCGGTGTTAGCGCGCTGACCTTAGATGAGTCGGTGATCAGCATTAACAGCTTTAGCAAATACTTCAATATGACCGGCTGGCGCCTGGGCTGGATGGTGCTGCCCCCGGCGCTGGTGCCCGTGATAGAGCGGCTGGCGCAAAACCTGTTTATCTGCCCGAGTACGATTGCCCAGCACGCTGCGCTGGCCTGCTTTGAAGATGAGAGCATCGCGTTGTATGAAAGCCGCCGCCAGGCCTTTGCACAGCGGCGCGATTACTTTGTCCCGGCGCTCAATGCGCTGGGGCTGAGCGTACCGGTAATGCCTGACGGCGCTTTTTACGCTTGGGCCGATTGCACCGATGCTTGTGCGCGCTTAGGTATCAAAGACAGCTGGGATTTTTCTTTTGCCGTGATGGATCGCGCCCATGTCGCCATCACGCCGGGGCGCGATTTCGGCCCTGCCCACGGCGCGCAATTTGTGCGTTTTTCTACCGCCAGTTCCATGGAACAATTGCATACCGCTATTGAACGGCTGCGGGCCATGCTGGCCGGATAATGCGGCCTGTGCCGCAGGCGTTTTTCACCTACAAGGCCTTTCTATGAATCAGGACCTCGATATTCTTCAACTCGTTTTGCATGCCAGCTGGGTGGTGCAATTGGTGATGCTTTTATTGATGCTGGTATCCATTGCCAGTTGGTCGGCCATCTTCCGAAAAATATTTGCCCTGCAGCGCGTCAAATCGCTCAATGAAGTTTTTGAGCGCGAATTTTGGTCTGGCTCCAGCCTCAACGAGCTCTACACCACGGCAGCCAGCAAAGGCGTCAATTCCGGGCCTATGGAGCGCATCTTTGCCAGCGGCATGCGCGAATTTCAAAAATTGCGCGAACGCCGTGTGAATGACGTGGCCACTTTGATGGACGGCGCCCGCCGCGCCATGCGCGCCAGCTTCCAACGCGAGATGGACGAGGTAGAAAGCAATTTATCCTTCCTGGCCTCGGTGGGATCTGTATCGCCTTATGTGGGCCTATTCGGTACGGTTTGGGGCATCATGCATGCCTTTACTGGCCTGGCGGCTTTGCAGCAAGTGACGTTGGCGACCGTGGCGCCGGGTATTGCCGAGGCGCTGGTGGCCACGGCGATCGGTTTGTTTGCCGCCATACCAGCGGTCATTGCCTATAACCGCTTTGCGCGCGATCTGGACCGTATCGCCATCAGCCACGAAACTTTTATTGAAGAGTTTTCCAACATCCTGCAGCGCAATGTCAGCGCTCAGGCCACCACCAGCGCGCCGCGTTAAACCCATGATGCTGCTATTGCACATCGGACAGGAGTAGCCCATGCCCGCAGTCAGTTCTCGGGGTCGCGGCAGACGCACTATCAGCGAACCCAATATGGTGCCCTTCATCGATGTGATGCTGGTGCTTTTGATCATCTTTATGGTGACTGCGCCCCTGATTTCACCTAGCGTGGTGGACCTACCCAGTGTTGGCAGCGCGGCTAAGCAACCGGATGTGGTGATTCAGATCATCGTGGGCAAAGACAACACCCTGGAAATCAAAGGCCAGGGTGCTGCCAGTGCCGTCACCCTAGAGAACCTGGCCAGCGCGGTACGCAAAGCCCAAGCAGCCCATCCGCCCAATACGAGCGCTGTGGTGATCAGCGCGGACAAAAGCGTGCAGTATGAGCGGGTAGTCAAGGTCATGGATACCTTGCAGCGTGCAGGCATTGCGCGTATCGGCTTGTCGGTGCAACTGGCACCCTGAACAGCATGGCCACGGCCCCGGCACACAGCGATTTTTTGCCACCGCCAGCTCCGGATTCGGGCCGGGCCTTGGTGCTCGCGCTTATTGCGCATGGCTTGCTGGTGCTAGCCCTGACCTATGCCGTGCCCTGGCACTTGCAAACGCCAAGCGCCACCTTCAGTGCCGAACTGTGGGCACCCTTGCCGATGGAAGCCGCTCCGCCCGCACCAGCGCCTGAACTGCCGGCGCCGGAAGTGGAAAGCATCGTCGCGCCGCCTATCCCGACACCCGAACCTGCACGCACCGCGCCACCACCCAGCCCCACGCTGGACGCAGACATTGCCACCGCCGAGCGCAAAGCACAGGAAAAAAAGAAGCAGCAAGAGCGCCGCCAGACTGAAAAGCGCGAACTGGAGCAGCGTAAAGAGGAAACACTGAAAGCGGAGAAGCAAAAAGCCGAGGAATCCAAGAAGCGTAAGGAGCTTGACGCGGCCAAGGCGCAAGATGCCAAGCGCCTCAAAGAAATTGAAGCGGCCAAAGTCGCCGAAAAAAAGCGCCTGAAAGACCAGGAGATCGCCAAGCAGCAGGAAGCCGATCGTCTGCGCGAAGAGCAGGCGCAAAGCGAGAATTTGCGCAAGGACGCGCGTGAACGCGCCCTCAAACTCGCGGGTGCGGCCGCCGGCAGTGCAAGTGCCAGTTCGACTGGAACTGCCGCCCAAAGCGCCGGCCCCAGCGCCAAATACGGCGCCAAGGTGGTGGCTGCGATTCGGCCCAATATTGCATCCATCAAGGAATTGAGTGCCAGCCTGACAGCGGAATACGATGTCTATACCGATGCCAGCGGCAAAATCATGAGTGCCAAAATCCGCAAACGTAGCGGCGACGCTTACTGGGACGATGCGGCGCTTAGCGCGATTTTGAAAACCGAAAAACTGCCTTTTGACGAGGACGGGCGGGTACCCTCGCCTATGACTATCAGCCTGCGCCCGCGCGACTGATGCCACCTCAAGCCAGGGCGCGCTGCCCTTATTCGTAGGCCACGACCGCACGCCCCTGGTCGGCATGGGCGCGCCAGCGGGCCAGCGCGGCATCACTGGGGTAAAAGCGGGCAGCCTCGCCCAGTTGCAGCTCGGCGCAGGCGCCTTCTGCAGGCAGGTCCTGCGGACCGCTGTCTGGCGGGCATTCCAGCACAAAACGCACTGCCAGGCCGCGTACCAATTCGCCCTGCTCGCTCATTTCGCGCTTGGCAGGAAACTCGCGCAGCAACTGCGCCACGTCAGGTGCGCGCCCATCGGCCTTCACTGCCACGCGCAGATAGCGCCCGAAACGGCAACGCGCCTGCTCCAGGTCCCACATCTGGGTAATCGTCAATTGCATGCCGCCGGAGAAGCGATCGGCCTGCACTTTGCCCATGGCGATGACCAGCGCGTCTTCCTTGAACCAGTGCTTGTGCGCGTTGATCAGCGCTTCTTCGGCACGCGCCTCGATGGCGCCCGATTTGTCATCCAGTTTGAACAGGGCCAGTTTGCCCCGCTGGCCGTTGATGATGCGCATGTCGGTGACGATACCCGCCAGCAATTGCGGCTCGCGGGTTTCCAGCAATTCTTCAATCGGGCGCTTGGCAAAACGCCGTACTTCCTGCGCCACTTCGTCAAACAAATGGCCGGACAAATAAAAGCCGACAGCGGTTTTTTCTTGGGTGAGCCGCTCTTTCACGCCCCAGGGCAAGGCGGCCACCAGTTCCGGCTCTTGGGTGCTGGAACCATGATCGTCGCCGTCGCCCATGTCAAACAGCCCGACCTGGTGCACATTGGCCATGGCCGCCGCTGAAAATTCGAAAGCCCGGTCTACCGAGGCCAGCAAGCAGGCGCGGTTGAGTTCCAAGGTATCAAATGCACCGGCTTTGATCAGCGCCTCAACGCAGCGCTTGTTGATACGGCTGCGCTCGACGCGGCGGCAAAAATCAAACAGGCTGGTAAACGGGCCGGGCTCCGTCGTGGGGCCATGCCCCTCGCGCGCTGCCACAATCGCCTCAATGGCCTGCTGACCCGTGCCTTTAATGGCACCTAAGCCATAACGGATTTCGCGATTGGAGATAGGCTCAAAGCGATGTACGCCACGGTTGATATTGGGCGGCTCAAACTGGATAGCCAGGCGTTCGGCGTCTTCAAACAAAAGTTTGAGCTTGTCGGTGTTGTCCATCTCCACCGTCATATTGGCACAGAAAAACTCGGCGGCGTAGTGCACCTTGATCCAGGCCGTGTGATAAGCCAGCAGCGAATAGGCTGCCGCATGCGATTTGTTGAAACCGTAGCCGGCAAAACGCTCCATCAAGTCAAAAATTTCGTCCGCTTTGTCCTCGCTGATTTGGTTTTTTGCCGCACCGGTGCGAAAGATGGCCCGGTGCTCCGCCATTTCCTCGGCTTTTTTCTTGCCCATGGCTCGGCGCAACATATCGGCGCCGCCCAGCGAGTAGCCGCCCAGAATCTGCGCGGTCTGCATCACCTGTTCCTGGTACACCATGATGCCGTAGGTCTCAGACAGCATCTCGGCCACCAGCGGATGCGGGTACTGCACTTCCTCACGCCCATGCTTGCGCGCCACAAAGCTGGGTATCAAGTCCATCGGGCCGGGGCGGTACAAGGCGTTGAGCGCAATCAGGTCTTCCAGGCGAGTGGGCTTGGCGTCGCGGAGCATGCCCTGCATGCCACGGCTTTCAAACTGGAATACCGCTTCGGTCTGCCCGGCGGAAAACAGACGGTACACCGCCTCGTCATCAAGTGGCAGGTCTTCGTAATTGAACTGCTCCTGGCCTCGGTGGCGGGTCCGGATGAGGTCGCGCGCAATCTCCAAAATCGTGAGCGTGGCCAGGCCCAAAAAGTCAAACTTCACCAGGCCAATGGCCTCGACATCGTCTTTATCGAACTGGCTCACCGCCGACTCGCTGCCCGGCTGCTGATAGAGCGGGCAAAAATCGGTGAGTTTGCCCGGCGCTATCAGCACGCCGCCGGCGTGCATGCCGACGTTGCGCGTCAAGCCTTCGAGCTTGCGCGCCAGTTCCAACAGTGTCTTGACGTCCTCTTCCTGCGCTTCGCGCTGCGCGAGCAGGGGCTCGGCTTCACTGGCGTACACGGTTTTGTCGTCTTTTTTGCGATCAGCAGCGGGCGGCGGTAATTGCAGCGTGACCGAGGTGCCAGGCTTGTTTGGAATGAGTTTGCTAATGCCATCGCAAAAGTTATAGCCCAGGTCCAGTACACGCCCCACATCGCGAATGGCGGCGCGCGCGGCCATGGTGCCGAAGGTCACGATTTGGCTGACCGCCGCTTTGCCGTATTTTTCTTTGACGTAATCAATGACGCGATCGCGGTTAGTCTGGCAAAAGTCAATGTCAAAGTCGGGCATGGAAACCCGCTCAGGATTGAGGAAGCGTTCGAACAGCAAGTTGTAGCGCAGCGGGTCCAGGTCGGTAATTTTGAGTGAATAAGCCACCAGCGAACCGGCGCCCGAACCGCGCCCCGGCCCCACCGGGCAGCCATTGTTCTTGGCCCAATTGATAAAGTCGCCCACAATCAAAAAATAACCCGGGAAGCCCATTTTGATAATGGTTTGCAGCTCAAACTCCAGGCGCTCTTGGTAGCGCGGCATCTCCTGGGCCCGCTGGGTCTCATCCGGATACAGGTGCTGCATTCGCTCTTGCAAACCGGCGTGCGACGTATGGCGAAAGTATTCTTCGGGGCTTATGCGCACACCGTCCACCAGGGGCGTGGGGAAATCGGGCAATTGCGGCTTGCCCAGCACCAGACTTAAATTGCAGCGCTTGGCGATTTCCAGCGTGTTGGCAAGCGCTGAGGGTATGTCAGCGAACAATGCCTGCATTTGGTCGCTGGACTTGAAATACTGTTCGCGTGTAAAGCGACGGACCCGGCGCGGATTGCTGAGCAACTCTCCATCGGAAATACACACACGGGCTTCGTGCGCTTCAAAGTCGTCGGCATGGGCGAACTGCACCGGATGCGTGGCTACCACCGGCAAATGCATGCGCGCAGCCAGTTGTACGGCGGCCAGCACATGGGTCTCGTCCTGCGGGCGGCCAACACGCTGTAGCTCCAGGTAAAAACGGTGTGGAAACAGGCTGGAAAGCTGCAAAGCGCAGTCATGGGCGCGCACTGGGTCGCCCTGCATCAGCGCCTGGCCCACCGGGCCGGCCTGAGCGCCGCACAGACAGATCAAGCCGGCGTTGAGTTCCTGCAACCATGCTTTACGCAGCAGCACTTGTGATTTACCGGTGTTTTGTGTGTAGCCACGCGCCAATAATTCGGAGAGATTTAAATAGCCTTGGGCGTTTTGCACCAGCAGCACCATGCGCGAGTTCAAGGACGCATCAGCTGCAAAACCCTCCACGAGCACTTCCGCCCCGATCAGCGGCTTGACACCCACACCGCGGCAGGCCCGAAAAAACTTGACGGTGGCAAAGAGATTATTGAAGTCTGCGATAGCCAGCGCCGGTTGACTGTCGGCAGCAGCCAATTGCGCCACCTCATCAACCCGGGTGGTTCCGTCCACGACGGAAAATTCGGTGTGTAGGCGCAGGTGAACAAACATGGATGCATTGTAGGTAGCGCTGCCCCGCGGGGCAGCTTTGCGGCCGATGCGAATTGGTCGCCTGCACCAGGAATCAGTCGCCTGATTTTCTACCTAGCTATAATCAGCGGCTTTGCTACTAACGCTGCCTCACCAGCAGGTCGCTTGTTAGCAACGGGTTACCGCCAACCGGATTTTGGCGAGGTGAGGTTTGGTTGCGCTGACTTGTCAGGCACAGCCGGATCGTTTCAAAGTATCGGAGTGTCCTCATGGCACGCGTATGTGAAGTCACGGGCAAAGGCCCCATGGTCGGAAACAATGTTTCCCACGCCAACAACAAAACCAAGCGCCGTTTTCTGCCCAATCTGCAGTACCGCCGTTTCTGGGTTGAATCTGAAAACCGCTGGGTGCGTCTGCGTATTTCAAACGCCGGCCTGCGCCTGATCGACAAAAACGGCATTGACGCCGTGCTCGCAGACCTGCGCGCACGCGGCCAAGCATAAGGAGCAACACCATGGCAAGCAAAGGCGGACGCGAAAATATCAAGCTCGAATCCACAGCGGGCACCGGTCACTTTTATACGACCACCAAAAACAAGAAAACCATGCCCGAGAAAATACTGATCAAGAAATTTGATCCCAAAGCACGCAAGCATGTGGACTACAAAGAAACCAAATTGAAGTAAATATTCCATCTGGCACTAAAGAAATAGCCCGCTATCGCGGGCTTTTTTGCGTCTAGGGAGGGCTTCGCAGACAGATCCCGTAGGGCAAAGCAGGCGCCCAAGGCGCCCGAACGCCGCACCTAGGCCAGTTGCGTGGAACGCAATTTGAAGGAGAATTCGCGCAAGGTGGCGATACCGCTGTCCTCGGCCCGGTGGCACCAGGCGGCTAGATCGGAGGTGAGTTGCTCGCGGGACACGGCGGTGTTGAGCCACATCTGACGCAATTCCTCGCGCATGGTGACCATTTTGTCCAGCGCCGGAGAGGCAGCACGGGCCAGCGCCAACTGCGGGATCGCCGCTGCTGGGATATTTTCGGCATAACGGTGCGCCCACAATTTGGCCGCTTTGATAGCCGCCGTGTCCGCGCTGCGGGCTTTCATGGCTGCCAATTCCTGGCGCACGGTGGCCTTCATTTGCTTGGCAAAGCCTGCCATGATTTCATAGCGGTTGGCAATCAGCGCTTCTAAGGTCTTTTCATCCGCCACCGGGCGCACATCGCCATAAGCGGCTTTGGGCGGTGTTTTTTTCACATGCGCCAAACCGGCGAACTGCAATATCGAGATATACATCCAGCCAATATCAAACTCATAAGGCTTGACCGAGAGCTTGGCCGAGGTGGGGTAGGTATGGTGGTTGTTATGCAGTTCCTCGCCGGCAATGAGGATGCCCCAGGGAGAGATATTGGTGCTGGCGTCGGGGGACTCGAAGTTGCGATAGCCCCAGAAGTGCGCAGCGCCATTGATGATGCCCGCAGCCGTAATCGGCGTCCAAGCCATTTGCACCGCCCACACCGTGAGACCCAGGGCGCCGAACAGCGAAAGGTCAATAATCATCATCAAGCCCACGCCCTGCCAGGAGAAACGGGTGTAGAGATTGCGTTCAATCCAGTCGTCCGGGGTGCCGTGACCGTAGCGCGCCATGGTTTCTTTGTTCTTGGACTCGGCCCGGTATAGCTCCGCGCCTTGGAACAAGACTTTGCGGATGCCGTAAACCTGCGGGCTGTGTGGATCATCGGCTTGCTCGCACTTAGCATGGTGCTTTCGGTGTATCGCCGCCCACTCTTTGGTGACCTGGCCAGTCGTCAACCACAACCACAAACGGAAAAAATGGGCTACTGTGGGGTGCAGGTCTAAGGCGCGGTGCGCCTGATGGCGATGCAAAAACACGGTCACACTGATCATGGTGATGTGGGTCAGCGCCAAGGTGAATAAAACAATTTGCCACCAGGCCAGATGCCAGCTGCCATGGCCTAGCCACTCAAGAATGGCGTTGAACATTGCCGAATCGGTCAAAAACATGGATCTGCATCTTTCATTAAGTGAGGCCGTGCATGCATGGTACACGGCCCTATCAGCCCCCTAGGCAAACACGCTATTGTAAAAAGATGAGGCTGGTTTGTCGCTGCAAAAGGGTTCGCGAGCAAGAAATAGGGCAAATTAAGCATTTAAACCCGCGTTGACGGACTCTTTTTTCTGCCAAACCGCCGCGAAAAAGCCATCGGTCGCATGTCTTTGGGGCCATAAGCGCAAGTATTGACCGCCTTCAGCCCCCCCGGCACACAAACTTACAGCGTCGGCCACCTTCAGGCCAGCAAGGATGGTGGCCGCGTCCAAAGCCTCAAAACCCGGGTTGGCAGCGCTAAAGGCCTGGGCAATGTCTTCGTTTTCCTGGGGCAACAGGCTACAGGTGGCATACACCAAACGACCGCCCACCTTTAACAAGCGCGACGCGCTTTGCAAAATAGCGGCCTGTAAAACCGCCATTTCCTGCACCGACTGCGGGCTCTGGCGCCATTTGAGGTCCGGATTGCGGCGCAGCGTACCCAGGCCGGAGCAAGGCGCATCCACCAGCACACGGTCAATCTTGCCCGACAAGCGCTTGACCCGGTCATCGCGCTCATGGGCAATCGCAGCCGGATGCACGTTGGATAAACCACTGCGCGCCATGCGCGGCTTGAAAGCGTCCAGCCGGTGCGCCGAGGTGTCAAAGGCATACAGACGCCCTGTGCTGCGCATGCAGGCGCCTATGGCCAAGGTCTTGCCCCCCGCCCCGGCGCAAAAATCCACCACCATCTCGCCGCGCTTGGCATCGAGCAGCATGGCCAAAATTTGAGAGCCTTCGTCCTGTACTTCAAAGTCGCCACGCATAAAGGCCTCATGCTTATTGAGCGCGGGTTTGCCCGCAATGCGCAAGCCCCAGGGCGAGTACGGCGTCGGCAGGGCTTTAATTCCCGAAGCCGCCAAGACTTTTTGTACATCGGCCCGCTTGGCCTTGAAGTCGTTAACCCGCAAATCCAAGCCCGCGCCTTGGTTCATTTGCTCCACCAGGGGCCAGAAGTCCCCTCCCAATTGGTCTTTCAGGGGTTGCACCAGCCATTCAGGCAAGTTATGTCGGTGGCGCTCCATCAAATCGTCCGGCTTGACTTTCTCGCAGGCATCCAACCAATTTTTTTCCTGGTCTGTCAGCGCGCTGCGCAAAAAGTCGCCCGGCCCGTAAAAACCCAAAATCGCCAGGCGCCGCTCTTTGGGGCCGCTGCCCGAAGGCGCAAAGTGGTCAAACAAGAGCTTTTTACGCAATACGGTGTAAACGGTTTCAGCCATGGTAGCGCGTTCGCGCGGCCCCAGGCCTTTGTGGTCTCTGAAAAACCGCGACACGGTGGCGTCGGCAGGATGTTCAAATCGTAGGGTCAGCCGCACCAATTCGGCGCAGGCGTCTAATAAAGCTTTTGGATGCATAAGCAGCGCATTGTCCCATGCAAGATGAAGACCTCCCCCCTTTGATCCAGACACCGCCCGGCCTTTACCGCCATTACAAAGGCGGCATGTACGCGGTCTTGGCGACCACACGCCATAGCGAAAGCCTGGAGCCAATGACTTTGTACCGCGCGCTATACGGCGCACACGGTCTGTGGGTGCGTCCGGCGGCTATGTTTGACGAGATGGTGCTGTGGGAAGGAGTGAGGCAGCGCCGCTTTAGCCGCATCGGCGACTTGCCGGCGGGCGCACTGGACTTGGCTAGCTAAGCCCCGCTGTCAACAGCCTGCGCACAGCGCGCGGGTAAATCAGGTGTTCGGTGGCCAGCACGCGCGCCGCCAGGCTTTGCGCGTCGTCATCGGGCAGTACCGGCACCACCGCTTGCTCCAAGATGGCGCCCTCGTCCAGCACCTCGGTGACGCGGTGCACCGTGGCACCGGCAAATTTGCAACCGGCGGCAATCGCCCGTTCGTGGGTGTGCAAACCAGTAAACGCGGGCAGCAGCGAGGGATGGATATTGACCAAACGCCCGGTATGTATTTGTACAAAGGCCGGCGTCAAGATGCGCATAAAGCCGGCTAGCAAGACCAGAGGCGGCTTGCCAGTACCGGCGTAGGAGTCGATGGCCTGGGCCAATGCCGCGTCAAATGACGCGCGGTCGGGAAAGTCCGCGTGGGCAATCGTTTGGGTGGCAATGCCTCGCTGCTGAGCCCAGCGCAAGCCCAAGGCGTCGACCCGGTTGCTAATGACTGCGGCAATATGCGCGTCGTAACGCGCAGCCCAGTCTTCCCGCTGCGCCGCGCGAACCAGGGCGGCCATATTGGAGCCGCCGCCGGATATCAAAATCACGAGGGATTGCATAGGTCGGTGATTATCCGATGTGCCGGTGCGCGTAAAAAAACCCGCGCTATGCAAGCCCATGTCGCAACACTGACAGAAAAAAACGAACGACCGTGCTAAAACCGGTTGATGGGCATTTGCCCGCAGCAATAGACCACCTGGAGACGCCTTTATGGATTTGGCATTTACCCCCGAAGAGCTGGGTTTTCGCGAAGAGATACGCGCCTGGGTACACGCCCACCTGCCGCAGGATATCGCACACAAGGTCCACAACGCCCTGCAACTGACGCGGGAAGATATGCAGCGCTGGGGTCAAATTCTGGGCAAAAAAGGCTGGCTAGGCCACGCTTGGTCCAAGGAATTTGGCGGTCCAGGCTGGAACGCGATCCAAAAACATTTATTCGAAGAAGAATGCGCCTTGGCCGGTGCCCCGCGTGTGGTGCCCTTTGGGCCAGTGATGGTGGCACCGGTGATCATGGCTTTTGGCAATGCCGCGCAGCAACAGCGCTTTTTACCGGGGATCGCCAGTGGCGAGGTGTGGTGGAGCCAGGGCTATAGCGAACCGGGGTCAGGTTCGGACTTGGCCTCTCTCAAAACCCGCGCCGAGCGGGTGGGCGAAAACTACATTGTCAACGGCCAAAAAACATGGACCACTTTGGGCCAGTACGGCGAATGGATTTTCTGCCTGGTGCGCACTGCCGCCGAAGGCAAACCGCAAAACGGCATTAGCTTTTTGTTGATTGACATGAAGTCCCCCGGCGTCACCGTGCGTCCCATCATCCTGTTGGACGGCTCGGCTGAAGTGAACGAAGTATTTTTTGACAATGTGCAAGTGCCGGCGGAAAACCTCATCGGCGAAGAAAACAAGGGCTGGAGTTACGCCAAATACCTTCTAGCCCACGAGCGTACCAATATTGCGGACGTCAACCGCGCCAAGCGCGAACTCGAGCGCCTCAAACGTATCGCCAAAACCGAAGGCGTGTACGAGGACATACGCTTTCGGGACGAAATCGCTAAGCTCGAAGTCGATGTCGTGGCACTGGAGATGATGGTGCTGCGCGTGCTGTCTGCAGAAAAGGCCGGTAAGCAGTCGCTCGATATTGCGGGTTTGCTAAAAATTCGCGGCAGCGAGATTCAGCAGCGCTACAGCGAACTGATGATGCTGGCGGCCGGGCCCTTCGCCCTGCCCTTGATCCGCGAGGCCATGGAAGCGGGCTGGCAGGGTGACCATGTCGGGCATGCGCATTGCGCGCCCTTGGCATCGACTTATTTCAATATGCGTAAAACCACGATTTACGGTGGCAGCAACGAAGTGCAGCGCAATATCGTCTCGCAATTTGTGCTGGGCTAATTGGCCGCAGACACCGAAGGAAACACACTATGGATTTCGATTTTTCTGACGACCAAGAGCAACTGCGCGACGCGGTACGCAAATGGGTGGACAAGGCTTACAGCTTTGACCGTCGCCGTGGCATTGAACAGGCAGGCGGCTTTGACCGTGGCGCCTGGAATGAACTGGCAGAGCTTGGCCTTTGCGGCCTGTATGTCAGCGAAGACGACGGCGGCATGGGCATGGGCCCGGTCGAAGGCATGGTCGTGATGGAGGAGCTAGGACGCGGCATCGTGCTCGAACCCTTGGCACAAGCGCTTGCTTGCGGCGCGCTTTTGTCTGGCTATGCGGATGCGCAGACCAAAGCGCAGTGGCTACCCAAGCTGTGCAGTGGCGAAGCCTTGATAGTGCTGGCTTCCCAGGAACAGGGCAATCGCTACCGACTGGATGCTTCGGCCTGCACCGCCACGACGGCAGGTGGCGGCTACCAGATCATCGGTGCCAAAAGCCTGGTGCCCGCCGGTGACCACGCGGATGCGTTTTTGCTGTCGGCCAAGCTTGACGGCGCGCTGGCCCTGTTTTTGGTGGAGCGGCAGGCCAGCGGCGTGCAAACGCGTGGCTACGGCACGCAAGACGGCGGGCGGGCCGCAGAGCTGCAAATGCACCATGCGCCAGCCACCCTGGTCACCCGCCATGGACTCACAGCGCTGGAGCATGCCATAGACATAGGCATCGCTGGCCTATGCGCCCAAGCGGTGGGCGCCATGGACAAGACCTTGGCCATGACCGCTGAGTACATGAACACCCGCAAACAGTTTGGCGCGACCTTGTCCAGCTTCCAGGCTCTGCGCCACCGTGCAGCAGACATGAAGATGCAAGTGGAGCTAGGCCGCTCCATGAGTTACTACGCCAGTCTCAGGCTCAATGCGCCGGCGCCAGAGCGCCGCGCAGCGATGGCTCGCGCCAAGTACCAAATCGGCCAGTCCATGCGCTACGTTGGCCAGCAGGCCGTGCAATTACACGGTGGTATTGGCGTGACCAACGAGTACATGGTCAGCCATTACTTCAAGGCCATGACCCAAATGGAAATGAGCTACGGCGACAGCATGCACCAACTCGGTGAAGTGGCCACACGTATGCAGGACACAGCCGGCGTGTTTGCCTAAGGCCAGATACCTCACTGGGCCTGCGGCGCAGCCGGTGCGCGCCGCCCCAAAGTCCCATCGCTGAGCAGGGACGCGACTGCACCCACGTGCTTACAGCCTAATTGTTTGCGGCCGCCCGGCTAGGGAGCAGCAATTGCGTCGCCATGTTCTGCAGCCGCGCAGACATTTCGCGTCCATACAGTGCAGATAAGATGCCTGGGTTGCGAGTTGCCAGCTTGCGCCGTACCAGGCCCTACCGGGCCAGTATCCTCGAGTAACTTTTGCCCTCACTTAAAAATGAAAAAAACGCGTTCAAATTCGTTGCGAAACGCCAGCCTTTGTTTGAGCCTGTCGATGATGTTGCTAAGCGCTTGCGGCAATAAAGACGCGGCGCCTGCCAGTGCCGGTACAACTGGCAATAGCGCAAGCGCAACGCCCGCCAGCGCGGCTGCGTTGGCGCCTGCTGCACCTGCCAGCGGTGCATCCGCTGCGGCAACGCCAATGCCACCGGTCACTGTCAGCACCGTGACCGTAGAGCAAAAAGATTTGGCCGTGCGCCTGCGGGCCTCTGGCGTGGTATCGCCCATTAACAGCGTGGACGTGAAGGCGCAAACCAATTCCATCATCGCCAAAGTGCATGTGCGTGACGGGCAATTCGTAAAAAATGGCGATTTATTGTTTAGCCTGGACGCCCGCACCGAAGATGCCAACATTGTCAAAGCGCAGGCCCAGTTAGCCAAGGACAGCGCCTCACTGGCCGATGCCCAGCGACAGCTCAAGCGCACGCAAGACCTGGCAGCGCAAAACTTTATCGCCCAGGGCCAGGTGGACACCGCAAAAGCCAATGTCGAAGTGTGGACGGCCACGGTCAACGCGGACAATGCGGCTATCGACGGCGCCCGCGTAGCCCAATCCTATGCACGCATCCTGGCACCGCAAGCGGGCCGTATCGGCACCGTCAATGTCTCCAATGGCGCCACCGT
>CAMBFN010000013.1 GCA_945865425.1 Comamonas sp. lk | reverse complement strand
ATGTGGGCCTGGTGGGTTATCTGAGTGGGGACGTAGACGGCAGCTTTGCCGGGGCCACTGGCGCCACAGCCCTGAATACGAGCTATTTCACTAGCTTGGTGGCTGCGCATACGGAGCTGGGTTCGAGCTTTAATTTGGCACAGTTTGGGATTTATACCACCTCGTGAAACCGGGATACTTGGCATAGGGCTGGAGCTGCGGATTTCTGAACTGATGCAACCGTGCCAGTTGCTTGAGGGAAATGTTGATCCAAGCTAGATGAGCGTTTTTAATGGAGTGAATAGATTTGGTAATTGTGGGAAGGTCACCTGGTCGGGTGGCAACGAAGCTGTCGATTGACCCTATGCAATGCATGGTCGGTACAAGGCCTTACATTTTTTTCAGGCGCTGCCGAGGTGCCACCCAATGCCAGTTCGGGCATGGGGCAATTGCAAGCGGAATTAGATGCGACCAAAACCCTGCGTTACACACTGCGCTACAGCAGCCTGTTCGGGTCGGTAAAGGCGGGCCTTCGAGTCGCTGACCCCAACCCGGCACTAATTAACCCCCAGCGCCTTGTGCAGTTTGGTGCTGGTTGTGGTGTATTGCAGCGCCACAGCTTCACCGGGGCGGATGTATTGCATGGCGCCAAAGGCGGCCAAAGTAGCCTCATGAAAACCACACAGAATAAGTTTCTTTTTGCCGGGGTAGTGGTTGATGTCCCCCACGGCAAAGATGCCTGGAGCGCTGGTGGCAAAAGTGGCGGTATCGACGCTGAGCTGTTTGCGCTCCATGGCCAGGCCCCATTGCGCTATCGGCCCGAGTTTGGGTGATACGCCTAAAAACACACCCAACTGATCGAGCTTGAGTACGATTTCCTGTTCGTCGGCGTCCAGCAGGCAAAGCGTGTGCAGGCGCGTTTTGCCTTTGAAACTCTGCGCCTGCCCGGCGACAAAGCGCAAGCGTGCGCTATCGCGATGGCTGGCAATTCGCGCCAATGTGTCTGCGTCCGCATGCAGCACGTCGCGCCGGTGCACCAGGGTCACGCTGCGCGCCGGGCCTTCGCAGGCATTGGCAGCCGCTTCCAGAGCCGCTTGTTCACCGCCAATAACCACGACAGATTTGCCTTGCGTGCCCGGCAGGGCCTGCACCTGGTAGTGCACTTGCGTACCTTCAAAGGCCTCCAGGCCCGGCAGATGCAGCTTGCGGGCCTGAAATGCGCCTACGCCACCTGCGATAAAAATACTGCGGGCCAAAAACTCTTGGCCCTTAGAAGTTCCTACGCAGTAGCGGCCATCGCGCTGCGCGGCGATGCGGTCCACAGTTTGATTCAGGTGCAGCGTGGGCTTGAAGGGCGCCAACTGGTCCAGCAAGCGTGCCACCAGTTCGCGCCCACTGCAGACTTTGATACCGGGTATGTCGTAAATCGGCTTATCGGCATACAGCGCAATGCACTGGCCGCCGACTTCGGCTAGCGCATCCACCATATGCGCCGACACGCCCAAAAGGCCCAACTCAAAGGCCTGGAACAAGCCGACCGGCCCGGCGCCAATGATCAGGGCGTCGATTTCAAGGGTTTTGGAGGGAGCGGCCAAGGGGCGGGCGTCTGGGGGTGGGCGCTGCGACCGGCCCGGACTTAGCGGATCAGCTCGGAGAGCTTGTCGGTCTTCTCTTTCCACTCTTCGGCGTCGGGCAGCGGCACTTTACGTTTGGTAATGCTTTTCCAGGTCGGCAGCTTGGCCAGCTCGGCGTTCAGGGCCGTCATATGGCGCTGGTCGTGCGGTACGTCTTCTTCGGCGTAAATCGCGTTCACCGGGCACTCGGGGATGCAGACGGCGCAGTCAATGCACTCGTCGGGGTCAATCGTCAGGAAATTGGGGCCTTCCCGGAAGCAGTCCACCGGACAGACATCGACGCAATCGGTGTATTTGCACTTGATACAGGCTTCGGTAACGGTATGGGTCATGGAAAAGTGAGTGACTGTTGGGGGGAGCAGGCCTGCAGTTACAGCCTAAAACGCGATTTTATTGTTAATCGGCAGCCGAGCATGGCGCAGGGCTATCAGGCCGCGCGGGCAAAGAGCGGAAGGTTTCGCACATCGCCCTGGTAAAACCCACTGTAGTGCGCCAGCAAGCGCGCGCCGTGGGCGGCATCCTGGCCTTCGCGCAGCACCGCGCTGCTAAAGCCGCTGCGCTGCAATTGCAGCAATTGGTCTATCAGCACATCGCCCGTGGCTCGGATGTCGCCCGTAAAGCCGCGACGGCGCAGCACATGGGCCTGGCTGAAGGCCCGGCCGTCGGTGAATTTGGGAAAATCGAGCTCGATGCAAACAATGCCATCCAATAGCAGACCGGAAACGTCGGCGCCGTTGGCAATACGTAACTGGCCGTCGTGTGGGGCAGCATCGGCATGGGTGGGGTTTGCGCTCAGGATTTGCAAAGTTGGCATGGCGTTTGTGGTGGGCATGGCGCAGTTTCCTTGAATTTGTGCTTAAGCAGCCAGCTTTGCCGTGGCATAGCGCGCGCCATTGGCGGCGGTCTTAAATGGGTCAATTCCGACGCGCTGCAGGGTATCGATGAAGTTCTCACCACCGTCGCGCTGGTCTTTGTATACCTCTAGCACCGCCTCGATGACGTCCACCACTTCCGCCGCCGCGAACGAGGGCCCCACCACTTTGCCCGCACGCGCCGGGCCGCTGAGCTCGGAGCCGTCCGAGCCGCCCAGCGTTACCTGGTACCACTCTTGGCCGTCTTTGTCCACACCCAAAATTCCGATATGGCCGCTGTGGTGGTGGCCGCAGGAGTTAATGCAGCCGCTAATGTGCAGGTCGATCTCGCCCAGGTCAAACAATTCGTCCAGGTCTTGAAAGCGCTCGGTGATCGCCGCTGCCACCGGCAGCGAACGGGCGTTGGCCAGTGCGCAATAGTCGCCGCCGGGGCAGGCAATCATGTCGCTGAGCAAATGGATATTGGGGCGGGCCAGTCCGGCCTCTTTAGCTGCTTGCCACAGCTCGATGAGCTGGTCCACGCGCACCCAGGGCAACACCAGATTTTGGTCATGGTTGACGCGTACTTCGCCAGCTGAAAAGCGCTCGGCAATATCGGCTGCAGTAGACAACTGGCCCGCCGTGGCGTCGCCCGGTGCTTGGCCTGGGCGTTTGAAGGAAAGGGTGACGGCGCGCAGGCCCGGGTTTTTGTGGGCGGCCACGTTTTGCGCTAGCCACCGGGAAAACTCCGGTTTTTCTAGCGCCATCGCGCTTAAAGCGTGTTCCGCAGTGTTTTGCTGTACTTGCGAAACCGTATCCAGGGCGGGTGCGACGAAGCAGGCGCTTATGCGGTCCAACTCGTCCTGCGGGATGGTGTGCTGCGCGCCAGCAGACAGGATGCGCTGGTATTCGGCCTCGACTTCATCAAAATAGCGCTGGCCTTCGGCTTTGACCAAAATCTTGATACGCGCTTTGTACAAATTGTCCCGGCGGCCCCAGGCGTTATAGACGCGCACAATGGCTTCAAGGTAATTGAGAATTTGGTCCCAAGGCAAAAACGCGCGGATTTCGCTGGCAATCACCGGCGTGCGGCCCATGCCACCACCGACCAAGACTTGAAACCCCACTTCGCCCGTTGCATTGCGCAGCAGGCGCAAACCCACGTCGTGCCAGGCGATGGCGGCGCGGTCTTCTACCGAACCGGTAATCGCAATCTTGAACTTGCGCGGCAGGTAGGCAAACTCCGGGTGCAGCGTGCTCCATTGGCGCATCACTTCAGCATAAGGGCGCGGGTCCACCGCTTCGTCCACCGCAATACCAGCGCGCTCGTCGCTGGTGATGTTGCGAATGCAATTGCCGCTGGTTTGGATGCCATGCAAGTTCACGCTGGCTAGCAATTCCATGACGTCAGCGCTTTTGGTCAAAGGAATCCAGTTGAACTGCATGTTTTGGCGGGTGGTGAAGTGGCCACAATTGGTGACCAGGCGCGGGGCGATGCCGCTGCCGATCTGGTCCTGTGTACTTTGGGCGTGGGCCAGGATGGCTGCCTCAGGGGAATCAAACTCGCCTGCCACGCGGGCTAGAGCGCGCAGTTGAGCGCTATTGAGTTCGCCATAAGGCACAGCTACGCGCAGCATGGGCGCATAGCGCTGCACATACCAGCCGTTTTGCAAGCGTAGGGGGCGAAAAGCGTCGTCCGGCAGGTTGCCAGACAAGTGGCGCTGCAACTGGTCCCGGTACTGGGCGGCGCGGGCGTGGACGAACTGGCGGTCGAAATCGGTGTATTGGTACATGGTCTGGGCCGGCGTGCGGGGCAAAACCAGCGTTGTGCCTTGTGCGCACCGGCCTGCGAAGGCCCGCATGTTCCAGCCGCGCGCATGGGCGAAAGCAAAACTAGCGCGACTTTAGGGAGTTTTGCTTATCCTGAAAACTATATTTTTACTATTACTTTATATGGAATCAGGTATGTAAGGCCAAGTCTGACAAGTCAAGCAATCCAATGCCTAAAGGGGAGAAGTGCCGGTTTGTGGCCTTTGCATGGTCTCAATGGCCGGGTCGGGTGCATCTGGCTTATTTGTCCAAAGCCCGCAATTCGCCCATGCGCTCGTCGAAATAACTGCCGACGGTGTAGCGTTGGGACAGCACTACGTCGCGATGAGGGTGCAAAAACAAGGGCAAGGATATGCGGCGTTTGGCCCGGTCTGCATCACGAGGGTTAAGCACCTGGTGCACCGTCGAGGGAAAGTAATGCCCCGAGGCTTCGGCCAGCATGTCACCGATGTTGACGATCAAGAGGCCGAAATCGCAGGGCACATCCAACCAACTGCCATCCTGGCGACGGATTTGCAGGCCCGGCTCAGTGGCAGCAGGCAGCAGGGTCAGCAGGTTGATATCCGTATGCGCGGCGGCGCGCACCGCGTCTGGCGCTTCGGCCCCCAGGAGTGGGGGGTAATGCAAGACGCGCAGCAAAGTGTGGTCGCTGCCCTCTAGCATGTCCGGTAGCGGCATGGAATACAAAGCGCGCACTTGCGCTGGTGAATGTTGGTCCACCCAGCGCAGCAGGGTTTGGGCGAGCACGCTGGCCTGGGCGTAATAGTCCAGCGCCGCTGGCGATACCTGTGCCGGGTAGCGGCCCCAGGGGTAGATGTGGAAAAATTCTTTCAGGTCACGCTGGTGGTAGCCCTTGGCCGTCTCAGAGACGGCGGGCGAAAAATACCCGTCATGGGTGTCGGTGTCGCGCGCATACGCGTGCTTGGCCTCGGTTTGGAAAAACCCCGCCCATTCCTTGTAAATGCCTTCGATCAGGGTCTGCGCCAGCGGATGGTTTTGCAGTACCGCAAAACCGGTTTCGTGCAGGCTGGCGGTGAAGGCTTGCGGCGCATCGTCCGCCGCGAAATCAATGATGGGCAGTTCGGTATTCATAAGCTCAACCAATCACGCATTAAAACCGATTCGATTTTTTGGCGGCATGCGCCGGCCTGCACCTGCATGCACACCGTGGCGGGTGCCACCTCCCAGCCGCTTTGCGGATAGGGTATGGACTTGCGTTGGAGCATGGTTTGGCCCTGGGCCAGTCCGTCCACGGCTACCCGCAGTGCGCCGGTTTCGGTTTGAAAAAGCTGCGGGTCGGTCAGCGCGACAAAGGCCAGCACATCATGCCCGAAGCAGCCATGGATCGCCGCTACAAGCGGGTAAAGATCGCTGTAAAAGTCAGCGTAAAAGGCCACGGCATGGTGCAGTGTGTCGGTGGCAATATGGCGGTGGTGCCCGGCCAGTTGCTTGAACAAGCTAACGGGCAAAATCACCTGGTGCGTTACGTCAAGACCCACCATAGTGAGCGTAAAACCGGCGCAGAACACGCGGTCTGCGGCATGGGGGTCGTTCCAGATATTGGCCTCGGCCACCGGCGACACATTGCCGGGCTCGAGTACCGTGCCGCCCATGATCACCACGGCGCGCAACAGTGTGGGCAATTGCGGCTCGATCTCCAGCGCCAAGGCCAGGTTGCCCAGCGGACCGACCGCCACAAGGGTGATTTCGCCTGGCATCTGGCGCGCCGTGTCCACGATAAATTGCGCAGATGTGCGAGGGTCTAGACGCAGCGCATGCGCCTTACGCGGCCCAAGATTGCCCAAACCGTCCGCCCCGTGGATATGGGCTGGTGGGTCTTCGCCGGGTTTACCCAAAGGTGCGGCTACGCCTTGGGTAACCGCAATAGGGCCCCGTCCTGCAATGGCCAAGAGGTACAAAGCGTTCGTGGCCGCCTGGGAAACCGACACATTGCCAAAGGTCGTGGTCACGCCCACAAGCTCAATCTCGGGATGCGCTAGGGCGTAGTACAAGGCCATGGCGTCATCCACGCCGGGATCGGTGTCATAAATAACCAGGTGGCGGGCAGAGGGCATAGGCATGGCTTGGGTGCTACAGGCTTTAGGCCCTGGCCTCGCAGTAGCTGTGAAGTGCCGAGACAACGGCCGCGCTGCGACCGGCTAAAAAGGCTTGCACCTCACTGTTTTCAGGAATGCTGGACTGGGCGCCCGGCTTGGTACAAGACAGCGCGGCGGCAGCGCCTGCAAATTGCAGCGCCTCTGGCATGCCTTGCCCTGCGGCCAGTTGCGCAATGAGTACGCCGCAAAAGGTGTCGCCCGCACCGGTGGTATCGACCGCTT
The DNA here is from genome assembly GCA_945865425.1 of Comamonas sp. lk. Taxonomy (GTDB): domain Bacteria; phylum Pseudomonadota; class Gammaproteobacteria; order Burkholderiales; family Burkholderiaceae_C; genus Allorhodoferax. The sequence goes on along the minus strand of CAMBFN010000013.1, from coordinate 20,894 downwards.
GGACGGCAAAGCCGCCTTGGTAATGCAGGCCCTGACCCTGGCGCGCGACGGCGCCGCGCGCGCCCAGGGTCACCACGACGCTCTGGCATGGCAAGGTAGCCATGGCATCCAAGATGCTCCCTTGGTTCTTGCTTATGGCGCGCAACTCGCCTTCGTTGACGATGAGCACATCCACCAGTTCAAGCAGATCGGGCGACAAGGCTTGCGCCGGCGCGGCATTGAGCGCCACTTGCAAGCCCGCCGCATGCGCCAGGCGGGCCGAATCGAGGACGGTAGACAGAGGGATTTCTAATTGCATTAGCAAAAACCGGTAGGCATTGAGCGCAGGCAGATGCGCAGCCAGCAAACGGGTATTTGCGCCAGGCGCAACGGTGATGGCGTTTTGCGCATCATCCGAGACGCAAATAAAAGCGGTGCCGCTGGCAACATCGTCAAACGCTTGCGCATGCAGCACCACCCCGGCACTTTGTAAAGACGCTATGAGTAATTGTGCATAGGCATCGCGCCCCAGCGCCAGCGCCATGGCCGCAGATACGCCACCGGCCCGCGCGCAGGCCACTGCCTGGTTGGCACCTTTGCCGCCGGGAAAGGTTTGCAAATCGCTGCCCAACACGGTTTCGCCGGGCGCTGGAATGTGCTGGGAACGCACTACAAAATCCAGATTGGCCGATCCCGCTATTAGCACCATGGAAAAAATCTTTCAAAATTTGTACACCAATATGCGCAGGCGTGGGCGCGCTGCGCTAAGGATGCACTGCATAAGTCCCAACCCGTCATTGCCAGCACAGAGAAGCAATCCATTGTCCAAACCCGTCATTGCGAGCGCAGAGAAGCAATCCATTTTGGCTTGCCCATCTTGCGCTTGTGGATCGCCGCGTCGCTGCGCTCCTCGCGGTGACGGACTTGAACAGAACTGCGCTATGCCCACGGCGAGTGTAGAGCAAGTGCTTGCAAATTTGGCGCTCGGTTTGCTTGCGGCAGCCTGAACGCTCACGTATGATGATCTCTTGTCACCGTGTTTTGCAAGCACCAGATCGCTGTGGCACCTAAGCCTGGCATGCCGCGTATCGGGCATGCTTTTTATTTGAACCCCTTTTAGCTAGGAATTTAATTTATGCGTACTGCTCATGTTTTCCAAGTTGGCATGCTGGCCTTGTCTATGGCCGCTGCCATACCCGCGCTGGCAGAGCCGGCCGTCATTTATGACATGGGTGGAAAGTTCGACAAATCCTTTAACGAAGCAGCCTACAACGGCATGCAAAAGTGGGCTAAAGACACCGGCAAGAAATACCTGGAATTCGAAATCAGCAATGAATCCCAGCGCGAGCAAGCGGTGCGCCGCATGGCCGAAAAAGGCGCTACCCCGATTATTGGCGTTGGTTTTTCACAGGCATCAAGCATCGAAAAAGTAGCCAAAGAATTCCCTAAGTTGCAATTTGCGATTGTGGACATGGTGGTAGATGCGCCTAACGTGCAGTCCGTAGTTTTCAAAGAGCAGGAAGGCAGCTTTTTGGTCGGCGTGATGGCGGCTATGGCCAGCAAGAGTGGCAAGGTCGGTTTTGTTGGCGGCATGGATATTCCGTTGATCCGTAAGTTTGAATGCGGCTACCGTCAAGGCGCTTTGTTCGCCAATTCCAAAGCCACGGTGACGGCCAATATGACCGGCACCACCGGCGCAGCCTGGAACGACCCCACACGCGGTGGCGAACTCAGCAAAGCCCAGTTTGCGCAAGGCGTTGATGTGATTTTTGCCGCAGCGGGCGGCACCGGCATGGGTGTTTACCAAGCCGCCAAAGACGCGGGGAAATTGGCCATTGGCGTTGACAGTAACCAAAACCATTTGCAGCCGGGCACCATGCTCACTTCCATGCTCAAGCGCGTGGATGTGGCGGTCTATAACGTGGCGATGGCGCACAAGCCCGGCCTCTCGATTTTGGGCCTCAAAGAAGGCGGCGTGGACTACGCCTTGGATGCCAATAACGCCAAACTGGTCAACGCCGACATGAAGAAAAAAGTCGATGCCGCCAAGGCCGACATCATCAGTGGAAAAATCAAAGTGGCCGACTATATGGCCGATAACGCTTGCAAGCTGTAAGTTCGCTAGCCCCAGCAGCGGTGGCCGGGGCGCCACCGCTGCATGCTCTGCAGATGGCCGGCATCCATAAGCGCTTTGGCGATGTGCTGGCCAATGTGGACGTGCACTTCACGGTGGCGCATGCCACCTTGCACGGCCTGATTGGTGAAAACGGCGCCGGCAAGAGCACGCTCATGTCGGTTCTGTATGGTATCTACCAGGCCGATAGCGGCCGCATCGAGGTCTTTGGTAAACCGGTGCAGATTCGTAATGCCCAAGACGCTATCGCTTGCGGCATTGGCATGGTGCACCAGCACTTCATGCTGGTCGAAACCCTGAGCGCGCTGGAAAACGTGATGCTCGGTGCCGAGCCGCACTGGCATCTGCCCAGTGCCAGTTTGCCGGTACGCCAGCAACTGGAGGCCTTGATGCAGTCCACCGGGCTGCGCATTGCACTCGATGCCATGGTGGCCGATTTGACCGTCGGCGACCGCCAGCGTTTGGAAATTTTGAAAGCCTTATTCCGCGGCGCCCGGATTCTTGTTTTGGATGAGCCCACCGCCGTCTTGACGCCGCAGGAAACGCAGCAATTGTTTGCCGTGCTGCGCCAGTTGCGTGCGCAAGGCACCACGGTGATTTTGATCACCCACAAACTCAAGGAAGTGCTGGCCCTGTGCGACCAGGTAACGGTTATGCGCGCCGGGCGCGTGGTGGACGAGATGCCGATTGGGCGCGCTAGCGTGCAATCGCTAGCGCAAGCCATGGTAGGGCGTAAAGTGCAGTTGGACAGGCCGCCTGCGCTGGCCGCGCCCCTGCGCGATGCCACGCCTGTCTTACTAGTCCAGGGATTGCACTTGCGTGACGCCAGCGGTGTGCAGCGGCTGGCGGGGGTGGGCTTGCAATTGCGCGCCGGTGAGATCGTGGGAATCGCGGGTGTCTCGGGCAATGGGCAAAGCGAATTACTCGATGTTTTGTCGGGCCTGGCCGCGCCCGAAAGCGGCAGCATGCAAGTGCTGGGGCGGCAGTTTGCGGGCGCTGCGTGGCTGGACCCGTTTACCGCGCGCGCTATAGGCTTGGCCCATGTGCCTGAAGACCGCCAAGCGCGGGCCTTGGTAATGGACTTTCAGGCTTGGGAGTCTGCGGTCTTGGGCTATGAACACCTGCCAAAGTATTGCCGCGCCGGCTGGATGCGCGCAGGAGCCATGCGCGATGCCACCGCAGACATGATGGAACGTTTTGACGTGCGTCCGCGCAAAGCGGCGCTGGGCAGCCGCAAATTTTCCGGGGGCAACCAGCAAAAACTGGTGCTGGCACGTGAGCTCGGTCAAGCGCCGCGCGTTTTGCTCGTAGGCCAGCCCACCCGCGGCGTGGACATAGGCGCGATTGAATTTATTTATTCCCAGTTGCGCGCCATGCGCGATGCCGGTTGCGCCGTACTCCTGGTCTCTAGTGAGCTGGATGAAATTTTGGCTTTGTCGGATCGGGTGCTGGTGATGGTCCAGGGCCGCATCAGTGGCGCGCTTGATATTGCCGATTGCAGCGAAGAGCGCCTGGGTTTGTTGATGGCCGGAGCTGCCGCATGAGCCAGGCGACAGCCTTGCCGCGCTGGGCCGATGTCGGTCTGCTGCCCCTGGTCTGCCTGGCTATCGCCTTGTTGGTAGCCGGCATCGTCGTAGCGTTTGTTGGGCAAAGTCCTTCGCAAGTTTTGGCGGCGCTGGTGCAAGGCGCCTTCGGCACGGCGCGCGGCCTGAGCTACACCTTGTACTACGCCACCAGCTTTATTTTCACCGGCCTGGCAGTGGCGGTTGCTTTTCATGCGGGCTTGTTCAATATCGGCGGTGAAGGTCAGGCCACTTTGGGCGGTCTGGGCACCGCCTTGGTGGCGCTGTGGCTATCGCCGGTTTTGCCCGCTTGGATCATGCTGCCATTGATGCTGCTATGCGGCGCGCTGTTTGGCATGGCCTGGGCCGCGATTCCCGGCTATCTGCAAGCCTACCGGGGTAGCCATGTGGTGATTACCACCATCATGTTCAATTTTCTGGCCAGTACTTTGCTGGTGTATTTGCTAGTCAACCATTTGCGTGCACCGGGTAATGTGGCTATCGAAAGCGCGGCCTTTGCACCCTCGGCGCATCTTCTTACGGCGCGCGAACTCATGGCCTTGGCCGGAGTCGATTGGCCCGGCTCGCCACTGAACGCCAGCTTGCTCTTGGCTTTGGTGGCCTGCGTGACGGTGTATTTTTTCCTGTGGCACAGCCGCAGCGGCTACCGGCTGCGAGCGGTAGGCTCTAGTCCTGGAGCGGCAGCCTATGCCGGTATCCGGCCGCGCCGGCATATTGTGCTGGCTATGGCAATCAGTGGTGCACTGGCAGGTATGGTCGGCATGAATGAAGTGGCCGGGGTCAGCGGCAAACTAGTGATGGAGTTTGTCGGTGGCGCCGGCTTTACTGGTATCGCCGTAGCCTTGATGGGTCGCAACCATCCGGTGGGCGTGGTGCTGGCCAGTGTTTTGTTTGGAGCGCTGTTTCAAGGCGGCGCCGAAGTCGCTTTTGATGTGCCCGGTTTCAGCCGCGATATGGTGGTCATGCTGCAAGGTTTCGTGGTGCTGTTTTCCGGAGCCATGAGCTATGTGGTGGCCAGGCCCCTGGCCGCGCTGTTGAGCGCACTGAACTTGCAGGGAGCAAAGCATGGATGAGACGCTGGTGGCCACGGTGCTGGCCTCGGCAGTGCGCCTGGCCACGCCCTTGGTCTTGTGTGCGCTGGCCGGTTTGTTTGCCGAGCGCTCGGGGGTGGTCGATATCGGGCTGGAAGGCAAGATGCTGTTTGCCGCTTTTGCTGCCGGCGCGGTGGGGGCAGTGACTGGCTCGACCACGCTGGCGCTGCTGGCCGCGATGGTGGTGGGCGTGTTGCTTTCTTCCTTGCATGCTTTGGCCTGCGTCAGCTATCCCGGCGATCAGGTGGTATCTGGCGTGGCGATCAATATCATCGCCGCTGGGCTGACTGTGGTGCTGGGAATCGCCTGGTTTGCGCAAGGCGGGCAAACCCCGCCGCTGTCGGTGGATGTGCGTGTGCAGGCGCATTGGCAATGGCTGGTGCAGGCGGCGCAGCCGCTGCCCTGGTTGGGGTCGGTGATCGGGCAGGCGCTGCTGGGCCACAACCTGCTGGTGTATTGCTCCTATGCGCTGGTGCCCTTAGCCTGGTATGTGCTGTACCGAACCCGCTTTGGATTGCGTTTGCGCGCCGTTGGCGAGAACCCGCAAATGGTCGATGCGGCCGGTTTGTCGGTGCTGCGGCTGCGCTACGCCGCTTTGGCCATCAATGGGCTTTTGTGCGGCTTGGCCGGAAGCTATTTGGTGCTGGCACAAAGCGCCAATTTTTCAGCGCATATGACCGCCGGCCGCGGCTTTATGGCGCTGGCCGCCTTGATCTTCGGGCGCTGGAAACCCTGGGGCGCTTTAGGCGCCTGTTTACTGTTTGGCTTGTTAGATGCGATTGCCATGCGCCTGCAAGGCGTCGACATTCCCGGTTTCGGCGCCGTGCCGGTACAAGCCATTCAGGCGCTGCCCTACCTGATGACTGTAGTGTTGCTGGCCGGTTTTGTCGGCCGTGCCGTGGCGCCTGCGGCTTTGGGTAAACCGTATCTGAAGAACCGCTGATCGCAGCTTTAGCTTCCCCGGCCTTGCAAGCGCTGCACGTCCAGTAAGCGCGCCAAACGTTTGGGTAAGGGCAAGGGCTCAGCCATGAGGCGCGCTGCCAGCAATTGGGCGCACAGGGCTGCAAAAGTCAGCCCGCGCGCGCCCATGGCCAGGCACATCCACAAGCCGTTTTCTCCTCTGGCAGTTGCCGGCCCCACCAGCGGCAAGCGGTCGTGCGACACGCAGCGTTGCCCGCGCCACAGGCCCACCTGGCCTGCTTCGTATTGCGTTTGCAACGTTGGCGATACATCTGGCAGCATTTGTGCGATGCGGGCCAGATTTGCCTTGTGGCAATCCGCTTCACTGGCACTGTCGTCGGCTTCAAAGCCAGCGCCGGCTAGCCATTGCAAGCCCTGTGTGTCGGGCACTGCGGGCAAGAAATGGCCATGTCCCTGTACGGGGAGCGCCGGTCTTCGTGGCAGATCCGCGGCTGGGCCGCTGCTGATGCTGCCGTATACAGAGTGCAGTTGCGTCAATGAGCGGCGCGCTGCGCTGCTTAGGATATCGGCTGGGGCCTCGTCGGTCTTGGCCAGCAGTCGCGCCGCATCCATGGCGTTGCACAGAACCAGTAGTTCACTACTTGCAATGGCATGACCCCTTGCGTCCAAAGCCTGCCACTGCCCAGCTTCAAAATTCAGGCGCTGCACTGCGGCCTCGCATTGCAGTGTCACGCCGGGGGTGGACAAGCAGGTGTGTATCAAGGCTTGGGGTTTGAGCCATAGTGCTTCGGCGCGCCATGGTCTTCGCGCGTTTGTATCGGCAAGCCCTGCTGCGTCTGGGGATAAGGCGAATTGGCCGGTACTAGTTTTGCGTCTTCGCGCAATTGGCGCATACGCGCGCATCGCGCCGCCTTCTCCCCAATCTTCGCTTTGCACCAGCATCGAATGCAACATCTGGCGCATCAGATGGTAGGCGCTGCGGGTGAGGCCATACAGCGGGTCAGCGGGCGAATTACCACTGGCGCTGACCAAGCCTGCCGGCAGGCCGGATGCACCGGCGCCTGCCTGAGCATGTTGTTCCAGCACGGTGACTTGCCAACCGCGCAAGGCCAAGGTGCGCGCCACCATTGCCCCGCTAATTCCAGCGCCGATTACCGTGCAATGAGCCGGCTTTTCAAATACTTTCACGGGCTTAGTGCGGCTGCTTCTCAGGGTCCAGGCGGGGTCGAACACCCGTGTTCCAGCGCCACGCGGCTTCCACAGTGCCGCATCGAGGGCTGGCTTACCAGCGTCTTGCCTCGCACTGCCAGCAAAGGCCAGCGTCGTACCCCGACGTGCCAGCGCTTGCAGGCTATGCAGTTCGGACGCAGTGCATACCTGGTCCCCGCCCAAAACGATGTGGTCGGCTTGCATTACCAACTGGGCCAAGCTTGCGTCTCGCGGGCCAAGGCATAAAGTCAGCAGCACCCGACCCTGGTCAAAGGGCAAGCGGTAAAAGCCTTGGGAGGGACCTTCGCCGATGGATAGAGCGCGAAGAGCTTGGATCAGGGCATGCGTGTGTGTGCCCGATTCAGCGCTTGTGGCTTGGGCAATAGCCGAAAAGTCTAAAGGCCAATGGCCCAGTTCTATCAGCCCCACATAGTGCAACTGCGCTGGGCGCGGCAATGCATCAGCAAAGTCCTGCCAAGCGCGTAAAAACTCCGCACCCGCTCCGAAAGCGGTATCCAGAATGCATGTGGCGTCTGCGGCCACGGTAAATGGCGTGGTGGTCGGATTCAGGCCGTCGGTGGCACGTAGCCCTGCGCGGCATCGGCGCCGCTGCCGAAGAAATGGTTTTCCATTTGACGGGCCAGATATTGGCGCGCGCGCGCGTCGGCCAAATTTAGGCGGTTTTCGTTGACCAACATAGTCTGGTGCTTAAGCCAAGCGGCCCAGGCTTCTTTGCTCACGCCCTCCCAAATGCGCTTGCCCAATTCGCCGGGGTAGGGTGGGAAATCCAGACCTTCGGCCTCGGTGCCGAGTTTGATACAGGTGACGGTACGTGCCATGAAGTAAAACCTTTGATGTAGCGCAGAAAACATGCAGCCTCAAGTGCGATCTTATTCCCTTTGGCTGGCGGCCCCCTGGGCGGCGGGCGGATAATCTCCCCACCTCTTCGGCTAAGTGTGAATTTTAGGAAAACCTGTGACGGTGCTTTTTGAGTTGATCAATGCCCACCCGCGGCGGATTTATGGGCTGACCGCTATCGTTGTGGCCTTGTTGCTGGCTTTTGGTATGTACTTGCAGCATGTGGTGGGGCTGGAGCCTTGTCCTATGTGCATTGTCCAGCGCTATGCCTTTGTGTTGGTGGCGCTGTTGGCCGGGTTTGCGGCGACGCGCAGTTCAACGCGCGCTTGGGTTGGCTTTGGCATCGTGATTTTTCTGGTCGCAGGCTTTGGCGCATTTGTCGCCGCGCGCCAGAGTTATTTGCAGTGGTTTCCCCCCGAAGTGCTCACCTGCGGGCGGGACTTGTACGGCATGATCGAAAACTTTCCGCTGCAGCGCGTGATCCCCATGGTGTTCAAAGGCAGTGGCGATTGCACGGCGGTCGATTGGACATTTTTGGGCGGCTCGATTGCCAACTGGTCTTTCCTGTGTTTTTGTGATGTCGCCATCACATCCGCGCTGATTGCATGGCGCCATAGCCCAATAGGCCACGTTGGTAGCGCAAGCGCCTTAGTTTAGTTTTTTCACCAGCACTTGGCTCTTGCGGTCCCAGTTATATTGACGCTTGCGGGCGTCGGGCAGCCAGTCAGCGTCCACCAGGACAAAGCCGCGTTTTAAAAACCAGTGGGTGGTACGGGTGGTCAGCACAAAAATACTTTCCAGTCCGGCCGTGCGGGCGCGTTGCTCTATGCGTTTGAGCACGCGCTCGCCGTCGCCCTGGCCTTGTACATCGGGCGATACCGTCAGCGCCGCCATCTCAGCAGTGCGCACCTCGGGGTAGGGGTTGAGTGAGGCGCAGGCGAAGATCACGCCATCATGCTCGATCACGGTATAGCTGGACGCATCGCGTTCTATTTCGGTACGACTGCGTTTGACCAGGGTGCCGTCTTTCTCAAAAGGCTCAATCAGTTTGAGGATGCCACCCACATCGTCTTCTGTGGCCTCGCGCAGGCTTTCGAGTTTTTCATCGACGATCATGGTGCCTATGCCGTCGTGCACATAGACCTCCAGCAAGATGGCGCCATCCACCGCATAGGGAATGATGTGGCTGCGCTCTACGCCGCCTTTGCAGGCGGTAACGCAATGTTGCAAATAAAAGCCCACATCGCCGGGCTCGCGGGCCGGGGGGGCCTCCAGCAACAAGGCTTGCGCAGCGGCCAATGGCAGTTCCGTGTCCACCGGGTTGTCCTCGCCCGGTGGCTCGTGCGGGCGCTGCAAGATGCCCGGCACTTCGGTCAAAAAAATCAGCTTATCGGCCTGTAGGGCCGTGGCCACTGAGGTGGCGACTTCCTCCATCGCTAAATTAAAAGCTTCGCCAGTGGGCGAAAAACCAAAGGGCGAGAGCAGCAACATGGCGCCCATGTCCAGCACTTTGCTGATGCCTGCGGTATCCACCTTGCGCACCACGCCGGAGTTCTGGAAATCCACGCCATCGACGATGCCTACCGGGCGTGCGGTGATGAAGTTGCCGCTGATCACCCGCACCGTGGAATCGGCCATCGGCGTGTTGGGCAGGCCTTGGCTGAAGGCCGCTTCGATTTCATAGCGCAGCTGGCCGGCGGCCTCCTGCGCGCAGTCGAGTGCGATTTCGTCGGTAATGCGGATGCCATGCGAATACTTGGCCGTATGGCCTTTGGCCTTGAGTTGCTCGTTCACCTGGGGTCGAAAGCCATGCACCAGCACGACCTTGACGCCCATGCTCTGGATCATGGCCAGGTCTTGCGCCAAGTGCGGCAGTTTGCCTGCCGCAATCGCTTCGCCAGCAATGCCGACGACAAAGGTCTGGTGGCGGAACTTGTGGATATAGGGCGCCACCGACCTGAACCAGGGCACGAAGGTGAAATTAAAGACTGAGGTCATGGGTGGCGGGTGGGCTGTTGGCTGGCTGAGTGGCACTAATGTACCGAAAGCGCAGCGTCGGGCCCGCGTGGCTATCAGATAAAAGGATTCACCACGGTTAGCGCATCAAAACGTTGACCGTGGGTCAGGTCTTCGGTGTAAAGCGTGTTTGCGCCGCCGCGCAATGCTGCTTCAATCACCATGGCGTCCCATATGGAGAGCTGGTGTTGCATCGACATTTCTATGGCCGCCCTCACCAGCCTAACGTCGCTGGGTACCACCGACCAGCCGGTGTAAGCAGTGATCAGGGCTTTGGCATGGGCAGGCGGCATCTGTTGCTTAAGGGCCAATACATTGAATAGCTCGATCAGCACTTGGGTGCTCACCATGGCATCACCACTGGCGCTGGCTGTTGACACCAGCGCTCTTGCGATGGTCTGCTTTTCTGGTGCGGTGGTGTCGGTGCAGTACACCAAAACGTTGGTGTCAAAAAAAATGCTCACTGGGCTTCCTGCTGTTCGGCCGCGCTACCTGGGCTGATTAATGTGCGGTCCTTGGCGCGAAAGTCATCCGCATAAAGCCCCTCCCGCAGTGTTGCCTTAGCCAATGATTGGGCCGATGGCGGGGGCGCTTGGGTCGCCAAAGTGGCACTTTCGATGGCCTGCATGAGCTTGGCAGTATCTTCTTCGCGCAGCCGCTTGGTCGCATCATCCGTGCCGTTGACGTAATGCTGCAATAGTTCACGTACTTTGGCGCTTAAGGAGGTGCCTTGTTGGGCCACACGGATACGTGCTTGCTTGATCAGTTCGTCGTCTAAAGAAATAGTGAGGTTGGACATGGCCAGGCTCCCGGTGGAATTTGCGAGAAGTGTAGCACCCATCACACGGGTTCACTTAATTGTGTGAGCCTGTGAGCCTGTGAGTTGGGCGATAATCAGGGAAATGGACTCCACCTTGCGTATCGACTTCCCTGAAAACCTACCCGTATCCGCTCGGCGCGAGGAAATCATGGCCTTGCTGGAGCGTCACCAGGTCATCATCGTCTGCGGTGAGACCGGCTCGGGTAAGACCACCCAATTGCCCAAAATCACGCTGGCCATGGGGCGCGGCCTGTGCAATTACCCCAAAGTGCTGCCAAACGGCAAGCCGGCGCCGCGCGGCAAGTTGATTGGCCACACCCAGCCGCGCCGCATCGCCGCCAGTAGCGTGGCCAAGCGTATTGCGCAAGAGCTGCACACGCCGCTGGGCGAGGTCGTAGGTTTTAAGGTGCGCTTTCAGGACCGTCTAAGCCGCGATGCGTCGGTCAAGTTGATGACCGACGGCATTTTGCTCGCCGAGACGCAGACCGATCCACTGTTGCAGGCCTATGACACGATCATCATCGACGAGGCGCACGAGCGCAGCCTGAACATCGACTTTTTACTTGGATATTTGCGCCAGATATTGCCAAGACGGCCCGACCTGAAAGTAATCGTGACGTCAGCCACGATAGACGCTCAGCGCTTTGCTGACCACTTTGCCAGCCTGCAAGGCACACAGGACGCTAAGACACTGACACCGGCGCCGGTCATCATGGTCTCGGGGCGCATGTTTCCCGTGGAGCAGCGCTACCGGCCTTTTGAAGAGCGGCGCGACTATGACGTTAACGATGCAATTACCGAAGGCGTGGATGAACTGTGGCGCGGCGGGGCTGCTGGCGACATCTTGGTATTCCTGCCCGGCGAACGCGAAATCCGAGAAGCGGCAGACCATTTGCGCCGCCACCTAAACCACCAGCCGGTCTTGCGCAATTGCGAAGTGCTTGCGCTTTTTGCCCGCTTAAGCCAAGCCGAGCAAGACCGTATTTTTGAAGGCCACACCGGCAGGCGCATTGTGCTGGCCACCAATGTGGCCGAGACCTCGCTGACGGTGCCCGGCATCCGCTTTGTGATCGACAGCGGTACGGCGCGCATCAAGCGTTACAGCTTTCGCAGCAAGGTGGAGCAATTGCTGGTCGAACCGATTAGCCAAAGCTCAGCCAACCAGCGCGCGGGGCGTTGCGGCCGGGTGGCCGACGGCATTTGCATACGCCTGTACGAGGATAAAGACTTTGCCGGACGTGAACGCTTTGCCGACCCCGAAATTTTGCGCTCCTCGCTGGCCGGGGTGATATTGCGTATGAAGTCGCTGCGCCTAGGCGCGGTGGAAGATTTTCCTTTTCTGGAACGCCCCTCGGGCCGGGCGATTGCGGATGGCTACCAATTGTTGCAGGAGCTGGGCGCGGTAGACGAGGCCAATGAACTCACACCGCTGGGCCAGGAGTTAGCGCGCCTGCCTTTGGATCCGCGCGTCGGACGCATGATTTTGGAAGCGCGCAAGCGCGAGGCGCTGGACGAAGTGCTGATCATCGCCTCGGCCCTGAGCGTGCAGGACGTGCGCGACCGGCCTATGGATGCGCAACAGCAGGCTGACCAGGCGCACGCCAAGTTTGACGACGAGAAGAGCGAATTTTCCGGTTACCTGAAGTTGTGGAAATGGATTGGCGCGGCGCGTGGTGACAAATCCGAAGTTAGCGGTGCCCACAAATTGAGCAACCGGCAGTTTGAGCAATTACTGCGACAAAACTTTATCAGCGTGCGCCGCTTACGGGAATGGAAAGACATCCACAGCCAGCTGCTCACCGTAGTGGCCGAACACCAATGGCGTGTCAATACGACGCCGGCCTCCTACGAGCAATTGCATCTATCGATGCTGGCCGGCTTGCTGGGAAACGTCGGCTGCAAGCTGGAGGCCGAAGGCCAACAGGGTGAATACCTGGGCGCGCGCAGCATCAAGTTCTTCCCACATCCGGGCGCGCATTTGGTGAAGAAGCCGGGACGCTGGATTATTGCCGCCGAGCTGGTTGAGACTACGCGCTTATTCGGGCGCGGTATTGCGGCGATTGAGCCGCAATGGGTGGAGCAAGTGGGCGGCCATTTGCTGAAAAAACAATTGCTCGACCCGCACTGGGAGAAAAAAGCCGCTGAAGTAGTGGCGCTGGAGCGGGCCACCTTGTATGGCATGGTGGTCTATAGCGGCCGGCGTGTGAACTACAGCCGCCTGGATATGGCTGGTGCGCGCGAAATTTTTATCCGTCAGGCGCTGGTCGAAGGGGTGTGGGATACGGCGCTGCCTTTTTTGGCGGCCAACCTCAAGTTAATCCAACAAGTTGAGGATCTGGAGCACAAAGCACGGCGTCAGGACGTGCTGGTTGATGACGCTTTAATTTACGCTTTTTACGACCAGCAACTGCCCGCCGATGTGTGCAGCGGCACCAGCTGCGAACGCTGGTACCGCGAGGAAGTCCAAAAGCAGCCCACGCTTTTGATGTTGACCCGCGAAGAGCTGATGCGCCATGAGGCGGCGGGTATTACCACCAGTCAGTTTCCAAAGACAGTGCGCTTAGGCGGCGTTGATTGCGCGGCTGCATATTTGCATGAGCCAGGCGATGCGCGTGATGGCGTGACGGTCACGGTGCCCTTGTTTGTACTCAACCAGGTCAATGAAGAGCGCTGCGAATGGTTGGTGCCTGGCATGCTCAAAGACAAAGTGCAGGCTTTGCTCAAGACCTTGCACCAAAGGCCGCGCTCGCGCCTGGTGCCCTTGCCCGATACGGCGGCACGCATGGCCGAAGTATTGAATGCGTCCGAGCGCTTTGGCGCCGGTGGCCTGGTCGATGCCTTGCTCAAGCTGGTGCGCGAGGCTACCGCGCTGGACATTGTGCGGGCCGATATCAAGGTGGACATGCTGCCTGCGCATTTCTTTATGAATATCCGCGTTATCGATGAGCATGGGCGGCAGTTGGGGCAGGGGCGCAACCTGGGCGCACTCAAAGCCCAATGGGGCTCGCAAGCGCGTGGTGCTTTTCAGGCGCTGGCTGCGCTCAAACTGAGCGATACCGTACCGGCGCCTGCGCCCAAAGGCCAAGCTCCTTTGCAGCCTGAAGCTGCGCAAGGCGGCAAGTCGCAGCCCGGCGCTGCAGATAAACAAGCTGTGGCGTCGGTCGGGCGAGAACAGGGTGGCCCCGGCGCGCAGTTGCACAGCAGCGAACAGCGCTACACCGCCTGGACTTTTGGCCCATTGCCCGAATTGCTGGAAATACGCAAAGGCGCCCATGCGGTCATTGGTTTTCCGGCCCTCGTCGATGGTGGCGACGCCGTGACGCTGGAAGTGTTTGACGAGCCACAGATGGCCGCGAGCCAGCACCGCAGTGGTCTGGCGCGCTTGTTTGCTTTGCAACTGAAAGATGCCATCAAGTACTTGGAAAAGAACATCCCGGACTTGCAAAAAATGGGTGCTGCTTACATGCAAGTCGGTAAGGTCGATGGCAGTAACGCCGCGGGTGGGACAGTGGAAGAACTTAAAGCCCAGATCATCGCGCTGGCGCTTGCGCGGGCGTTTTTGCTGGAGCCTTTGCCCACGGACGCTGTGGCATTTCAAAAGCGTTTTGACGAAGGCCGAGGCCGTTTGACCTTGATTGCCAACGAAGTGGCGCGCATGGCATTGACCATATTGCTGGAGTACCAAAACGCGGCGCGCAAAATCAAAGAGAGCAAAAACGCCGCGCCTGCTTGCGAAGATGCTAGCGCGCAAGTGCAGCGACTGGTGCCCAAGCGTTTTTTGCAGACTACGCCCTGGCCGCGCTTGCAGCATTTGGCGCGCTATCTGCAAGCCGTCACCTTGCGTTTAGACAAGTACCGCGCGGACCCGGCACGCGATGCCGCCCGACTGGCCGAGTTGCGCCCGCTGGAGCAACGCTACTGGCGCCTGGTGGCCGAGCGCAAGGGCGCGGTCGATGAACGCATGGCCGAGTTCCGCTGGCTGATGGAAGAGTTGCGCGTCAGTTTGTTTGCGCAGGAATTGCGCACGCCCCAACCGGTGAGCGTGAAGCGCCTAGAAAAAGCCTGGGCGCAGCTGGGCAGTTAAAACCCTTAGCGGCCCATGTGCCAGATAGTGGTCGAGCGTGCGCCGCTGCGGCAAAAGGCCAGCACCGGCCCAGTGGAGGCGGCCACGATGGCGGCAAAGCTGGCCACTTGCTCGGGGGTAATTTGGCCGCTGATGACTGGCAAATAGTGGTACTCCAAACCCGCCGCTTGCGCCGCTTGCGCCATGGCGTCTGAGCTGGGCTGCTCTGGCCCGCCTTCGCCATCAGGGCGGTTGTTCACCACCGTACTAAAGCCTTGCGCCACGATGGCGGCCATGTCCTCAGGGTCGATTTGGGGTGCGGTGGCAAAGCGGTCGGTGTGTGCACTAATAGTGAGAGGCATATTCTGCGTACTTTCAAAAAAACGTCGGTAAATAGTTCAAACGGCGAAACACTTTTTGGGAACCCCTGCCTAAATCCAAGACTGTCCTTGCGAGGCCGCAGGCCGTGGCAATCCATGGCTTCATGCTTGCATGGATCGCCGCGTCGCTGCGCTCCTCGCGATGACAAACTTGCAAAGCGCATACTTACAGTTTGGCCAATCGCTGCAGGCCTTTGCGTAGTGTCGCTTCCTCTTTCGCAAAGCAAAAACGCACAATTTTTTGGTCAAAGGCGTCGCGGTAAAAGGCCGACATCGGAATGGCGGTAACCCCAATGTCAATCGTCAGCCAGCGGCAAAACTCGGCTTCGCTCATATCGCTGACTTTGGAAATATCCGCGCACTGGAAAAACGTGCCCTCGCTGGGCAGCAGTCGAAAGCGGGTTTGCGCCAAGCCCTGGCGAAACAGATCGCGCTTGCGCTGGTAAAACGCGGGCAATTCCAAGTAGCGGGCAGGTTCTTGCATAAAGGCGGCTAAGCCGTATTGCACTGGCGTGTTGACGGTAAAGACGTTGAACTGATGCACTTTGCGCAGTTCGGCAGTCAGGGCTGCGGGGGCCGCTACAAAACCAATTTTCCAGCCGGTCACATGGTAGGTTTTGCCAAAGCTCGATACCATAAAGCTGCGTGCTGCCAGGCCGGGGTAGCGGGCCGCGCTTTCATGAGGCGCGCCGTCAAAGACCATGTGCTCATAGACCTCATCGCTAATTAGCAGTACCTCAGTAGGCGCCAAAATCTCTTGCAGGCGCAGCATATCTTCGCGGCTCCATATGGTGCCGCTGGGGTTGTGGGGTGAATTGATGATGATGCAGCGCGTACGCGGGCTGATGGCTGCGGCAATTTTGTCAAAGTCGGGACGGAAGGTGCCGGGGCTCAGGGGAACTCGCACCGCCACCCCGCCGGCCAGCGCGATATTGGGCAAATAGCTGTCGTAGCAGGGCTCCAGCACGATGACTTCGTCGCCGGGATGCACCACGGCCAACACAATGGAAATAATCGCCTGCGTGGCTCCGGCGGTAATGGTGATTTCGTCCGCGGCGCGGTAGTTGTGCCCGTACAGTCCTTGGATTTTGTCGGCCACCGCTTCGCGCAGGCCCAGCACACCAGCCATGGGTGGGTACTGGTTGTGGCCCTGGTGCATGGCTTGGCTGACGGCGTCCAGCAAAGCCGGATCGCAGGCAAAGTCAGGAAAGCCCTGGCCCAGATTGACTGCTTTATGTTCGGTCGCTAGCGCTGACATGACAGTGAATATCGTGGTGCCCACTTCCGGCAGGCGGCTGCGCAGGCTTGGGGTTGGAAAAACAGGGCTGGCCGGGGTGCTGTGGGGCATGGTGGCAAAGGAGATGTAATAGCTTGAAGGCGAGATGCCTTAGATGTCCGAATCAGTGAAGTGCCCGCCCATCGCCCGCTCTATGGTTTGGCGGCTGAGACGCTCACTGAGCAGCTCGGTAAAGGTGTAAACAAAATTGCGCAAATAAGCACTGCGCTTGAATGCGACGCGCGTCATATTTTGGCCGAACAAATGGCCGGCAGGCCGTACCACCAAGCCGCTTTTGCCGCCTTCTTGTTGTAAGTCGCGCACTGCCATTTCTGCGGCAATTCCCAAACCCAGGCCCAAGCGGACATAGGTGGTGATCACGTCCGAATCAATGGCTTCGAGCGCAATGCGCGGCTGCAGCTTGCGCGCGGCGAATGCGGCGTCGATCTTGGTGCGACCTGTGAACGAGGGATGGTAGGTAATCAAAGGCTCGGCGGCCACGTCTTCCAGGGTGATGCGGCTACGTTCGGCTAATGGGTGCTCCACCGGCATCACCAACATATGCTGCCATTCGTAGCAGGGCAGAGTCACCAGTTCGGGGTAAGAGGCCAAGGACTCGGTGGCGATGCCGATCTCGGCTACCTCGTCGATCAGCATGCGCGCCACCTGGTCGGGCGCGCCTTGGTGCAGGCTGACATTGACTTTGGGGAAGCTGTTGCGAAGGCTAGCGACTTTTTCAGGCAACACATAGCGCGCCTGGGTATGGGTGGTGGCAATCGACAAGGTGCCGCTGTCCTCCTGGCTGTACTGCTCGCCGATGCGCTTGAGGTTGCCCAGTTCGCGCAGTATCAGGTCGATGCTGCTGACCACCAGGCGCCCTGGCTCGGTCACGCGCTTGAGGCGCTTGCCGTGGCGAGTGAAGATTTCTATGCCCAGCTCTTGCTCCAGCTCGATGATCGCTTTGGAAACTCCGGGCTGGGAGGTGTGCAAGGCCTTAGCCGCTTCGGTCAGGTTCAGGTTGTGCCGAACGGCTTCCTGCACAAAGCGAAATTGGTGAAGGTTCATAACTAAATTAAGCTAAAGAATCCATTCATTATGCATTAAATTCAATTTTAAGCCTTAGACTAAGCTAGGGCAATGTCTGCCAGCAAAGCGATAAGGCGCGGGTTTTCACCCACGGCGGCCTGCAATTGGAAATCGATTGCCGGCCATTGCTGGCGCAATTGCGTCATCAGTGCCGGCAAGTCCTCCCGCGCGTGCTTGCCCACGCCCAGGAACATCGGGACGATAGTCAGTGCGCTGGCGCCTTGGCTGATAAGGCCCTCGCATACGGTGGGTAGATCGGGCGTGCTCAACTCTAAATAAGCACAAGCCACTGGCGTCGCCGGTGCGCGCAAGGCGATGGCATCGGCCACCGCCTGGATCGGCCGGTGCCACAAGGGGTCGCGCGAACCGTGGGCGAACAAGACGATCGCGCGGGTCGCGCCCTGGCCGGATGGGTTCATTGGCGTGCCACCAACCAAGCAAAGGCTGCGAGGGAAATGAAGGAATAAATCAGACCGGGCAGGGCGGCGGTAAACCAGGCTTGCCAGCCTTGTAAATAGCCCAGATCGCCCACCAGGTTGTTGAGCAGCACAAAGCTGATACCGGCCATCACGCCAACAAACACCATGGGCGTGGTTCCGCTGCTGCGAAAGTGCAAATAGGCAAAGGGCAAGGCCAGCATCACCATGACCAGGCAGCTCAAAGGATAAAACACTTTCTTCCAAAATTGAATTTCGTATTTTTGCGCCGACTGCCCGTTGGCATTAAGGTGGCTCACATACTGAAATAACTCAAGCGTGCCCATGCGTTCCGGGCGCAACAGGGCCGAGGCCACCATTTCGGCGCTGATATGGTTAAGCCAACTCAGCTGCGCGTGGCGGGTGGTATTGGCCTGCGCTTGCGGCGTGCCCATATTCATAAATTCGGTGCGTGTCACCTCTTGTAATGACCAGGACTGCCCGGGGCCGAATTCGCCTGCGCTGGCTTGCATTACCGAGACGATATGCCCCTTATTGTCTAGTTCAAAAATACGGATACCTTTCATGCCGGTAGTGCCCTCCAAGGCGCCCACGTTCACTGAAAAGCTGCTGTAGGGCTGCTTGTCTTTGATCCAGGCACCGGCGCGGCCCAGGGATATCTGGCCCAGCGCCTGGGCTTTGATGGCCTGGGCGGTTTTATCTGCCAGCGGCGCCAGATAGTCGCCCAGCGCAAACGTCAGAGTGACAAAACCCAGTCCCAGTAGCATCAGCGTGCGAAGGGCCTGCCAAGGGCCCAGCCCGCTGGTACGCAAAATAGTGAACTCCGAGCTTTGCGCCAGCCGTGCCATGACAAAAATAGTGCCGATCAACACCGCAATCGGCATCAGCTCGTACAGATGGCTGGGGATCATCAAGGCGACATAGATGAGCGCTTTGCTGACGGTGTAGCCCAGCGTCTTGTTACTTTGTATCGCATTGAGCTCATCGCTCAGGTCAAAAAACAAAAATAAGGCGCAAAAGGAAAAGATGATTAGAGCTACCGCAGCCAGCACCTCGACGTAAAGCAGTTTGCGCAGGGTTCTCACGGGTGCAATCCCTTGCGCCAGCCTGCGGGAAGGCGCAAGACCCAATGGTTATGGCGCACCGTTAGCCACAAAAGACTCAGCGCAAATACCCCGCCATGTAAATAGAGCAAGAGTTGCGCCGCTGACATTTGCCCGGTTTCCACCCAGTTTTTTCCCAGGGCCAGCAGATTGAAATACACCAGATAGGTCATAAAGGCGAATACCAAGTTGCTGGCACGCCCGACACGCGGGTTAAAGCCCGAGACCGCCAGTCCCAGAAAAATCACATTGACCGCCGCCAAAAAAAACCCCGCGCGCCATACGAGTTCCCCCTGGTGCAACGGCAAGGGGGACGCCAAAAGTTCAGCGGTGGGTAGCGTTGAGGCGGGTACGAAATTGCGGGTGCTGGGCGCTTGAAAGCCCAGCTTGATGGTGTAACGCTCGAACGTACTGAAACTGCTTTGGCGGGTATCTGTGGCGATTTCCACGCGCTGTCCGTTTTCAAGTACCAGGCGTTTTTGTCCATCATCGACCTCTATCGTGCCACGGTCGGCGGAGGTCACGGTTTCCAGACCGCGCTCGCGCGTCACCATAAACACATTGATGCCTTGCTCTTTGTTGGAGCTGTCTTTGTCGATAAAGAACACCTTGTCGCCATTGGCCGACTCCTGGAACTGGCCAGGCTCCACTCGGGAAACATCGCTGCGCTTTTGGTATTGGTCGCGCAAGTCTTCAATCTGGCTGAAAGCCCAGGGCAAGACCAGCAAGGCCAGGATCAGAATCAACACAAAAACCGGCCAGGCAAAGCGCAAAAGCGGGCGGACCAGGGAGGTGAGCCCCCGGCCGCTGCAAAGCCAAATCACCATTTCGCTGTCGCGGTACATACGGGTCAGCACGCTAACAATGGCTAAAAACAGGCTGAAAGACAAAATAGCGGGCAGTTGGGACAGCACCGAGTAGCCCATGATGATCATCACATCGGTGGGGTTAAACAGGCCACGGGTGGCCTCGCCGAGCGTGCGGATCACGGTCGTGGTCATTACCACGGTAATCAGAATTACCAAGGTGGCACCAAAGGTGCGCGCGAGTTCCTTGCGGATGGAGGAATGGAATAACATGGATGCCGTAGAAAGGGCCAATTATGAACTTTGAAATCAAAGCCTTGGAAATGGCTGCCGCCGCAGCCGAGAAGTGTGACTTGCTGGTGGTGCTGGTGCCAAAAGACTTTAAACCGGCAAAAGACGAGGTATCCCAGTTGGTCGGCGGCGCCCTCAAGTCGGGCGACCTGGAGACCGGCGTGGGCAAATGCCTAGCCCTGTACCGCCCCAGCCAGTGCGCCGCCGTACGCGTGGTGCTGGCCAGCGCGGGTGAGGGCAAAGCCCGCCAGGTCAAAAACGCCTTGCAAGCGGCTCTGGGCCTGGGTAAATCGGCCAGTCTCAAGCGCCTGGTGGTGTGTTTTGCCGGGGCAGCCAGCGCGGAAGCGGTTCGCGCCGCCGTGCTCGCGGTGGCCGATGGCACCTATGTTTACACCACCAGCAAATCCAAGCCGCAACCGCGCAGTCTGCAAAAAACCCTGATCGCGGTGCACAAGGTAGCCGAGGTCAAAGCCGTGTTTGACCGGACCGTGGCCGTGGTTGCCGGGGTGGAACTGGCCAAAGAATGGGCCAACCGCCCGGCCAACCTGGCCACCCCCACCGATTTGGCCGGCGCCGCCCAGGCCCTGGCTAAGCACCCCAAAATTAGCTGCACCGTGCTCGGGCCGCGTGAAGTGGCCAAGTTAGGCATGGGCTCATTTATGGCCGTGGCCCAGGGCTCTGACCAGCCTTTGCGCTTTATCGTGCTGCGCTACGAGGGCGCGGCCAAAGCCAAAGCCCCGGCGGTGATTGTGGGCAAAGGTATTACCTTTGACAGTGGCGGCATCTCGATCAAGCCCGCGTCCGAAATGGACGAGATGAAGTTCGATATGTGCGGCGCAGC
>CAMBFN010000012.1 GCA_945865425.1 Comamonas sp. lk | reverse complement strand
ATATGGCAGTCAATCCCCACGATACGTAAGCCCGGTAGCGTGGCTGCATGTTGGTGAGTCGCCAGGGTGCGATCGTGGGCGACTCCGAATTTACTTCCTTTGAGGCCGGTGGAAATGTAGGGGTGGGTTTTGGGGTCTACATTGGGGTTGACGCGGATGCTGATGGGCGCGCGAACGCCCATAGACACTGCTACGCCGTTCAGGACCTCGATCTCCGCTTCGCTTTCGACATTGAAGCAGCCAATGCCCGCAGCCAGCGCTTCGCGCATTTCAGCGCTGGTTTTACCGACGCCCGAAAAAATCACTTTAGCCGGGTCACCACCGGCTGCACGCACCCGCGCCAGCTCGCCGCCAGACACAATATCAAAACCGCAACCGGCCCGCGCAAAAACTTGCAGTACCCCCAGCGAGGAGTTGGCCTTCATGGCATAGCAAATCTGCGCTTTGCGACCCGCAAATCCGGCCTGATAGGCGGCCAGTGCTGCCACCATAGACGCTTTGGAATAGACATACAAAGGCGTTCCATGTTCTTGGGCGAGGGCGTCAAGGGCGAGGTCTTCCACCATCAGGCCTTTGTCGCCATAGTGGAAATAGGGAGCTCCGGGCAAGGTATTGTTCATGCTGCGCGGCAGCTAGGCTGCCGATCCGTTATGGTGTGACTCGTAGGAGTTTGGCAAGGGCTGTTGATGATGGCTGCTTTAGGCGGCAGAAATAAGGGCCCTTTTTGCCCGCAAGCGCTCAGCAGCACAGTGGCCGCTAGGCACAAGCACCAGGTGCTTGTTAATTTTTTTGTTTTTGACATGGTGAAATTGTAATGACCGACCCCGAGTTCATGGACCTGGCCGAATCCCTCTTGCGCAGCGTTGAAACCGTGTGCGATGCGATCAATGATGAGGGCACGGCCGATATTGACAACCAACGCGTAGGCGCCATGGTGACTTTGGTATTTGCCAACCGCAGCCAGATCATCATCAATCTGCAAAAACCTTTGCACGAGGTTTGGATGGCCTCGCGATCGGGCGGCTACCATTTTTCCTGGAGCGAGGGCTGCTGGCAGGATACCAAAGGGCAGGGCGATTTTTTTACACTGTTAGCCAGTGATGCCAGCGCGCAGGCGGGCGTGCACTTGCAGTTTGCGCCCTAATCAGTTTCTGAACAAATCCAAAATACTGCGCTGTTCTTCGGCCGGTGTCATTGGCCTGGAGGCCGGGGCCCCGGCAGGGGCTTTGTCACCAGTGCCTACAGCGCCTATGCCGGTACCCTTGGAAAACTCTTCGTAGTACCACTCATTATTGACGCGCACAATGCCTTCGGGCGCCTCGGCCTCCATGATGGGTATGTTTTTCAGCGCAGTTTCCATAAAGCTGATCCAGACCGGCAGGCTCAGACCGCCACCGGTTTCTTTATCACCGAGCTTGCGCGGCGTGTCGTAACCTATCCAGGTCACTGCGGTTAGCGTGGGGTGGTAACCTGCAAACCAGGCATCCATGGAGTCGTTGGTGGTACCGGTTTTGCCGTAAACATCAGGGCGCTTTAGCGCAGCCTGGGCCTTGGCTGCGGTGCCTGAGCGCGTGACCTCTTGCAACAGACTAGACATCAAAAAGGCATTGCGCGGCTCGATAGCGACATTGGCTTCGCCCAGCACGGGCCTAGCCGTTTCCAGCAATATTTTGCCTCGCTGTTCACTGACCCGGGAAATAAGCCACGGGCTGACCCGATAACCACCATTGGCAAACACCGAGTAGCCGGTTGCAAGTTGCATGGGCGTCACCGAACCGGCGCCCAGCGCCATGGTGAGATAGGGCGGGTGCTTTTCAGCATCGAAACCAAAGCGGCTAATCCAGTCTTGCGCATACTGCGTGCCTATGGACTGCAAAATTTGGATGGAAATCATGTTTTTGGACTTGGCCAGCGCTTTGCGTAGAGGCATGGGCCCTTCAAACGTTCCGTCGTAGTTTTTCGGCTCCCAGGGTTGCCCGCCGGTGGTGCCGGCGTCGAAAAACAAAGGCATGTCGTTGATCACCGTGGTGGGGGTAAATCCTTTTTCCAAAGCCGCCGAATAGATGAAAGGCTTGAAACTGGAGCCCGGTTGGCGCCAGGCCTGGGTCACGTGGTTGAATTTGTTCTTTCCATAATCGAAGCCACCCACCAGCGCCTTGATAGCGCCGTCGCGCGGGTCCATCGCAAAAAAAGCGCCTTCAACTTCCGGTAACTGGGTAATTTCCCAAGAGCCTTTCAGTGACTTGGATACGCGGATGATGGCACCCGGACGGATTTTGATGTTGGGTGCCGCCTTGTCCGACAGGCCTGACAGGGCCGGCTTCAAACCTTCGCCGCTAATTTCTACCACCTCGCCGGCCTGTCTTTGGGCTAGTACGCGCTTGCCATCGGCTTGCAAGACCACTGCCGCCAGCACGTCGCCATTGTCAGCATGCTCGTCCAGCGCCTCGTCAATCGCATCTTCCAACTCCTGCGCGTCGCTAGGCAACTTGATGAATTTCTCTGGCCCGCGATAGACCTGGCGCCGCTCAAAGTCCATGATGCCCCGGCGCAGCGCTTTGTAAGCGGCCTCCTGCTGCGCACTGTTCACCGTGGTAACCACATCCAGACCACGGGTGTAGGTTTGATCGCCATATTGGTCGTACATCAGTTGGCGCACCATCTCGGCCAAGAACTCGGCATGCACCTGCGGGCGACTGGCGGCGGTTTGCACATGCAAGATCTCGGCCTTCGCGTTTTTGGCCTCCTCGGCCGTAATGAAACCGTTTTCCAGCATGCGCTCAATGATGTACTGCTGGCGAATGCGCGCGCGGCGCGGGTTCTTGATCGGGTTATACGCCGACGGCGCCTTGGGCAAACCCGCCAGCATTGCGGCCTCGGCAATACTGATATTTTTCAGGGGTTTGCCGAAATAGGTTTCGCAGGCAGCGGCAAATCCATAGGCACGATTCCCTAGAAAAATCTGATTCATATAGATTTCCAGAATCTGGTCTTTGCTAAGGTTATGTTCGAGTTTAAAAGTAAGCAATATCTCGTAAATTTTGCGGGTAAAGGTTTTTTCAGAAGATAGGTACACATTGCGCGCCACCTGCATGGTGATGGTCGAGGCGCCCTGGCTTTTTGAGCGCCCCACATTGGCCGCCGCCGCGCGCACCATGCCCACATAATCTACTCCACCGTGCTGAAAAAAACGTGCATCCTCGATCGCCAAAATCGCATTTTTCATGACCAGCGGGATTTCATTGATGGGCGTGAGCGTCCGGTGCTCTTCGCCGAATTCCCCGATCAAGTCCCCTTCGGATGAAAACACCCGCAATGGAAGCTTGGGGTGGTAATCCTCTAAATCCGAAATATCGGGCAAATTAGGGTAAGCCAGCGCCATCACGATGGCAACCACCAACAGAGTCGATGCCACACCGGCCGCAGCGAGCCCTATCAAGGACAGAAGCACATAGCCCATCCAGCCCCAAATGGTGCGCGTGCCTGGCACTTTTTTCTTTGCCGGCTTAGCAGGTGGAGGTGGAGGCGATTCGGACATGAATACCAAGGTCTAAAGAGTAAAAACCAAAAGCTTCTTTCGCAATGTGCACAAGGCCATGGCCAGAAAACTGCCCCGACTGCATCGTAAACAGCACGGCAGACAGCGGGATCCCTATGGTAGCGCAGCCGCGAAGGGGAAAATGCGCAACGCTACATGCAAGATTTTCCGAGTTTAAATATACTATTGATAAATATTAACTAAATACAAATTACAGTTTCATCAAGAGAGGTTGAAATCATGGAATTGAAGGCACTCTTTGGTCGACCTCAGGAAGCCATTCTCGGGATGGACATCAGCGCGTGGGGCATCAAAGTCGTAGGCCTCAGCGGATCCATGAAACAGCCTGTTTTGGAGCAACTGGCCAGCACCCGGCTGCCTAGCGGCCATATTGTTGATGGTCATATAGTCAAGATGCATCAGGTAGCAGAGGCGCTGCGTTCTTTGTTGCAAGAAAACCGGATAAGAGCCTACAAAGTCGCTTTGGCCCTGCCATCGTCTGCGGTTATCACCAAAAAAATCATGGTGCCAGCGGATTTGGGCCCCGATGATATGCAGGCGCAGGTCGAGGAAGAGGTGCGGCAATATATTCCCTTCCCGATGGACGAGGTCAGCCTAGATTTTTGCACCTTGGGCCCCAACCCACAGCGCGCCGAAATGGTGGACGTGTTGATCGCCGCTGCACGCCGTGACCGCGTTCAAAGCCTAGAAGAACTGGTGGAAATGGTCGAACTAGAAGCCAGCGTGGTCGATATGCAATCTTATGCTTTGCGCCTGGCGACTAGGCGACTGGCTGATATCCATTTGCCGGCGCAGAAAGAGGCGGTGGTACTTTTGCTTAAAGTAGGTGCAGGCCGTACGCTGATGCAGGTGTCTGTAGGCGAAGTGATCGTGTATGAACATGACCTCGCCCTCGGGGGTGATCAGTTGACCCAGCGCATTGCCGCGCACTACCGCCTATCCGATGACGAGGCGGAAACAAAAAAAATCTCCGGCGCATTGGCGCAGGATTTTGAATCATCGGTACTGCTGCCTTATGTTCGCGCGACCGCACAGCTGCTGGAGCGCGGCATACAGCTCATCTTTAACAATACGCCCTACAGCAAAGTGAGTCAGATTTTTCTAAGCGGCGGCGGTGCCATGCTTCCGGGCTTAGCTGCTGCTATTTCCACTGCGCTGCAGTCGCCTTGTACCTTGATCAACCCCTTTGAGGGCATGCGACTGGCGCCCCAAGTGAGAAACAATCCCTGCCTGCAAAGCGCGCCACTTTTTATCGGTGCCTGTGGCTTGGCCTTGCGGAGGTTTAGCTTGTGATTCAGTTCAATCTCTTGCAGCACCGCGAGGCCTTGCGCAAATTCAAGCAAGACCAATTCAATGCATCAGTGGTCTTGACCCTCATTCTGGGTGGAGTCACAGCACTTGCCATGTATGGTTCATTGCGTTACTCCATCGACGCACAACAAGACAATATTTTGGTGTTAGAGCAAGAAATCGGGCGTTACGAAGCTCAGATCATTGAAATTCAAGATGTAAAAACTCAATTTGACGCGCTGCTCGCACGTCAAAAGGCTTTTGAAGATATCCAGGCGGATCGCAATTCGCCGGTACGCTTGCTCTCCGAGCTTGCCAACATTCTGCCCCCGGGTGTGGCCCTGAGCAAACTAGCGCAAAAGGGCCAGGAAATTACGCTTGAGGGTACGGCACAAACCAATGAAAACTTGTCCCAGTTCCTGGATAAGCTGGGTCAGGGTAGCGCTTGGTTTTCTAAACCTGAACTTCTGATCAGCGAAGCCCTGCACATCAACCCTGGCGGTAAATTGCCTACCAAAGCGTTTAAGTTTACGGTGAAGGCTACTTTCATGCGTGACCCCGCCGCGTTCGCCGCAGCGCTTCCTTCGATTGCAGTATCCGCAGCCGCACCCTTAGGCGCGCCCAAAGTCTGATTACCGTGCATTGATGGCGCAAACTATCCATGAAAAAAAACCTTTTGGCTCCACTAGGCGTAACGATTAGCGCGCAGTTTCGCGGCTTAGATTTTGGCAATCCGTCCGCATGGCCACTGGTGCCTCGCGTGCTTTTGTTGGTGGGCTTGTATTGCCTGACCGTAGGCTTATTGTGCGTCTACCCTTTAAGCGATCACGCTGGAGAATTACACAAATTGGTGGTCAAAGAAAAAAGCTTGCGCGTTGAATTTACGGAAAAATTGGGCAAAGCCGCTCATCTCAAGATTTTGAAAGATCAGCGTGATGAAATTGCGCTTACCGTGGAAGGTTTAGAAAGGCAGTTACCTAACAGCACAGAAATATCTAGTTTGCTTTTTAGCATCAGCCAGATGGGACGTCACCAAAATCTGCAGCAAGAATTGTTCAAGCCCGAAGCACCAATTTATAAACCGTATTACGCGATCATCCCGGTCACCTTTCGAGCCCATGGCAGCTACCACGATATCGCCCGCTTTGCCTCAGATGTTGCAAACCTAGCGCGTATCGTCACCCTGAGCAATATAGCTATCTGGCCCAGGCCGGAAGGTGCTTTGGCGTTGGAAGCCACGGTGCGAACCTATCGCCACTTGGATCCGGGCGAGCTCGCGGCGCAGGCTAAGCTAGCAGAGGTGGGCAAATGAGGTGGTTGTCGCGCGCTGGCTTGCTGGTGTTCTGCTCCTTGTTGATGGCTTGCGGGCCCTCGCGCCAGGATGGCTTGCGTCAATGGATGCAAGAGCAGCGCAAGGCCGGCGTACCCCAAGCGAGGGACCTGGCTGCGCCACAAGTGTTCAACCACTTGCCCTATACGCAAAGCGAGCGCGAGGACCCGTTCACCAAGCTAGCGCTGGCAAATGCGCAAGCCGAACCGGCAAACCCCCATTTAAGCCTGTCGCATAGATCGCGTGCACGCCAGCCCTTGGAGGACATTGCCTTGGAGTCCATGCACTTCGTGGGCATGCTGGAAAACCAAGGGCGATACGTCGCACTGGTACGCGCCGATGGCATCTTGCACCAGGTGCTTCCCGGCCAGTACATCGGAAAGAATCTTGGCAAAGTATGGCGCGTGGATGAATCGGGGATTGATTTGCGGGAAGTCGCACAAGATGCCGATGGCAGGTGGTTGGAGCGCAATGCATATTTGCGGTTTCAAGGGGGAAATTGATGACGATAGAGAGCCGTTTAAAACGGGCTGCCGCGTGCGCAGCCTGCCTGTGGACCTGCCTTCTTGGGGCCAGGCTAGCCCTTGCGGAAAACTCGGTAATGGCCGTCACTGCCCAGCGCAACGGCAACTCTGAGCAAGTGCGCATCGACTTTGCCCAGGAATTGACAGCCTTGCCCAAGGCCTTTGCCACCCGCAACCCCGCGCGTATCGTTCTGGACTTCCCTGGCCTTGGCAGTGCCGTGGGCCTGGGCCGCATCGCGATGCCCCAGACCTTGGTGGACTCCGCCATCGTGGCCCAGTCCGATGCGCGCAGCCGCGTGGTAATTAATCTGCGCCAAGCGGCCAACTACCGACTGGACGTAGTGGGTAAAAGCCTGATGGTGGCTTTGGAGCCGATGGGTGGCGCAGCGCCGGCGCAGATGCCCACCGCCACCGCACCGGCGGTCAGCGCGGCCTTAAGCGTTACATCCAGTACGGTGGACCCGGCGCCAGCTGCTGCCGCAGTCATTGCAGTGCCTGCGCCCATGAACGATATTCAGTTCCGCCGAGGCAGTGACGGAGCTGGACGCGTGCTTGTGAGCTTGCCGGGTAAACACGTCAGCGCCGATGTGCGCCAGGTGGGCAGTAATTTGGTGGTCGATTTGAGCAAGGTCAGCCTGCCTGATCGCCTGCGTAAAAGGCTAGACGTGACTGACTTCGCCACGCCCGTCCAATCCATCACCACCGACCAGAACGCGGGGCGCGTGCGTATGCAAATCACAGCGCTGGGCGCGTGGGAGCACACCGCTTACCAGACCGACACCGAGTTAGTACTTGAAATTCGCCCGCTGAACCAAGACTCAAAAAAGACCGCGCAAATGGACGCCTTTACCGGTGAAAAGCTGTCGCTAAACTTCCAGAGCATCGATGTGCGCCAGGTGCTCCAAGTGATTGCGGATTTCACCAACTTCAACGTGGTCGCTTCCGATTCGGTCACTGGAACCCTGACCTTACGGGTGCAAAACGTGCCTTGGGACCAGGTACTGGACATCATCATGCGCAGCAAAGGGCTGGCCATGCGCAAAAACGGCAATGTGTTGTGGGTAGCACCCAAAGAGGAAATCGCTGCTAAAGAAAAGCTGGAGTTTGAGTCGCAAATCAGCAATGAAAAAATTGAACCCATACGCACGCAGTCCTTTCAACTGAACTATGCAAAGGCCTCCGACGTCGCGCCGCAATTAATGGCTGGCGGTGGCGGCGGCGAAGGCGCCGCAGGCCGTATCCTGAGTTCGCGTGGCAGTGTGATTTCTGAGCCCCGTACCAACCAACTGTTCATTACCGACGTGGCGACCAAGCTCGACCAGGTGGCGCAGCTGATCGCCAAGGTAGATGTGCCAGTGCGCCAGGTGCTGATCGAAGCACGCATAGTTGAAGCGAGCAGCGACTTTGCCAAAAACCTGGGCGTCAAATTGGGGGGATTGGACCTCCGCGCCGCCAAGGGGGGCGAAGGCGGTTTTCAATTGACGGGCCAAAATCGCATGGCTTTTGGCACCAACTATGCCAATGTTTTGGGCTCCTCAGGCGCTACCACGACCATGGATGCCAGCAGCAACTTTGTCAACCTGCCTGCCAGCGCCTACGCAGGCGCATCCGCAGCCACATTTGCCGTGAGCTTGTTCAGTGCTGCATCCAACCGGGTACTGGCTTTGGAACTGTCGGCCCTCGAATCTGACGGGCGCGGCAAAATTATCTCCAGTCCCCGCGTCATCGCTTATGACAAAACCAAGGCCATCATCGAGCAAGGCACTGAAATTCCTTACCAAATGGCTACCAGCAGCGGTGCGACGGCCGTCAGCTTCCGCAAAGCCGTGCTCAAGCTCGACGTCGTGCCGCAAATCACCCCAGACGGCAATATCAGCTTAGAGCTCGATGTTTCCAAAGACAGTGTGGGCGCTCTCACGGCATACGGACCCTCTATTGATACCAAACATATTAAAACGCAGGTGCTGGTGGACAACGGAGGCACCGTGGTGATCGGAGGGATCTATACCGAAGAGCAACAAGACAGGGACAACAAAGTGCCATTTTTAGGCGATTTGCCCGGCTTGGGCCTATTGTTTCAAAACAAATCCAAAGTAAGCAAGAAAAGCGAGACCTTGGTATTTATAACGCCAAAGTTAATTGGTGACTTGTTAGGCGCTCGTTAATGTTTGTCTGACGATGCAGCGCACAGGGGTTCTTTTCGTAAGCCACCTAGGGAAGGTCTGCACAAGTCCGTCATCGCGAGGAGCGGCCTTTAGCCGCGAGGCGCTTGCGCCGTGGCGGGACGCGGCGATCCATAAGTGTTCGATTGACAAGCAAAAATAGATTGCTTCGCTACGCTCGCAATGACGGGTTTGGACTTATGCAGAGGTTCCCTAAGGAAAATTGCAATTGCCGATTTTTAATCCGCCGAGTTTCAAGGCATTTTCTGGTCGGTGAATGATCCTAAAATGCTTTAGCAACGCTTGAATCTTGCTCATTTAGCAAAAGCGCGCATTCGATTGGACGCAATTCCAGTATTTTTACGGCACATACTATTTTGATCATCCTCGTCGGCCTCCCAGGTTCTGGAAAATCCACCGTTGGCCGGCATTTGGCCCGGCGCCTGCAGCAGCCTTTTCTCGCTTCAGACCAGGTCATCGAGGCGCGGCTGGGTTGTTCTATCCGCGAATTTTTTGAGCGCGAAGGTGAGATGCGATTTCGCGATATTGAGCAGGAAGTGATCGCCCAGCTCTGCGCCCAGGCGCCGGGCGTACTGGCCACCGGCGGTGGCGCCGTTTTGCGACCCGCCAACCGCGATGCTTTGCGCGCTGCCGGTACCGTGGTGTACCTGCAGTCGCAGCCCGAAGACTTAATGCGCCGCTTGCGCTACGACCATAAGCGCCCCTTATTGCAAGTGGCTGACCCTGTCGTGCGCTTGCGCGATTTGTTCGCGCAGCGCGACCCGCTTTACCGCGAAACGGCGCACCATACCGTCCAGACCGGGCGTCCCTCAGTGTCCAGCCTGGTGCAGTCGATTCTGAGCCAGTTGCACATCACAGCGCCCAGACGCCTAAACTAAGAGGCTATGACGTCCCCGCTTTTGCACTCCCTCACCATCGCGCTGGACGAGCGCAGTTATCCCATCCAGATCGGCATTGGCTTGCTATCGCATGTCGCTAGCTTTGCCGGTCTGCCGACTGCAACCGCGGCGCTGATCGTGAGCAATAGCACGGTCGCCCCGCTCTACGCCCAAGCACTCCAAGGCGCTTTGCGGCAACACTATGCCCATGTGTATTTGCTTGTTTTGCCCGACGGAGAAGCGCATAAAGATTGGCACACCTTAAATTTGATTTTCGACGCGCTACTGCAAAACGGATGTGACCGTAAAACCGTACTATTTGCCTTGGGCGGGGGCGTGGTGGGCGACATGACCGGTTTTGCCGCCGCCAGCTATATGCGCGGCGTGCCCTTTGTGCAAGTCCCGACGACGCTGCTGGCACAGGTCGATTCCTCGGTAGGCGGCAAGACGGGCATCAACCATCCTCTGGGCAAAAACATGGTGGGCGCGTTTTACCAACCGCAGCGCGTGCTGTGCGATTTGGACACCCTGCAAACCCTGCCCGCGCGCGAAATCAGCGCGGGGTTGGCCGAGGTCATCAAATACGGCCCGATTGCCGACATGGCGTTTTTGGACTGGATCGAAGCCCACATTGCCGAACTGGTGGCGCGCGATGTTCACGCCCTGGCCCATGCAGTGCGGCGCAGTTGCGAGATTAAGGCGCAGGTGGTGTCCCAAGACGAGCGCGAAGGCGGTTTGCGCGCCATTCTCAATTTCGGCCATACCTTTGGCCACGCCATAGAGGCGGGTTTGGGTTATGGCGATTGGTTACACGGCGAAGCCGTGGGCTGCGGCATGGTGATGGCGGCGCAGCTTTCGCAGGCCATGGGCTTGGTGGATCAGGCCTTTGTGCAGCGCTTGACCCGCCTGATCGCCGCTGCCGGTCTGCCAGTTCGCGGCCCGGTGTTGGATGCGGCAGATAACGCCGGCCGCTATCTGGCCCTGATGCGCGTCGATAAGAAAGCCCAAGCCGGCGCCATCCGTTTTGTATTGATCGACGGGCCGGGCCGCGCCTGCATGCGCGGCGCTGAGGACGCCCTGGTGCGCGCGGTGATCGACCGTTGCTGCGCGGCTTGATGCGCGCGCCCTACGCCAGTGATCCGGCGCGCAGCCGTGGGCGGCGCCACCCCCAAAGTCCGGCGCCTACGCGCAGCGAGTTTCAGCGCGACCGTGACCGCATCGTACATTCCACTGCCTTTCGTCGGCTGGTTTATAAAACCCAGGTATTTCTCAATCATGAGGGCGATTTGTTCCGCACCCGCCTGACGCATTCGCTGGAGGTAGCGCAGCTGGGTCGCTCCATGGCGCGCACCCTGCGACTAGATGAAGATTTGGTCGAGGCCATCGCTCTGGCCCATGACCTGGGCCACACGCCCTTTGGCCATGCCGGGCAGGATGCGCTGGATGCCTGCATGGCCATGCACGGCGGTTTTGAGCACAATTTGCAAAGCCTGCGCGTGGTAGACCACCTGGAAGAACGCTACCCCGAGTTTGACGGTCTGAACCTGTGCTTTGAAACCCGTGAAGGCATCTTGAAACATTGCTCCCGCCATCATGCCGACTTGATCGAAGCCCAAGAGCCCGCCTACGCTGATGGGCAGGGCGGCGTAGGTCTGCGTTTTTTGCGGCGTGCGCAGCCCGGTTTGGAGGCGCAGTTATGCAACCTGGCCGATGAGATTGCCTATAACGCGCACGACATTGACGACGGCGTGCGCTCGGGCTTGATAGTGCTGGAGCAAGTGCAGCAAGTGCCCCTGTTTGCGCGCTTTAGCGAGCAGGCCGCGCGCGCCCATCCGCGCCTCACCCACACACCGCGGCGCTGGTTGTACGAGACGGTGCGCCTGATGCTCAGCAGCCAAATTTACGACTTGATGGACAGCACGCAGGCGGCTATCGCACAGGCCGCGCCTGCGGATGTGAAGGCCGTGCGCGCTTGCCCGCCTCTGGTGCAATTTAGCCCTGCAATGCAGCAGGACACCGCGCAGCTCAAAGCCTTTTTGTTCGCTGCCCTATACCGCCATCCACGGGTGCAAGAGACCACGGACAGGGCGCGCCAGGTAGTCGGTGATTTGTTCGAGGCTTATGTGAACGACCCGGCGTCCATGCAAGCCGGCGCCGATGCCGCTTTGCCGCCAGCGCAGATTTACCGGCGCGTGGCCGACTATATTGCGGGTATGACCGATCGTTTTGCATCGCGCGAGCACCAACGCCTGACGGGGCGCGTGCTACTGGCATGAAGTCCCAAGCGGATCGCGCAGGCGAAGTGCTGCAGTCCACCGAACGCTGGCTGGAGCGCGCGGTCATTGGGCTGAATCTTTGCCCTTTTGCCAAAGCGGTGCATGTCAAAGGGCAGATTCACTACGCACTTACTTGGGCACAGGAAACAGCAGAGGTGCTGGATGACCTGGCCTTCGCTTTGCACGACCTGCTAGCCCAAGATCCGCAGCAGCGCGATACGACCCTGCTCATCGCGCCCAACGCCTTTCCTGATTTTTGGGACTTCCATGGCTTTGTGAAAAGGGCAGACAAGTTGCTTCGTTCGCTGCGTCTGGACTCTGCCTTGCAAATCGCCAGCTTTCATCCGCAGTACGAATTTGCGCAAACGCCTGCGGGCGACATGGCGCATTACACCAACCGTGCTCCCTACCCGATCTTGCATCTGCTGCGCGAAGACAGCATGGACCGTGCGGTGGCGACCTATCCCGACGCCGCCTTGATTTATGAGCGCAATATCGCGCGTTTGCGCGACCTGGGTGCGGCGGGCTGGATTGCGCTAGATGTGGCCGCGCCTGCGAATAGCTACGAGCGCAGACCATGAAGCCAAGCGGCACGATTGCGGGCAAAGCATCGCGCGCGGGCAAAGCCGTTCAAGCCCTATCGCCGGGCGGGCGTCGGGCGGCACGCGATCAGCAAGTCGCCGAACTATTGCGCCCCGGCCAGTCCATTACCTTGCTGCAGCATTTGCACATACTCACCCGCGAGGGCCAGCTCAACCAAGATTCGCGGCGCAAGCTCAAGCAGGTCTATCACCTGTACCAGTTCATCGAAACTTTGTTGCGAGAATTAGCGCAGTCTAGGCCAGTGGCGGGCGCGGGTGTTGTGCCCGACTTGAGTGTGGCCGACCATGGCGCAGGCAAGTCCTATCTGGGATTTATTCTTTACGACTTGTTTTTCAAAAATTTGGACAGCGGGCAGGTCTATGGCATCGAGAGCCGCAGCGACCTGGTGGACAAGTCGCGCGCGCTGGCCACTCAGCTAGGTTTCACGCGCATGCAGTTTCTGGACCTGACGGTGGCCGAATCCGCGTATTCGGCTTTGTTGCCACCGCGCATCGATCTGGTTACGGCTTTGCATGCTTGCGACAGCGCGACGGACGATGCCATTGCCTTTGGCTTAGCTAAGCAGGCGCGCGCTTTTGCGCTGGTACCTTGTTGCCAGGCCGAAGCGGCGCGCCATTTGGGTAGCAACAAAGCGCTGATGTTGTCGCGCACGCCCTTGGCCGAGTTGTGGCGCCACCCCTTGCATGCGCGCGAACTGGGTAGTCAAATTACCAATGTGCTGCGCTGCCTCTTTTTGGAGGCCAATGGCTACCAGGTTACCGTCACCGAATTGGTAGGCTGGGAACACAGCATGAAAAATGAACTCATTTTGGCGCGCTATACAGGCCAGAAAAAACACGCCGCAGCGCAGCGCATACAAGAAATCGGTGCGCAATTGGGCCTCAAAGCCCTAATTGACACGCGGTTTACATGGCGGGCGGAAAATTCCTAGGGTACAGCCAAGCTACTGCGGCGCGCCAAAAACGCATTGCTCTGGGCTAAACATTGGACTGGCGCAGAGGCTGTGCGGCTGTAGCGTAAATTTTTAGCATCACAAAAGGGATTTGTATGAAACATAGGGTTCAAAGGCTGGGCATCGTGATCTTTGTGGCTGCGCTTGGCGCTTGTGCCACCAGTAGCCCGGATGTCATCAGTCGTAAGGATGCCCAAGTGGCCTCGCAGGTGCAAGACGGCGTGGTTATCAGTATCCGGCCCGTCACGGTCGACGGCAGTCAAACCGGTATGGGCGCTGCCGCAGGTGGTGTCGTGGGCGCTATGGTCGGCAGCGGTGGTAGCAGTATCCAGCGGGAACAAGTCAGTCTTGGCATTTTGGCGGGGGTGGCTGCCGCGGTGGCCGGTAATGCGATAGAGCGCATGGCCACTAGAGAAGAGGCCTTCGAAATCATCGTTCAATTGCGCAATGGCGATCGCCGCGCCATCGTGCAGGCCAAGGGCAATGAAACCTTGTTGGCGGGTGATCCCGTCATCATCGTGACCTCGGGCAACAAAATGCGCGTGACCCGGGCTCCACGCTAACGAGATCGCGCCGGTCGGCGCCCAAATTAGGGACAGGTTAGGGATAAGATGGGGCGAACCCACCCATAGCCTATGGCCCGCCTCCCCCGCCTCAGTCTGTCCGGCTACCCGCACCACATTATTCAGCGGGGCAACAACCGGCAGGCGATATTCGACAGCGCTGCCGATTACCGGTATTTGCTGGATTTGCTGCGCACGCATGCCCGCGAATGCCAGGTGGCGGTACATTCCTATGTGTTGATGAGCAACCATTTCCACGTGTTGCTCACCCCCGAGGAAGCCGATGGCCTGCCGCGGATGATGCAAGCTGTGGGCCGCAGCTATGTGCAGTATTTCAACCGCAAACAAGAGCGTACCGGTACCTTATGGGAAGGGCGTTACCGCTCCACCGTACTGCAAACGGAGCGCTATTTATTGCAATGCATGGCCTATATCGACTTGAACCCGGTACGCGCGGGCATGGTGGCCGGGCCGCAAGACTATCCCTGGTCCTCTTTTGCGCATTACACCGGGGTGCGCGTCGACCCCTTGGTAAGTCCGCACCCTCTGTATTGGGAAATGGGCAACACCCCCTTCGCCCGCGAGGCCGCTTACCAGACCTGGGTGCAATCAGGGGTGGATGGACTCGCACAGCAAGCCCTGACCGACGCTACGCTGAGCGGTTGGCCGCTGGGTGAGCCGGATTTTGTTGCAGATTTGCAAAAACGTACCGGCCGCCGCATCACCAAGTCCAAGGCCGGCAGGCCTCCTACGGCGCTGCCCGAAATTCCGTAATTGCTGACCTACTCGATTTTCGGCGGGGCGGCGGATGATGCATGCTCCGCCTGAGATTCCCGTCATACCCCCTTAATTAGCTAAAAACAGGGGCGTGCACCGAGAATTTAATCTGTCCCTAATTAAACGGAATCTCATTTCTCCTTGATTTAATTAGGTTCTGACCCCAATTATTTTTCAATGAAAGATGCTGCATTGCAGTATGCTTGACGTCCTTTGTAATTTTTCCAGGAGCGGGTTATGACCACGGCGGCCGAGAAAGAGCATCTGCAGCAATTTGGTTTGTATGCGGGGGAGCAGGAGCATGACGCTTGTGGCGTGGGCTTTGTGGCGCACATCCGAGGCGAGAAAAGCCATAGCATTGTCAGTAATGCGCTTAAGATTTTGGAAAACCTGGACCATCGCGGTGCGGTGGGCGCGGACAAACTCATGGGCGATGGCGCCGGCATATTGATTCAATTGCCCGATGCGCTCTACCGCGAAGAAATGGCGGCTCAGGGTGTGCGATTACCCGCTGCTGGCGAATACGGCGTTGGCATGATATTCCTGCCCAAAGAGCATGCCTCGCGCCTGGCCTGTGAGCAGGAAATGGAACGCGCCATCAAGGCCGAAGGCCAGGTACTTTTGGGCTGGCGCGATGTGCCACTCAATGCCGAGATGCCCATGTCCCCCACGGTGCGAGAAAAAGAGCCGGTGATACGCCAAGTGTTTATCGGCCGCGGTAACGATGTGATTGTGCAGGACGCGCTCGAGCGTAAGCTTTATGTGATCCGAAAAACCGCCAGTGCCGCTATCCAGCATCTCAATCTCAAGCACAGCAAGGAATACTACGTTCCCAGCATGTCCAGCCGCACAGTGATCTACAAAGGTTTGCTGCTGGCCGACCAGGTGGGCACCTACTTCAAAGACTTGCAAGACGCGCGCTGCGTCTCCGCACTGGGTCTGGTGCACCAGCGTTTTTCCACCAACACCTTTCCCGAGTGGCCGCTGGCCCACCCTTACCGCTACGTGGCGCATAACGGCGAAATCAACACGGTCAAAGGCAATTACAACTGGATGAAAGCCCGCGAAGGCGTGATGTCCTCTCCGGTGCTCGCCGCCGATCTGAAAAAGCTCTATCCCATCAGCTTTGCCGGCCAGTCCGACACGGCCACCTTTGACAACTGCCTGGAACTACTGACGATGGCCGGTTACCCCATCAGCCAGGCGATGATGATGATGATTCCCGAGCCTTGGGAAAACCACAGCACTATGGACGAGCGCCGCCGCGCTTTTTACGAGTACCACGCCGCCATGCTCGAGCCTTGGGATGGCCCGGCTTCCATCGTTTTTACGGATGGCCGCCAGATCGGCGCCACGCTGGACCGCAATGGCCTGCGCCCCTCGCGCTACTGCATTACCGACGATGATTTGGTCATCATGGGTTCGGAATCCGGCGTGCTACCGGTGCCGGAAAACAAAATCGTGCGCAAATGGCGCTTGCAGCCAGGCAAGATGTTCCTGATCGATCTGGAACAGGGCCGCATGATCGATGACGAAGAGCTCAAATCGAGTTTGGCCAACAGCCGCCCCTACAAGCAGTGGATTGAAAACCTGCGCATCAAGATCGACCATGTGGCGAGCGACGAAGCCGCGCCGCCTGTATCGCTACATGCGGCCAGCTTGCTCGACCGCCAACAGGCTTTTGGCTATACCCAGGAAGACCTGAAGTTCCTGATTGCCCCCATGGCCAGCCTGGGCGAAGAAGCCTTGGGCTCGATGGGTAACGACAGCCCCTTGGCCGTTCTGAGCGACAAGAATAAGCCGCTGTATAGCTACTTCAAACAGCTATTTGCCCAAGTCACCAACCCGCCTATTGACCCGATTCGCGAAGCCATCGTCATGTCCTTGGTGTCTTTTGTGGGTCCTAAGCCCAATTTGTTGGACATCAACCAGGTGAACCCGCCGATGCGCCTGGAAGTCTCGCAGCCTGTGCTCGATTTCACCGATATGGCCAAGTTGCGCGACATAGAGCGACATACCCAGGGCAAATTTCGCAGCTACACCCTGGACATCACCTATCCGCTGGCCTGGGGCCACGAAGGCGTGGAGGCCAAACTCGCTTCGCTATGCGCCGAGGCAGTCGATGCCATCAAGAGCGGCAACAACATCCTCATCGTCAGTGACCGCGCCATGGGCGCTACCCAAGTCGCCATACCTGCTTTGCTGGCTTTGTCCGCCATCCACCAGCACCTGGTGCTCGAAGGCTTGCGTACCACGGCCGGGCTGGTGGTGGAAACCGGCAGCGCGCGAGAGGTGCACCATTTCGCGGTCCTCGCAGGCTATGGCGCCGAAGCAGTGCATCCCTACCTGGCCATGGAAACACTGATGCAGATGAGCGAGGGCCTGCCTGGTGCGCTTAGTGCCGACAAAGCCATCTACAACTATGTCAAAGCCGTGGGCAAGGGACTGTCCAAAATCATGTCCAAAATGGGTGTCAGCACCTATATGAGCTACTGCGGCGCGCAGTTGTTCGAGGCTATCGGCCTGTCTAGCGAAACCGCACGTAAATACTTCACAGGCACACCTAGCCGCGTCGAAGGTATAGGCGTTTTTGAAATCGCCGAAGAAGCCATACGCACCCACAAACTGGCCTTCGGCAAAGACCCGGTGCTGGCCCACGCCCTGGATGCCGGTGGCGAATACGCCTGGCGCGTGCGCGGCGAAGAGCATATGTGGACGCCCGACGCGATTGCCAAGCTGCAACACAGCACGCGTGCTAACAACTGGGGCACTTATAAAGAGTACGCCCAAATCATCAACGACCAGACGCGCCGTCAGCTCACTTTGCGCGGCCTGTTTGAATTTCGTATCGATCCGGCCAAAGCCATCTCTATTGACGAGGTGGAGCCAGCTGCGCAAATCGTTCAGCGCTTTGCCACTGGCGCTATGTCGCTGGGCTCTATTTCTACTGAGGCGCACAGCACCCTGGCAGTGGCTATGAACCGCATTGGTGGCAAGAGCAATACCGGCGAAGGCGGTGAAGACCCGCTGCGCTACCGCAATGAGCTCAAAGGTATTCCCATCAAGCAAGGCCAGACCATGTCCGACCTCCTGGGTAAGGAAATTTTCGAGGTCGACTACGCATTGCAAGCAGGCGACTCGATGCGCTCCAAAATCAAGCAGGTGGCTTCGGGCCGCTTTGGCGTGACGGCGGAATACCTGGTCAGCGCCGACCAGATTCAGATCAAGATGGCCCAAGGCGCCAAGCCCGGCGAAGGCGGGCAGTTGCCTGGAAGCAAAGTGTCTGAATACATTGGCAAACTGCGCTACTCGGTGCCCGGTGTGGGCCTGATCTCGCCGCCCCCCCACCACGATATTTATTCCATCGAAGACTTGGCGCAACTCATTCATGACCTGAAAAACGTCGCCCCCCATTCAGATATCAGTGTCAAGCTGGTATCTGAAATCGGCGTGGGCACGGTGGCCGCAGGCGTTGCCAAATGCAAGGCCGACCATGTGGTGATTGCCGGCCATGACGGCGGCACCGGTGCCTCGCCCTGGTCCTCGATCAAACACGCGGGCAGCCCCTGGGAAATTGGCCTGGCCGAGACGCAGCAAGTGCTGGTACTGAACCGTTTGCGCAGCCGCATCCGGGTGCAGGTGGACGGCCAGATGAAAACCGGCCGCGACGTGGCCATAGGCGCCCTGCTCGGCGCCGATGAGTTCGGCTTTGCCACTGCACCGCTGGTAGTAGAAGGCTGCATCATGATGCGCAAATGCCATCTCAACACCTGCCCGGTCGGCGTGGCTACGCAAGACCCCGTGCTACGCAAAAAATTCTCTGGCAAGCCCGAGCATGTCGTGAATTACTTTTTCTTTGTGGCTGAAGAAGTGCGTCACATCATGGCGCAGTTGGGCATACGCAAGTTCGACGATTTAATTGGCCGGGCCGATTTGCTGGACATGCGCAAGGGCATCGACCATTGGAAGTCCAGCGGCCTGGATTTCAGCCGCTTATTTGCGCAACCGCAAGTGCCTGCCAGCGTGTCCCGTTTCCAAAATGAAGTGCAGGACCATGGCCTGGAAAATACGCTGGACGTGCGTCTGATCGAAAAAAGCCGCGCCGCTATCGACAAAGGCGAAAAAGTACAGTTTATGGAAGCGGCGCGCAATGTGAACCGCTCCGTGGGAGCCATGCTGTCGGGAGCGATTACCAAGGCGCACCCCGAAGGCCTGCCCGATGACAGTATCCGCATCCAACTCGAAGGCACGGGCGGTCAGTCCTTTGGCGCTTTTTTATGTAAGGGGGTAACGCTGTACCTGATTGGCGACGCCAATGACTACACCGGCAAGGGCTTGTCTGGCGGGCGCGTAGTGGTACGCCCGAGTATTGATTTCAGGGGTGAAGCCATCCGTAACACCATTGTGGGCAATACCGTGATGTACGGCGCCACCAGCGGTGAAGCTTTCTTCAGCGGCGTGGCCGGTGAGCGTTTCGCGGTACGCCTATCTGGTGCGACTGCGGTCGTCGAAGGCACCGGCGACCATGGCTGCGAATACATGACGGGCGGCACCGTGCTGGTCTTGGGTAAAACCGGGCGCAACTTTGCCGCCGGTATGAGCGGGGGCATCGCTTATGTATATGACGAAGACGGTCAATTCGCCAGCCGCTGCAATACCGCCATGGTCAGCATGGAGTTGGTGTTAAGCGGCAAGGAGCAAGAAGCGCAGATCGACAAAGCCGTCTGGCACCGGGGTCAATCTGACGAAGCGCAGTTGCGCAAATTGCTGGAGGACCACAACCGCTGGACCGGTAGCAAGCGCGCCCGCGAATTGCTGGACCAATGGGACAGCGCGCGCGCAAAATTCGTTAAGGTATTCCCACTGGAATACAAGCGTGCGCTGGGCGAAATTCATGCAAAAAAATCCGCAGAGGCTAACGCTCCAACCGCGGCCAAGACCAAGCGCAGCGCAGCGGTGTAAGCGCGCTTTACCGACTACACAGGACTAGCATCATGGGAAAAATTACCGGATTCATGGAGTTTGCACGCGTCCAAGAGGGCTATGCCCCGGTACCGGAGCGCGTCAAAAATTACAAAGAATTTGTGATTGGCCTGGATGACCAGCAGGCCAAGACCCAAAGCGCGCGCTGCATGGATTGCGGCACGCCGTTTTGCAATAACGGCTGCCCGGTTAACAACATCATTCCAGACTTCAATGAGCTGGTGTTCCGCGAGGACTGGAAAGCGGCTATCGAGGTCTTGCACAGCACCAATAATTTTCCCGAATTCACTGGCCGTATCTGCCCCGCGCCTTGCGAGGCGGCATGTACCTTGAATGTGAATGACGATGCGGTAGGAATCAAGTCCATTGAGCATGCCATCATCGACCGCGCCTGGGCTGAAGGCTGGGTGCAGGCCCAGCCCGCAGCGCAGCAGACAGGCAAAAAAGTAGCTGTCATCGGCTCCGGCCCCGCCGGTCTTGCAGCGGCGCAGCAACTGGCACGCGCCGGCCATGCAGTCACCGTGTTTGAAAAAAATGACCGTGTCGGCGGCTTGCTGCGCTACGGCATCCCTGATTTCAAAATGGACAAGGGCCACATCGACCGGCGCATGGCGCAGTTGCAGGCCGAAGGCGTAAGCGTACGCACCGGCGTGCTGGTGGGTGAGTGGCCCAAGGATTCCAAAGTCACCAACTGGGCCAAAGAAACTGTGTCCGCAGCACAATTGCAAAAAGATTTCGATGTGGTATTGCTCGCCGGTGGTTCGGAGCAGTCGCGTGATTTACCGGTGCCGGGCCGCGAGCTCGATGG
Source organism: Comamonas sp. lk (assembly GCA_945865425.1). Taxonomy (GTDB): domain Bacteria; phylum Pseudomonadota; class Gammaproteobacteria; order Burkholderiales; family Burkholderiaceae_C; genus Allorhodoferax. The sequence continues at coordinate 6,854 of CAMBFN010000012.1, read as the reverse complement.
CATCCATTTCGCCATGGAATTTTTGCCTCAGCAAAACAAAGTCAATGCCGGCGATAAATTTCCCAGCCAGTTGCGTGCCGACGGCAAACATGTCATCGTCATTGGCGGTGGCGACACCGGCTCGGACTGCGTAGGCACGAGCAACCGCCATGGCGCGGCCAGCGTCACCCAGGTTGAAGTCATGCCGCAGCCGCCCGAAGTGGAAGACCGACCCCTCACCTGGCCTTACTGGCCCCTTAAATTGCGCACCAGTTCCAGCCACGAAGAAGGCTGCGTGCGCGAATTTGCGGTGTCCACCAAGTCCTTTTCCGGTGAAAAAGGCAAAGTCAAAACCCTGACCACGGTGCAAGTGGAAACGAAAGCTGGTAAGTTGGTGGAAGTTTCTGGTACGGAGAAAACCTATCAGGCGGATTTAGTACTACTGGCGATGGGTTTTGTGCATCCAGTTACCAGCGTGCTGGACGCTTTCGGTGTAGTTAAGGACGGTCGGTCTAACGCCAAAGCGTCCACCGAAGGCGCTAGCGCCTATGTCACCAACCTGCCCAAGGTGTTTGCAGCGGGCGATATGCGGCGCGGTCAGTCCTTGGTGGTATGGGCGATCCGAGAGGGGCGCCAGGCGGCACGCGCGATCGATGAATTTTTGATGGGCACTAGCGAGCTGCCGCGTTAGGCGCATGCGCGCGTGTGTAAATCTTAGTAAATGTCCGGCTCAAGTCACCACCAAGACTGCCATAGCGCGAGTTTGCAGCCGGCCTAGCCCTTATGATGCGGGTCCACCCCACCGCACTATGACTGCCGCCTCCGACCCCCTTGTACGCATCGACAATCTGAGCTTCGCTTACCACGAACGTCTCATTTTGGATGGCACTAGTTTTAGCGTGCCGCGCGGTAAAGTGACGGCGCTGATGGGTGCTAGCGGCGGCGGAAAAACCACCTTGCTGCGCCTGATCGGCGGACAGATCCGGGCCCAAAGCGGCCGGGTGCTTTTTGATGGCCAGAATATCTGCGCTATGGATCAGAGCGCTTTGTACGCAGCACGCCGGCGCATGGGCATGCTGTTTCAGTTTGGCGCATTGTTTGCAGACCTATCAGTTTTTGATAATGTGGCTTTTCCCCTGCGTGAACACACTACGCTGCCCGAGCCGCTCATTCGCGACATCGTGCTAATGAAGTTACAGGCCGTGGGTCTGCGCGGTGCACGCGACCTGATGCCTAGCGAAGTCTCTGGCGGTATGGCGCGGCGCATTGCCTTGGCGCGCGCGATAGCGCTCGACCCGGAACTGGTGATGTATGACGAACCCTTTTCCGGGCTGGACCCGATTTCTCTGGGTACTTCAGCGCATTTAATTCGCCAGCTCAACGACACCATGGGCTTGACCAGCATTTTTGTGTCCCACGAATTGGAACAAACCTTTGGAATTGCCGACCATGTGGTGATTCTGGCCAATGGCCGTGTCGCCACTGAGGGCACGCCCCAGCATGTGCGCGAAAGCACTGACCCCTTGGTATATCAGTACGTACATGCGCTGACCGATGGCCCGGTGCGCTTTCACTACCCCGCGCCAGAAATGGTGCAAGACTTTGGCGTGGAGCCTGCGCCATGATGGCCCAAGCCCTTCGCAATCTGGGTTTTGCGGTGCGTGAAAAGTTGGCGCACATTGGCTATGGCGCGCGCTTGTTTGTGCGTCTGTTGTTTACCTTGCGGTCTAGTTTGCAGCGCTTTGGACTGATCCGCGACCAGATCCATTTTTTGGGCAATTACTCACTGGTCATCATTGCGTTTTCCGGCTTGTTTGTGGGCTTTGTGTTCGGCTTACAGGGCTACTACACCTTGCAGCGCTATGGCTCCTCCGAGGCCCTGGGCCTGCTGGTGGCGCTCAGCCTGGTACGCGAGTTGGGACCGGTGGTCACGGCTTTGCTTTTCGCCGGGCGTGCCGGTACCTCGCTCACTGCAGAAATAGGGCTAATGAAAGCCGGCGAACAAATCAGCGTGATGGAAATGATGGCAGTAGACCCTGTGCTACGCGTACTGGCGCCACGCTTTTGGGGCGGTGTGATCGCCATGCCCTTGCTTGCCGCAGTGTTCAGTGCCATGGGCATTGTGGGCGGCTGGGTAGTCGGCGTGGTGATGATAGGCGTAGATTCGGGCTCCTTTTGGAGCCAGATTCAGGGCGGGGTGGACGTTTGGCGTGATGTGGGCAATGGCATCATCAAGAGCATCATCTTTGGTTTTGCCGTTACCTACGTCGCACTCTTGCAGGGCTACGTCGCGCAAGCCACGCCCGAAGGGGTGGCCAGCGCCACTACCCGTACCGTGGTCATGGCCTCTTTGTCGGTGCTGGTGATGGACTTTGTCTTGACCGCCATGATGTTTACGATTTAGCGACCGCTTATCCAGAAAGAATTCGCATGCAACGCTCAAAAAATGATCTGTGGGTTGGCCTGTTTGTGCTCGTTGGCGCAGTCGCCATTTTGTTTCTGGCCTTGCAGTCAGCCAACTTGCTCAGCCTCAATTTCCAGTCCACCTATAAAGTGACAGCCAAGTTCGATAACGTGGGCGGCCTCAAAGCCAAAGCGGCGGTGCGCAGTGCGGGAGTGGTGGTGGGGCGGGTGGAAAAAATTGTGTTCGACGATAAAAGTTTCCAAGCCCAGGTGCATATTGCGATGGAAAGTCGTTATCGTTTCCCCAAAGACAGCTCGCTCAAAATTTTGACCAGCGGCTTGCTCGGAGAGCAATACCTCGGTATTGAGGCGGGCGCCGAGGAAGCGATTTTGGCCGCTGGCGCCATGATCACCACCACCCAATCGGCGGTCGTACTCGAGAGCCTTATCAGCCAGTTTTTGTATAGCAAAGCCGCAGCCAGCGCCGGGCCCAAAGAAGCAGATTAATGCGTAGTTTTTATTTCCTTGTCCGCTTGCGGTCCTGGGCCGGTATCGTGGTCATCGCCTGTGCTTCATCAGGAGCTTGGGCGCAAACGGCCAAGCCGGCCAACCTGGTAGATCCCTTTGAAGGCATCAATCGCAGCATCTACGCTTTCAATGAAGTGCTCGATCATGCGGTGATGCGCCCCGTAGCCATTGCTTACACCGAGTTGCTGCCGCGCTGGATGCGCAACAGCGTTAGCCATTTTTTTGGCAATTTGGCCGACGTCTGGTCGATACCGAACAATGCATTGTCATTGCGGCCCAAGGCCACGGTGGACAGCATCAAGCGTGTAGCAGTCAACAGCACAGTGGGCTTGCTTGGCTTGGTCGATGTGGCCAGCACGCTGGACATCGACAAGCACCCGGCCGATTTTGGCCTGATGCTCAACCGCTGGGGCGTGCCCTCCGGCCCTTTTGTGGTTGTGCCCTTGCTGGGCCCGCGTACTTTGATCGAGGTCGTGGTTTATCCCTTGGACTGGAAGGGCAACCTGGCCAACCATGTGGACGATGTGGTGCTGCGCGACCTGATGATGGCCGTTAGCTTTACCGATCTGCGGGCTAGCTACCTGCAGGCTGACGATGTCGTCAATGCGGTAGCCCTAGATCAGTATTCCTTTAAGCGGGATGCCTATTTGCAGCGTAGGGTCTATCTGCAAAACGACGGGGAAAGTGCAGGCAGCATGGATGATCGACCGTAGAATCGGCCTGAATGCGGGATAAGCAAGGGTCAACCCGAGTGCCGCCATTCGAAGGGAGAAAAATAGTGAGTTTTCGATATTTCAAGCAGCTAGGCGTGCTACTGATGCTCCTGGGGGGCGCGCTGTTGGGCGCAAGTGCATGGGCCCAGGATGAGGCCGCTGATGTCTTTATCAAGCGCATGTCCACCGAGGTGTTGGACGTCATCAAAGCGGACAAGTCCATGCGTAGCGCCGACATCTCCAAAGTGGTTGCACTGGTGGACACGCGCATCATGCCGCATGTGGATTTTCAGCGTATGACGGCTTCGGCCATAGGCCCGGGCTGGCGCCAGGCGACGCCTGAGCAGCAAAAACGCTTGCAAGAAGAGTTCAAAATCCTGCTGGTGCGCACCTACGCCGGGGCCCTGTCCCAAATCAGCGACCAGGTCATCGCATTAAAGCCTTTGCGCGCTGCGCCCGAGGACAAAGAAGTGGTGGTGCGCAGCGAAGTGCGCGGCAGTGGTGAGCCGATCCAGCTGGATTACCGTCTGGAAAAAACGCCCGGTCAGGGCACCGGCTGGCGGATTTTTAATATCAACGTGATGGGCGTCTGGTTGGTCGAAACCTATAAAAGCCAGTTCGCCCAGGAAATCAACGCCAAGGGCGTGGACGGCCTGATCGAATCCCTGGCAGCGCGCAATAAATCCAATACGAAAAAGAACTGACGTGCTCGCCCTACCCGCCGTTCTGACCCATGCCCAGGCCAGCCCCTGTCTGGAGCGGCTGGCTGCCGGTATTTCAAACGGCCCCAAGCCGGTGGTACTCGATGCGCAGGCCTTACAGGATTTCGATTCTTCGGCGTTGGCTGTTTTGCTGGAGCTGCGTCGCGCTTGCCTGCGCCGGGGTAAACAACTGCACATCCAAGGCGCGCCTGAGCGACTGATGCATTTGGCCGCACTCTATGGCGTGCGGGCTTTACTCGAAAGCGGCGATCCGGCAAGCGCTGCGAGCTTGGAACCGACGCCGGTTTAGGCCTTTCGCCTGGCTACAAAGGGCCGCTAGGCTTGCGGGCGTAAAATCAGGCGTTTATGCCTGCCATTTCCTTCCAGTCGATTTCTAAGGCGTATGCCTCGCCCAAAGGCCCGCCGGGCAGCAAATTCCTAGCTGTCGACCAGGTTAGTCTGGATATTGAGCAAGGCGAGTTTTTCGGTTTACTCGGCCCCAACGGCGCTGGCAAAACCACCATGATCAGCATGCTTGCTGGTCTGACCCGGGCCAGCGCCGGTAGTGTTAGGGTCCTGGGCAGCGATGTGCAGCGCGACTATGCACAGGCCCGGCGCAAGCTTGGCGTTGTGCCGCAAGAGCTGGTTTTTGACCCTTTTTTCAATATCCGCGAAGCCTTGCGCATCCAGTCTGGCTATTTCGGTGTGCGCAACAACGACGCCTGGATTGACGAATTGCTGGAGAGCCTGGGTCTGGCCGACAAAGCCCAGGCTAATATGCGCCAGTTGTCGGGCGGCATGAAGCGGCGGTTTCTGGTGGCCCAAGCCCTGGTACACAAGCCGCCGGTGATCGTGCTCGACGAGCCGACGGCCGGGGTGGATGTGGAATTGCGCCAAACCTTGTGGCAATTTATTGCCAAGCTCAATAAGCAAGGGCATACCGTCTTGCTAACCACCCATTACCTAGAAGAGGCCGAAGCCCTGTGTGGCCGTATCGCCATGCTCAAGTCTGGGCGCATTGTGGCCCTGGACCACACCAGCGAACTGCTCAAAGCTGCCTCTAGCAATGTGCTTCGCTTCAAAGTCGAGGGCACGCTACCCGAGGCCTTGCGCACGCAGGCACGTGTCACCGGGCGCATCGTGCAGTTCCCGGCGCATGATGCACTGGAGATCGAACGTTATTTGGCAGCCGTGCGCGAAGCCGGCCTGCACGCCGAGGATGTTGAAATTCGCAAAGCCGATTTGGAAGACGTCTTTTTGGACGTGATGCAAAAGCATTCGGGCAAAGCCAGCCAGTCGGCGACCGCCACCACTGGGGCAGCAACATGAGCGGCTGGCAAACCCTGCTCTACAAAGAAATTCTGCGTTTTTGGAAAGTCGCTTTCCAAACCATCGCCGGCCCAGTGCTCACCGCCATGCTGTATTTGCTGATCTTCGGCCACGCCTTGGAAGACCATGTGAAAGTGTATGACCAGGTCAGCTACACCGCCTTTTTGGTGCCTGGCCTGGCGATGATGAGCCTTTTGCAAAACGCCTTTGCCAACAGCTCTTCTTCCCTCATCATGAGCAAGGTCATGGGTAATCTGGTGTTTATCCTGCTCACGCCCTTGTCCTACTGGCACTGGTTTGTAGCCTATGTGGGCGCTGCCGTGGTGCGTGGTCTGGTGGTGGGCATGGGGGTATTTGTCATTGCGGCGTTTTTCACGCAAATCAGCTTTGCCCAGCCCTTGTTTATTTTCCTGTTTGCCGTCATGGGTGCGGCCATGATGGGTACCCTGGGACTGATTGCCGGTCTGTGGGCCGAGAAGTTCGACCAGCTGGCAGCATTTCAAAACTTTGTGATCATGCCCATGACTTTTTTAAGTGGCGTGTTTTATTCCATCCATTCGCTGCCGCCATTCTGGCAAGTCGTCAGCCATTGCAACCCCTTCTTTTATATGATTGATGGCTTGCGCTACGGCTTTTTTGGCGTCAGCGATGTATCGCCCTGGTTAAGCCTGGCAGTGGTAGGCAGCTCCATGCTGCTGGCCTTTGCGATTGCCCTGTATTTGCTGCGCACAGGTTACAAAATCCGCAGCTAAAACCTTATTTTCCCATGACCGCAGAACACCTCCAAGCCTTGATTGCCGCCGGCCTGCCTTGCACCCATATTGCGCTGGAAGGTGACGGACGCCATTGGTATGCCACGATTGTGTCGGACGCCTTCGAGGGCAAACGCCTGATCGCGCGCCACCAACAGGTCTACGCCACCTTGGGCACGCGCATGCAAACCGATGAGGTACACGCCTTGTCCATGAAAACTTTCACCCCTGCCGAGTGGGCAGCCCAGAATTCTTAAGGCCTAGGCGATGGACAAGCTATTGATACGCGGTGGCCGCAGCCTGCAGGGCGAAGTGCAAATTTCGGGCGCCAAAAACGCCACCCTTCCCGAACTGTGCGCCGCCTTGCTCACGCCCGAGCCAGTGCGCCTGCGCAATGTCCCGCGCTTGCAGGACGTCGCCACTATGCGCAAGCTCTTGCTCAATATGGG
>CAMBFN010000011.1 GCA_945865425.1 Comamonas sp. lk | reverse complement strand
CGCGAGCTTGTCCACTTCAATTTGTTGCCCGGGTGCGATGCCCATATGTTCCAACAACTCGCGACGTAAAGTAATTTGACCTTTGGCGGTGACCGTTAATGCAGCCATATGTCGTACCTTCAGAAGGAATTAAGAATGCAATTTTACATTACTTGTAAAACCATGACGCATATAGATTACTCAGTCGACGGACTGTGAGGAGGCGCTTGCCGAATGCCTGCCGCAAGTTTTCGTGGCGTGGACTGCGGATCCTAAAAACGGCGATCGATTTTTTGCAAGGCGTCCCCCACTGCCTGGCGTGTTTTTTTGCTCACGTCATTTCCTTGGGCCAGTGTCGGCCACATAGATGCCGCATGGCGCACCTTTTCAATAATTTTCGCGCCCGCCTCAACCCGAAACGCGCTTGCAATTTCCATCAACTTAGCGCGATCAGGATTACCACTGCCAGCAATCGCCGTGGTGTGTTCACCGCCCAAGCCTCGGCTAAACGTTAGGTCATACGCAGCAGACAGCTCCCATCCATTTGCCCCAAAGACAAAGGCAAAGTTCTTGGCATGATCGTCTTGGTTGTGCGTCAGGACGTTGAATGCCATGCGCCTGAAGGCCTGTTCCACTTGCCTAGCGTCCTTGGTGAGAATGGACGTCGCGCCGAGAATGTCTTTGTAGTCTAGGCACGGTGTCTTGAAATCGGCGTAATACAGCCCGGCCATGGTCACCCCATGGCGACGCTCATTGGCATGCCGGTCAAATCTGCGCACCGCAAAACATTGCTCTACAGTGGAGCCGACTTTGACTTCCAGCAGGGCTGATTGCGGCATAGCAACATCTGCGATTTTGGCCATATCAGCATAGGTCTTCTCCGCCCGCCCCATGTCCTGCGGATCCTCCTTGGACCTGAATTTCACCATCCAATGGTGGTAGCCCTGCGGGATGTCATGAAAGCCGGATAAACAATCCGATGCGTTTTCGGACAAAGCCACCGTGACCTTGGGTCGCGCACCGCCAGGTGATCCACCTTGGATGCGCAACTGGTTAAAAACATCTTCGGTAGAACCCGAGAGCACCGTTTCAACAGAGGCCGCAAGCGATGAGAGATTTACCCTGTCCTCAATCGCTTCCTTTTCATACTCCGGTTCATAGTGCAGTGCGCCCATTGCTCGGCTACCCATGTACGCAAGGCGATCAAGCGGTGTGATGTGATGGCGACTCCAGCCAAGCCGGCTGTTGAATGCGCGGTCCATTAACAACAGTCCCCATCCATCGGGCAGTGAATCGTTGAAGACCCCATGCAGCCCGTCAAATAGCGGGTCTTTGGCTTTTTGCAGGAGGGCGTTGAAAGCCAAAGACCGGGGCGCCAGATCAAAGCCCTCGGCTAACCATTGCGGGGTGTATTGAAAAAATATCTGGCCTTTATCGCTGATAGCCAGCATGCCTACGTCTGCGGCGCCGAACTTGACCTTTAAGCGGTCGACATGCCTATTCATTTGCGGCCTCGCTGTCTTTTTGTGTCATCGAGTTCACGAATAGAGAGTGGCGCTTGTTCGGCCAGAAGCTCATCCAGCTCAGAGAGCCGATTCAAAGCTGTCAACAATTGCACCAGACTGGACAAGCTGATGTGGCCGGCGGTCTCAAAGCGCTTAAGAGAGGCTTCGGCAACGCCAGCTTTGTCAGCCAAGGTTTTGCGCGACATGTTTTCCCGCAGCCTTGCCGATTTGGCGCGCGCGCCAATGTCCTGCAAAATCTCAGCTTGCGTTTTGTATTCAATGGATATCATGTTGTCTATTATTGCATTTAAATATAAATAATAGACAATATAGTATCCTTTATGTGGATATCAATGAAGCGGTTTGGCGCGCCACCAGCCCGCGCACGCGCCTTACACGCTGCGCAAATGCCAAGCCTTCGGCCGCGTAAAGGTGCTGATGCCTTCGCGGGACAAAGTCAGGCCCACGCCGGAGTCGCCGTGGCCGCTCCAGGGCAGGCGCGGGCTGACGCGGTCGCAGCAATTCCAGTACACCGTGCCGGCATTCACCTGGGCCAACAGGCGCTGCGCGCGCGCTTGGTCGGGGGTGAACACGCCAGCGGTCAGCCCGTAGCGTGTGTCGTTCATGAGTTGCACCGCTTGCGCATCGCTGCTGACTTTTTGGATGCCGATGATGGGGCCAAAGCTTTCCTCGCGCATCAGTTCCATGCTATGGTTCACATCAACTAGCACCGTGGGCTCAAACCAGTTACCCGGCACAGGGACGCGCTTGCCGCCAGTGAGCAGTGTGGCGCCTTTGGCCAGGGCATCGGCCACTTGCGCTTCTAGCACGGCTAGTTGCGGCGCGCGGGTGATGGCGCCGATATAGGTGTCTGCGTTTTCGGTGTCGCCGTGTTTCAAGCCCTTCACTGTGGCGACAAAGCGGGCCACAAAGGCGTCGTAAATTTTTTCGTGCACATAAAGGCGCTCTACCGAGCAGCAGCTCTGCCCTGTGTTGTACATGGCGCCATCGGCCAGCGATTCGGCGGCGTTTTCAGGGTTGGCGTCATCGCACACATAGGTGGGGTCTTTGCCGCCGAGTTCGAGCTGCAGTTTGATAAAGCGGCCCCCCACTGCCTGCGCGATGCGCGCACCCGTGGCGACCGAGCCGGTAAAAAACACGCCGTCAATGCGTTGTTGCAGCAAGGCCTGACCGACTTCGCCGCCGCCCACCAAACACACCATGACGTCCTGCGGCACACCAGCATGGTGCAATAAGCGGGCAATCGCCTGGCCGGTGTTGGTGGCGTATTCGCTGGGTTTATAGAGCACTGCGTTACCGGCCAAGAGCGCGGGAAGAATCACATTGCAACCGACAAACCAGGGGTAGTTCCAGGCTGAGATATTGGCGACCACACCCAAGGGAATGTGCTCGATTTGCTCGGTCATGCCACCTTCGGACATGACGGTTTCGGTGGCCAAGCAGCCATCGACTTGCGCCAGGAAAAAATCAATACGACCGAGCAAGCCATTGAGTTCATTGCGCGACAGTTGTACCGGCTTGCCGGTCTCGCGCGTCATGGTTAGCGCCAAGGCGTCCATATCTTGCACCACGCTGGCGCGGAATTTTTCTACGCAAGTTTTGCGTGCAGAAAGCGGCGTGGCGGCCCAGGCGGTTTGCGCGGCGCGCGCGGCAGTGGCTTTGGCAGCCACGCTGGCGGCATCGTCAGCGTGGAGGGTGTTGACCAGTTGGCCATTGGCCGGATTGAAGATAGACAAGGTACTCATGCGGTGCTCGCTTTGGAAAAAAACTCAAACCAGAAAAAACTTAGCTTCGTGCAGCCATCGCAGCTTGCAAAAAGTCGTGCAGGAGCGCGCTGTCGTCCATGACGCCGTATTCGGGTTTATGAAACTCGGGGTGCCACTGCACTGCGGCCACCCATGCCGGGCCGCTGTGGCGTATGGCTTCAATGGTGCCGTCATCCGGGCACAGCGCCTCGGCTACAAAACCGGGCGCCAGGTCTTTGATGCCCTGGTGGTGGATGCTATTGACTTTGCGGCTGCTCGTCGGGCTGAGCAGTGTCTCCAGGCGTGTGCCCGGCACCAGTTGAACATCATGGAAAAGCCGGTCGTAGGCTTCACCGTCGCGGTGTACCAGGGCTTGGGGCCGCTGGGTGCTGATGTCCTGGTAAAGCGTGCCGCCGTAGCTCACGTTAATCAGTTGCAGGCCGCGGCAAATGCCAAATACCGGTTTGCCTGCGGCTACAAAAGCGCGCACCAATTCCATCTCATACAGGTCACGCGTACGGTCCCCTGCCCAAAGTGGGTCCAGCGGCGCTTCGCCATAGCTGGTGGGCGACATGTCCACGCCGCCATGCAGCATCAGGCCGTCCAACCACTCTGCGTAATGTTGCGCTGTGACGTCGCCACGCGCGGTCTCGCCGACCAGGGCGGGAACCATGACTGGCATCGCACCACCGGCCATGACCCAGTGCGGCACTGATTGCTCCAGGTACTGCAAGGTTTTTTTTGCGAAGGCCGGGCGCTTGGCGTCGGGGTACAGAAAACAGGCGCTCACGCCAATTTTGGGGCGGTCAGACATGGTCAAAACAAAGAAATGTGTGGTTGGTAAAAAGTGTCGGCAAGTGGCATGGTAGTAGCAGCACTCGCCCGCCTTGGCGATGTGGGACCGTGGGACAAGAGCACAACTTTGTTGAGCACTTAGAGCTTACATCGCCTGGCGGAACAGGCGCTCAAAATCGGCCGGGGTGCAAGGGCGTGGATTGGTCTGGTGGCAAATATCGGCTTGGGCAATCTGCACCATGCGGGCCATATGTTCTTCTTTCACACCATGGACCGCTAAGCCACCGGTAATGCCAATGCTGGTCTTGAGCGCTTTGAGCCAGGGCACAAAGGCTTTACCACCACCAGCGACGCCGCAAACATGCGCTAACTCCTCAAACTTGGCAGGCACGGCCTCTTGGTTCCAGGCCAGCACGGTGTCGATCATCAAAGCATTGGCCAGGCCGTGGTGCAGGTCGCATACCGCGCCTAGGGCGTGCGCGCAGGAATGCACCGCACCCAAATCTTTTTGGAAAGCAATGGCACCCATCATCGAGGACATCATCATGTCGCCGCGCGCTTGCAGATTGCCGGGCTCTTTCACGGCGGTTTGTAGCGCAGCGGCTGCGATGCGTGTGCCCTCCAAGGCGATGCCATCGCACAGCGGGTGGTAGGCCGGCGAGAGATAGCTTTCGATGTTGTGGGTGAGTGCGTCCATGCCGGTAGCAGCCGTGACATGGGCCGGCAGGCCCAGGGTGAGTTCGGGGTCGGCAAATACCATGCGCGCCAAAATTTTGGCGCTAAAGACCACGCGCTTTAAGTGCGTGTCGTTCTCGCTGACCACGCTGGAGCGGCCCACTTCCGAGCCGGTGCCCGAGGTAGTAGGCAGGGCTATAAAGTAAGGCAGGGGCGCGCTGATGGGGCGTACCTGCGGGTGGTCCCACACGTATTCCAAAATATCGCCTTCGTGCGTGGCGACAATACCGACCACCTTGGCCACATCCAGCGCCGCACCGCCGCCAAAGCCGATGATGCAGTCGGCTTGATGCGTTTTATAAGCCACTGCGCCATCCATCACCTGACTACAAGTAGGGTTGCCGAACACGCCAGAAAAAACTGCCACCTCCAGTCCCGTCAGATACGATTGAAACTCGGCCAGCACCGGCAGCGCGCCAAGGGCCCGGTCGGTCACGATGAGCGGGCGCTTTAAGCCTTGCTCCAGCAAATGGGCAGCGACTAGTTTGCGCGCGCCAGCGCCAAAGCGTATGGGGGTGGGGAAGGAAAAAGAAGTGATGCTCATAAGGAATTTTCAATAAATTTTTGGACGATGTAAACAGCGCATTTGATCAAACCCGTCATTGCGAGCGCAGCCAAGCAATCCATTGTGGCTTGCTAAGCCTGCACAGATGGATCGCCACGTCGCTGCGCTCCTCGCGATGACGGGCTTATGCAAAGCTTCCCTAGGTGTTCGAATCATTGACTTAAATGATCTCAAAATATCGTTTCAGTTCCCAATCGGTCACGCCGTCTAACCACTGGCGCCACTCCCACTCGCGGGTGGCGGCGAAGTGATCGACAAAGGTGTCGCCTAGCCAGTCGCGGGCGATGGTGGATTCGCGGAAATTGCGCGTGGTTTCTATCAGCGTGCGTGGTGCGCGCGGGATGTTTTCTGCGCCCTGGTTGGTGCCGGTAATCGCCGGGGCCTTGAGCTTGAGGCCTTTTTCCACGCCATCCAATCCTGCGGCGATGACAGCGGCCATTGCCAGGTAAGGGTTGACATCGGCGCCGGGGCAGCGGGTTTCCAAGCGGGTGGACTTGGGCGAACCGGCAATGACGCGAAAGCTGGCCGTGCGGTTGTCCACGCCCCAAGTGGGTTTGACCGGTGCCCAAAAACCATCGACCAGGCGTTTGTAGCTGTTAATGGTGGGCCAGAACATGGGGGCAAACTCCATCAGGCAGGCCACTTGCCCGGCCAGGTAGCTTTCGAACAATTTGCTCATACCGTGGCGGCCTTTGGCATCGGCAAACAAATTGTTTTTGCCATCGCTTAATGACTGGTGGATATGGCCGCTGCAACCGGGTAGGTGCTGGTTCCACTTGGCCATAAAGCTGGGCATGATGTCATAGCGCTTGCCTATTTCGCGTGCGCCGGTTTTGAACAAAATCGCACGGTCCGCTTGCTCCAGCGCTTCCGAGAACGCAATGGCCGCTTCATACACGCCGGGACCCGTCTCCGTATGCAGGCCTTCGATGGGCACGCCAAAGGCCTGCATATCGTCCATCAAAGCATTGAAAAACCCGCCGTTATCGGCCATGCGCAAGAGCGAATAGCCAAACATGCCAGGAGTGAGCGAAGTCGGGCCCACGCCTTTCTTATCGGCCCAGCTTTGCGGCGTCTCTTTGAAGTTAAACCACTCAAACTCCATGCCGGTCATGGGCGTGAAACCCATTTTGTGCGCTCGTGCCAGTACGCGCTTTAAGGTCTGGCGCGGGCACACTGCATAGGGCGAGCCATCGGCGTTGACAAACTCGCCCAGAAAAAACGGCACCTTGTTGTCCCAGGGCACATGACGGGCGGTGTTCAGATCGAGCCGGGCCAGGGCGTCGGGGAAGCCGTGTTGCCAACCGGTGACGCTGGCGTTGTCGTAGCAGGTGTCATGCGCATCCCAGCCAAAGACCACGTCGCAAAAGCCAAAACCTCCGCCAGGGTAGGGCTGTACCGCGCCCATGAACTTGTCAACGTGCAGGTATTTACCGCGCAAGATGCCATCGATGTCGCTGACCGCGACCTTGACTTTGTTGCTGCCGCTCTTCGCGACGGCCGCAACGGCCGGGTGTTGTTTGTCTTTTGCCATGAATTCCTCCTTTTGTATCCACTCTGCGCCTTTTGGGACCCATGGGCGTTACCCAAATCCTGAATCGCAAGCGCCGCTGCATGCGGCAACCTACAGCAAGAATACTACGGGCCACGCTTGGGACAGAAATGCAAAGCATTTCCGCTAGCGGTGGCAATCCCTGGCGAAAATCGTGTACCGCGGATTTTGCTCAGGCTTTGCGCACCACCACCAAGCCTTTGAGGTACTCGCCTTCGGGAAAGTTCAGCGTCATCGGATGGTCGGGCGCTGCGCCCAGGCGTTCGCTGATAAAGCCGTCCACCCCGGCGTCTGCGCCCGCAGAGGCGACGATCTTGTGAAACAAATCGGCGCTGATGCCGCCAGAGCAAGAAAAAGTAAACAGCACACCTTGCGGATCCAAAATTTGCAAGGCCAGGCGGTTGATGTCTTTGTAAGCACGCGCCGCGCGCTCGGCATGCGCAATCGTGGGGGCTAGCTTGGGCGGGTCTAGCACGATGGCGTCAAAGCGGCGCCCCTCTTTCGCAAAGCGACGCAAGCTGGCGTTGACATCGGCATCCAAAAATTCGGCGCGCTCAGCCGCAAAGCCATTGCGCGCCACATTGCTGGCTGCCAGCGTCAGCGCCGGGGCTGAAGAATCAATGGACGTTACATGCGCTGCGCCCCCGGCCAGCGCTGCCACGCTAAAGCCGCCGGTATAGCAATAGCAATTAAGCACCCGCTGCGATTGCAGGCGCCGCGCATACTGCGCAAATCGTTGGCGGCTGTCGCGCTGGTCCAGGTAGTAACCGGTCTTATGCCCTTGCGCGATGTCCAGCCCGAGTTGCCAGCCATGTTCGCGCAGCACCAGCGCGGTGTCGCCCTGGCCTCGCAACCAGCCAACGCGAGTATCCAGGCCTTCAAGGCCGCGGCTGCTGGCGTCCGAGCGCTCGTAGATTTTTTGCAAGCCGGTGTGTGCCAGCAATGCATCGGCAATTGCGTCTTTCCAGCGCTCGCAACCCGCGCTGCCAAACTGCGCCACCAAGGTATCGCCATAGCGGTCCACGATCAGGCCGGGCAAGCCGTCGGATTCGCCATGCACCAAACGCAGGCTGTCGCTGTCAATGGCCAGACGCGCGCGCGCGTCAATTGCGGTGCGGATACGCGTGGCGAAAAAAGCGGTGTCGATGCGATCGCCTTCCTCAAAACTCCAGATGCGGGCGCGTATGCGCGACTGCGGGCTAAAGGCCCCCCAGCCCAAAAACTGGCCCGCGTGCCCCTCCACCCGCACCGTCTCGCCGCTGTCACCGCCGCCTTTGGCAATCGCCGATTCAAATATCCAAGGGTGTTTGCGCAGCAATGAGCGCTCTTTGCCTTCGCGTAGTCGCAGTGTTTTCATAGCGGGCATTGTCGTTGGGGCGACTGAGGGTAAGCCGGGCGTGTGCTTGCAGGCACCATCGAAGGCCGCTGTCGTAATGCCTTGCGGTAAAGTTATCGAATAAATAAGTACTTTTCAAATTGACGGCAAGTGGATGCAAGCAAAGTTTTAGGCGTGCCAGATGCGCAGGCGGCTTTGGCATGCCGATGCTTTTTTGCACCGGTGCAGGTCCGGTCCTCGGTTTGACTTTTCACTGCACGGGCAAGAGGCGCAATTGAAAACCGTTGGACCCGTTCGTTTGTTGAGCGGGGCACTGGCGCTGTTGCTGCACCTGGGTTTTCTGTGGGTTTTGCAAGGCTTGCATACACCTACACCCAAGCCGCAAGCACCGTCGCCTCGTTTAGCACCCACCGTGCTGGTGCTACTGCCGCCCTTGCAAACCCAGAGCAAGACGCCGCCCCTGCCCGAAAAGAAGCGGCCACTGGAGCCGGCGCGTGCGGGCGATTCTGTAACCTCGGCTACTGCGCCACCGCCTGCCGCCGAACCCGTGACTGCGGTGACAAAGCCGACTGCCCCAGCGAGCCCGGTTGCGCAAATCACTCCAGCGTCCCCTGCACCGCAAGCACCAAGCGCTGCACCGATTGCACCCGCAGCCCCCGAGCCTCCTAAACCGCTGAACCTGACCCTATCGCGCGAAGCGATGCGAGCCTTGCCCCCCGCGTCAGCGCCATTGCTGCCCTCCGCGCGCCTGCCACTCACCGCCGAGCAGCGCATCGGCAAAATACTGGCCGCCAACGGCAGCGGCCCCTGGGTGGAAGAACGTTTGGACGCGGAGCATGTGCGTTTTCGCAGCGGCGACCAATGCATCACCTATACCCGCCCACTGGCAGCCAGCATGTTTCCATTTGACGCGTCAGCGCAGCGCACACGCTGGACCACATCTGGCATGCAAGCTTGCCCGAATTGAGGAATCTGCCCAAAAGCAGGCCTCGACCTTGCGCCGGACTAGTACCTGGCTCTCCGTGGCTCGTGTTGCATGGGATGTGAGTAGTTGAGAGGTATTAGACTGGTCGGTATACTGGTCTAATCATTGAAATCTGAGGTAAATCATGAAAATTGAAGTCGGGTCCTACGAAGCCAAGACCAAGCTGCCGGAATTGTTGCGGGGCGTGCAAACGGGTAAGCGCTACACCATCACCTTGCGGGGCGAAGCCGTCGCAGAATTGGTGCCACCACAGGGGGGGCGGCGCTCGGACGCTGCCGCTGCGGCAGAAGAAATGCGGGCCTTTATGCGTACGCGTCAGCCTGTGGCGGGGTTGGACCTCCAAGCGCTCATCGACGAGGGGCGCGCATGAGCTTTGTGCTGGACGCTTCTGTGGCGCTCTTGTGGCTGGTTCCTCAAACCAACCCAGCAGGCGCAGCCTATGCGGATTCGGCACTGCTCGCGCTGAAGGAATCGCAGGCACTTGTGCCATCTCTGTTTGCGCTGGAAGTCGCTAACGTTGTCGCCAAAGTTGAAGCTAAAGGCATCGTGTCCGAGGCGGACTCTCAACGCTTTATTTCTCTGCTGGGCCAATTAGAGTTGGTAACGGATGTGGAGACCATGGCACACGCTTTGGGCGACACATTGAACCTTGCCAGACGCTACAAGCTTTCGGCTTACGACGCCACCTATTTGGAACTGGCCTTGCGCAAAGGTCTTTCCCTAGCGACACTCGACGCGGACCTTTCGCAGGCTGCGACAAGGGCAGGACTTCACGTTTACGCTATTCATTGAGGCGCAAATTCAGGGCGGATTTGTGCAACGCGGCTAGGCGAAACGCAAGCTCAGACATCTGCTCCCAGCAAATCTTCCATCGCCTGAAACTGGCTCATGTACACCTTGCCCGGCAGCGACTGCAAAAAATGCGTACCGCGCAGGCGGTCCATTACCGGGCCTTTGACTTCGCTCAGGTGCAATGCGATGCCCGCTTCTTGCAGACGCGCAGCGATGGTCTCCAGGCTTTCGAGTGCGCTGGCGTCGATGTGGTTGATGGCGCTGCATTGCAAGACCAGGTGCGCCAGCGCCGGATGCTGCGCCACTTCGCGGTTGATGCGGTCTTCCAGCGCACGGCAATTGGCAAAATACAGGTTTTCATCGACGCGCAAGCCCATCACCCGTGCATGCGTAATCACCTCGTGGCGGCGCACATTACGAAAGTGTTCTGTGCCTTGCACTTGCCCCACTTGCGCAATATGCGGTCGGCTGGTGCGAAGCAGATACAAGGCCAAAGACACCGCCACCCCGGCCACCAAACCCGTTTCCACGCCCAGGCCCAATGTCACCAGTAGCGTCGCTAGCGCAGCGGCAAAGTCGGCTTTGGAATACACCCAAGTACGCCGGAAAATGCCCACATCCACCAGTGACAACACGGCCACCACAATCGTCGCGGCCAAAGTGGCTTGCGGCAGGTAGTACAGCGCCGGTGTCAAAAACAAGGTCGCCAGCGTGATGCCCAACGCGGTAAATACCCCGGCAGCCGGTGTTTGCGCACCGGCGTCGAAATTAACCACCGAGCGGGCAAAGCCACCGGTTACCGGAAACCCGCCGCTCAGGCTGGCGGCGATATTGCTCGCCCCCAGCGCAAGTAACTCTTGGTCGGGCTCAATGCGTTGGCGGCGCTTAGCGGCCAGGGTTTGGCCCACGGACACTGATTCCACAAAGCCCACCACGCTGATCAGCAAGGCTGGCATGGCCAGCGACTTCCACAGGGCGGCGTCCCACAAGGGCAGCGTGAAGGGTGGCAAACCGCTGGGTACCTCGCCCACGATCTTGAGGCCTTGGTGCTGCCACTGAAAGTACCAAGTCAGCGCGGTGCTCAGGAAAATAGCTAGCACCGGGCCGGCTTTGGCCAGCATATCGGCGCTGTGGGCGCGCATACCCCTGCGCTGCAAGAACGGCTTTAAGCCCTGGCGCACCCAAAGCAAAAATAGCAACACCGAGCCGCCGACGGCCAGACTCAGCCCATGCAGCGCGGGCAGTTGCTGCAGCAAATCGAGCACCAAGGTGAAAAAGTTCTCACCATGCGCATTGACGCCCAACATGGTTTTGAGTTGGCTGGCAGCAATCAACAAGCCGGAGGCAGAAATAAACCCGGCGATGACCGGATGGCTTAGGAAATTAGCCAAAAAACCCAGGCGCAACACGCCCATGAGCAGCAACATCGCGCCCGACATAAACGCCAGCGTGATCGCCACCGCCCAATAGTGGGTGGAACCGGGCGCGGCGTGCGTGCCTATGGCCGCTGCCGTCATCAGCGAGACCACGGCCACCGGCCCTACCGCCAGGACACGGCTACTGCCCAAGAGCGCGTACAACAGCAGCGGCGCCACGCTGGCGTACAAGCCTGCTTGCGGCGGCAGCCCGGCCAGCAAGGCATAGGCCAGGCTTTGCGGGATGAGCATGACGGTGACGATGCCCGCGGCCAACAGGTCGCGCGACAAGGTGTTGCGGTCGTAGCTGCGCCCCCATTGCAGGGCGGGTAGGGAGGGCAAAAAAGTTTGCCAGCGGGCAGCCATGCGGTGCGGTGTCAATCAGGAGTCGCCAAGGGTCAGGCCACTTGTGCAGCTTGCGCGCGCCGTTCGGCGACCTCGAAGATCAGCATGCCGATCAGCATGGAAACCACAAACCAAACAGCCTTGCTTTGCCCCGCAGCCATGGACACCAAAGCCGGGCCGGGGCAAAACCCTGCCAGGCCCCACCCTGCGCCAAACAGCAGCGAGCCGACCACCAGGCGTTTGTCGATGTGCTGCTGGCCGGGCAAACGCAAATCGACGCCCAGATAGCTCAAACTGCGCTTTTTGGCCACTGAAAATGCAAAAAATCCCACGGCAATTGCGCCGCCCATGACCAGCGCCAGGGAGGGGTCCCACAGGCCGGCCAAGTCTAAAAAGCCCAGTACTTTGCCGGGGTCGGTCATACCCGAAAGGATCAGGCCCAGGCCAAAAAGTAGGCCGACGAAAAATTCCGTAACACGATGTTGCATGGCAATGTCTTTCAAAAAGCGTGGCGTAGCAGATAGACGATGGCAAAGCCTGCCGCCATAAAGCTAAAGGTGGCGACCAGCGAGCGGGGCGATAGGCGTGAGAGTCCGCACACGCCATGGCCACTGGTGCAGCCCGAGCCGTAGCGCGTACCCAGGCCGACCAGCACACCGGCCAGGGCGATGACCGGCTCGCTGGCATCGATGCGCACCACCGGCAGCAGCTCGGCCGGCATCACAGCCACAAACACCATCGGCGCGGCACCCATGCCCAGCAGAAAGGCCAGGCGCCAGCCGATATCGCCCATCCGCGGCGCAAGCAGGCCGCCCACAATGCCGCTAATGCCCAAAATCCGACCATTGAGCAGCACGAACATAGCCGATGCAATACCCAGTAAAACCCCGCCTCCCAAAGAGGCCCAGGGGGTGAAGTGTTCCCAATCGATAGTCATAACCCCTCCTTGTCAGTAGAACAAAATTGCGCGTACAGCACCTGCATAAGCGCCAGCGCCTGCGGGCTGCTGAGCTGGTAAAAAATGTTTTTACCTTCACGCCGGGTGCTGACCAGCTCTTCGTCGCGTAAAACGGTGAGTTGTTGCGACAAGGTGGGCTGCACAATGCCCAGTGCTCCCTCCATTTCGCCGACCCGCATTTCGCCTTGGGCCAACTGGCACAAAATCATCAAGCGGTCCGGGTTGGACAGCACTTTGAGTAGGCGGCAGGCCTGCCCAGCGGCCTGCTGCATGTCCTGCAGGCTGAGAGAAACTTCATTCATTGGCGTACTCCACAATTAATTTTTTCATAGTATATTGATTTTTAATATATCTGTCAATATACTATATGAACTTTAATTGAGGAGCTTGATGCCATGTCCACTGATGCGTTTAAACCCCAGGTACACGGAATTTTTGACAAAACCACTTGGACGGTTACTTATGTCGTCCACCAGGGCCCGGGCACAGCTTGCGCCATCATCGACTCGGTGTTGGACTACGACCCCAAGTCGGGTCGAACACGCCATGCCTCGGCGGACAAAGTGATTGCCTATGTGCGCGAAAACAGTTTACAAACCGCCTGGATTTTGGAAACCCATGCGCATGCGGACCACTTGAGCGCAGCGCCCTACCTGCAAGCGCAACTCGGCGGCAAGACGGCGATTGGCGACCACATCACCGCCGTACAAAAAGTGTTCAAAGGCATCTTCAATCTGGAGCCGAGCTTTGCCTGCGACGGTTCGCAGTTTGACCATTTGTTTGCCGACGGCGAAGCGATTGCGGTGGGCGATATGCAGGGCCACACCATGCTGGTGCCCGGCCACACCCCGGCCTGTGTGGCCTACCGTTTTGGCGATGCGGTATTTGTCGGCGACACCATGTTCATGCCCGATGTGGGCAGCGCACGCTGCGATTTCCCGGGTGGCAATGCGCGCCAGTTGTATGCATCGATACAAAAAATTCTGAGCTTGCCGCCGCAAACCCGTTTGTTCATGTGCCACGACTATCCGCCCGCGGACCGAGAAGTGGCGTATGAAAGCACCGTGGCCGAGCAATGCAAAAAAAACATCCATACCCATGAAGGCATTAGCGAAGACCAGTTCGTACAGATGCGCACTGCGCGCGATGCCACATTAGACATGCCGGTGCTCATCCTGCCAGCGGTGCAAATCAACATCCGCGCCGGCCAGTTCCCACCGGCCGATGACAACGGCGTGGCCTACGTCAAGATTCCCTTGAACGCCTTGTGAAGGCCATGGGGCACCAAAGAATCAACTTTACCAACAAAAAGCTGCAAAAAATAGCACAATAATAATTGCCAAATAAAAAATAGATTCTTAGAATTGACCCTATCCCAAAGCAGGTTCCCCAACCCGCTTTTTAGCCCACCCTCCCAGTGGGCATTTTTTTGCCTGTTGCGCCATGCAAGCACAGGCACGGGGCTGCCCGTATCATCAGCGTCTGCTTGATAACCCCGAGCCCCATGATCCGCATCACTGAAATCAAACTCCCTTTGGCCGCCTTGCCGGTGCATGCGCCCCGCGCCGCCGACTCGCCCAGCGAAAGCGCGCAAGACCGCTTGCCTGCGGCCCATCCCTTTGAGGCGCTGCGCCAGGCGGCGGCGCAAATCTTAGGAATTGTGCCTCCTGAGATTTTGGATTTACAGGTCTTCAAACGCAGTTTCGATGCCCGCAAAGCCGACATCCTGGCCGTCTTTATTGTGGATGTGCGATTAACCCCGGCTAGCGAAGCGCGCTTGTTGGCGCAGCATGCAAACCACGCGCATATTGCGGCTACACCGGATATGGCTTATCAAGCCCCGGCCATGGCACCTGTCCACTTGCAAACTCGGCCGGTGGTTGTGGGCTTTGGGCCCTGCGGTATGTTTGCCGCCTTGTTACTGGCGCAAATGGGATTCAAGCCTTTGGTGCTGGAGCGTGGCCCTATGGTGCGCCAGCGCACCAAAGACACATGGGACTTGTGGCGCAAAAACACCTTGCATGTGCAAAGCAATGTGCAGTTCGGCGAGGGCGGCGCCGGCACGTTTTCGGATGGCAAGTTGTGGAGTCAGATCCGCGACTCGCGCTACCTGGGCCGCAAAGTGATGACCGAGTTGGTGCAGGCCGGCGCACCACCTGAAATTTTGTACGAAGCGCATCCTCATATCGGCACCTTCAAACTGGTCAAGGTGGTGGAAAATCTGCGCGCACGTATCGAATCATTGGGTGGCGAGGTGCGCTTCGGACAGCAGGTGGTGGATCTGCAAATGCAAAGCGCGTCAAAGGCTTCGGACGGTATGCACAGCTTGGGTGCATTACAAGTCTGTGATTTAGCCTCGGGGCGGGTGTATGACATTGCAGCCAGCCATGTGGTGATGGCCTTGGGCCATAGCGCGCGCGACACTTTTGCCATGTTGTACGACCGAGGCGTGGCGATGCAGGCCAAGGCTTTTTCTATCGGCTTTCGTATCGAGCATCCGCAAGGCGTCATAGACCGCGCACGCTGGGGCCGCCATGCCGGCCACCCCTTGCTAGGCGCTGCCGATTACAAGCTGGTGCACCACGCGCGCAATGGGCGTAGCGTATACAGCTTTTGCATGTGTCCTGGCGGCACCGTGGTCGCCGCTACCAGCGAAGTAGGCCGTGTGGTGACCAATGGCATGAGCCAGTATTCGCGCAACGAACGCAACGCCAATGCCGGTATCGTGGTCGGCATCGAACCTGCCGACTATCCGCAAGATACGACCAGCTTTATCGCCGCCTTTGGTCAGGTCGATGGCACACGCTATGCCGCGCAAGCGCGGGCCATGCGCGATGCCAAACCCGCATCCATGCCAATCCTTGCTAGCGCCTATTCAGAGGCTGCGCATGCCCATGTGCATCCCTTAGCAGGCATGGTCTTACAGCGCAGTTTGGAATCGGCGGCGTATCAGTTGGGGGGTGCCAATTACCAAGCGCCGGGCCAGCGTGTGGGTGACTTTTTAGCGGGCAAGGCATCCAATGGCTGGGGCACGGTGACGCCCTCGTACCGTCCTGGCGTCACACCGGTGGACCTTGCCCCGAGCTTGCCCGACTATGCGATTGCCGCCATTCGCGAGGCGCTACCGGTGTTCGGGCGCAAGATCAAAGGCTTTGATATGGAAGACGCCTTGCTGACCGGCGTGGAAACACGCACTTCCAGCCCCTTGAAAATGCCGCGCCGCGATGACTTGCAAAGCAGCAATGTGGGCGGCCTGTATCCAGCGGGTGAAGGTGCCAGTTATGCCGGTGGCATTTTGTCGGCCGCTGTTGATGGCATCCGCGTGGCCGAGGCCTTGGCCTTGGACCTGCTTAAAGCGCCGGGCGCTTAAACAATGCCAGCAAGGTGCCGGCCAGCACAAACAAGCTGCCAAAGGTGCGATTCATGGCCCGTATATGCGATGGCTTGCGTAGAGCAGCAAGAAGGCGCGCAGCCATGGCGGTGTAGGCCGCCATCACCACCAAATCGGCAAAAG
The DNA here is from genome assembly GCA_945865425.1 of Comamonas sp. lk. Classification (GTDB taxonomy): domain Bacteria; phylum Pseudomonadota; class Gammaproteobacteria; order Burkholderiales; family Burkholderiaceae_C; genus Allorhodoferax. Next base: position 11,426 of record CAMBFN010000011.1, on the reverse strand, counting down.
ACAACGTTGCGCCAATCAGTAGGTACTGGGGTAGCAGCGCCTGATCCAGCAACAAAAACTGTGGCACCACAGCCAGCATAAACACAGTGCCTTTGGGATTGACCGCGTTGATCATCCAGCCGCGCAGCACCATATCGCGCCTGCGCATAAAGGGGGCATCTGCATATTGCGCCACCAGCGGGCCCGGCCTTGCGCGCCACTGTGCAATACCCAGCCACACCATATAGACCACACCGGCCCATTTGACGATCAAAAACGCAGTGTTGGAGGCAGCTACCACGGCGCCCAGCCCCACCGATACCACCAGCAATTGCGTCCAGATGCCCATGACCAATCCAAAAACTGTGAAGTAGCCGCGCTTGAAACCATGGTTGAGTCCAGCGCTCATCGCTGCAACAGCGCCCGGCCCCGGCGAAATACTGATGGCCCAAGCCGCGATAAAAAACGTCAGCCAGTGCGATACATCCATATTTACGGATTCCCAAAAAATGGCGGGCACTATTGCAGCCCGCTGGTGGCCTTGTTTGCTTTGCGCCGTGACAGGGACGCCCGCTTACTCGCACCAAAAGGTGCAAAAGCGGTAGACGATTATGCGCTTTGCAATGCTGCGATACGCTCTTCAATCGGCGGATGGGTGCTGAACAATTGGCCGATACCACCGGCAATGCCAAAGGCTGCCACGCTCTTGGGCAGTTCGCCTGGTGTCATACCGCCCAGGCGGGCCAGCGCATTGACCATGGGTTGCTTGCGCCCCATCAATTGCGCAGCGCCTGCGTCGGCGCGGAATTCGCGCTGGCGGCTGAACCAGGCTACCACCATACTTGCCGCGAAGCCCAACACGATATCGAGCAGGATGGAGGTGATGAAGTAAGCCATGCCGGGGCCGCTGCTTTGCTCATCGTTTTTGCGCAAAAAGCTATCCACCGCGTAGGCGATAACGCGACTGAGGAAAACCACAAAAGTGTTCATCACGCCTTGGATCAGCGTCATGGTCACCATATCGCCATTGGCGATGTGCGCCACTTCATGGCCGATCACCGCTTCCACTTCCTCTCGCGTCATACCGGCCAGCAAGCCGGTAGATACGGCCACCAGTGCCGAGTCCTTGAAAGCACCGGTGGCAAAAGCATTGGGCTCGCCTTCAAAAATGCCGACCTCGGGCATGCCGATGCCAGCCTTTTCGGAAAATTTGCGCACGGTTTCCACAATCCAGGCCTCGTCGGCGTTTTGCGGCTGCGCAATCACCTGCACGCCCGAGCTCCATTTAGCCATGGGTTTGCTGATGAGCAGCGAAATAAAGGCGCCACCAAAACCGATTAGGAGGGCATAGCCCAGCAGCAGGCCCAGATTCAGTCCGTTGCTAGTGAGGTAGCGGTTCACGCCCAAGAGGCTAGCCACGATACCCAGTACCACCACAATTAGTACATTGGTGAGCACGAGTAAAAGAATGCGTTTCATATCAACTCCAGAGAAAGTGTGCGCGCCGCACCAACACCGGTTTGTGCTTGGCGCTGCAACACAGACCTCCATGGTAGGGCCGGACGGTGAAATTACAAGTCACTGCGCCCAAGCGCCCAGGCAAATTGCGGGCTTTGGCGGCGTCAGTCAGGCGTATGGCGTGGCGGGCGGAACACAGAAACATCGTCGTAAAAGCTGGGCGTGTCATTGGACGGCCACCAAGCCGGCACGCCCAAGACCGGTAAATGGGCAAAAGGTTTACCAGCTAGGGCATCGGCTTGTAAATGCGTTCCCAGCCACGGGTCCCAATCGTCTTGCGCACCGTTGTTGCTTGCTACGCGATAAACATGTGCAGTAATCGCAGTGCGCGGATGCACCAGCTTTTCCAATAGGGCATGGCCGAACAGTTGCAAGCGCGCTTCTTTCCATAAAGGCCGCAACGTGCCAAAGAGGTCCTGCCAGTCTTTGCGCACCAAGGCGTCCCACAATGCATCGGGCGCGTGCAACAGGGCGGCGTTTTCGTCAAACACGGTAAGCGCATCGCGCGCCGGGCCGCGCACCGGAGCGATACCGCTGAGCGCAATCTGCGCGGCCTGCAACTGGTTTAAGCGGCGCTTGGTGTGCGGAAAATGCAGCCAGCACAGACCATTGAAAAAATCATGCAACCCATCGCGTGTGGGTACCTGTTTGCTTTCGAAAACAAAAGCCTCATAGGCCCGGCCCGGCGGCAGATCGGACTGCGGCACAAAGCGCACCGGGCAATTGGGCAGGCTGTCCGCCAGCGCGTTGAGGGCGCGCGCACAACTATCTCCCGCCAAAACGGCTTGTGCCAGGGGCTGGCCGCGTGCGCGCCAGCCCTGCAGCCAAGGCGCATCCCAGTCAATCTCTTCTAGGCAATGGGCCATGGCAGCACCAGAGTCCGGGCAGACGATCGGCGCATCAAAAAAACGGCTAGGCCATGCGCCAGTGCAGCACTTCACCGCCGCCCAGCGGTTTGAGCGAGGTGTCGGCGAAGGGGTAGCTTTGCGGCGGCGTCCAGCTTTCGCGGCGCAGCGTGATCTGCCCGGTATTGCGTGGCAGATCGTAAAAATCCGGGCCATGAAAGCTGGCAAAGGCTTCTAGTTTGTCCAGCGCCTGCGCGGCTTCAAAGGCGCTGGCATAGAGCTCCATGGCCGCGTGCGCGGTATAGCAACCGGCGCAACCGCTGGCGTGTTCTTTCAGTTGGGTAGCGTGTGGCGCGCTGTCGGTGCCCAGAAAAAAACGGGGCGAGCCCCCAGTGGCCGCATCCACCAAGGCTTGGCGATGGATTTCCCGTTTGAGCACTGGAAGGCAGTAGTAATGCGGGCGTATGCCGCCGGTAAAAATCGCGTTGCGGTTGTAGAGCAGGTGGTGGGCGGTGATGCTGGCGGCAATCGCGCCTTGCGCGCTTTGCACATACTGCGCAGCCTCGCGCGTGGTGATATGTTCAAACACCACTTTGAGTGCGGGGAAATGGCGCCGCAGTGGTATCAACTGGGTGTCGATGAATACCGCCTCGCGGTCAAACAAATCAATATCTGGAGAGGTCACTTCGCCATGCACCAGCAGCGGCATGTTTGCGCGCTGCATCGCCTCGAGCGTGGAGTAGGTTTTACGCATGTCGGTGACCCCGGCATCGCTATTCGTGGTGGCACCGGCAGGGTAGAGTTTGACGCCGACAATGCCCGCATCCTTCGCGCGCAGAATTTCATCGGGCGGCAAGTGGTCGGTCAGGTACAGCGTCATTAAAGGCTCAAACGTGCTGTAGCCTGCCACCGTTGCTGCAGCGCGTATGCGCTCGCCGTAGGCTAGGGCCTGCGCGGTGCTGGTTACCGGGGGTTTGAGGTTGGGCATGATCAGCGCGCGGGCAAACTGCGCAGCAGTGTGTGGCACCACGGTCTGCAACGCGGCTCCGTCACGCACATGCAAATGCCAGTCATCGGGGCGCGTGATGCTAAGGGTCTGCGGGGCGGAGTGGGCGAGCATAAGTGGCTTATTGTCCCAAATTAGGGTTGGTCTGGGCCTCGCCCTGCTGGGCGGCCACGGGGCTGCCAGGCTGGGTCCGGCTGCTTTGCAGGCTGAGCAGTATTTCTTGCGCCTGGCCATAGAAGGTGGCACCAGCTGGTGTAAGCCGTGTGGGATAGGCGCTGCGGTCCACCAGTTGGACACCGGCCCAGGCTTCAAGCGACTGGATGCGGCGCGAAAACGCCGATTGCGTCACATGGCGCAATTGCGCTGAGCGGCTGAAACTGCGCGTCTCGGCGAGCGATATAAAGTCTTCCAGCCATTTGGTGTCCATTGCCGTGTGCCGCCTTTTTGTGCCGCGCTTATGTGCTGCTTTGTTGCAGCGCCCACATGTCGGCGTAACGGCCTTGCTGTTGCAACAAGGCCTGGTGGGTGCCGCGCTCGACAATGCGGCCCTTGTCCATCACCAAAATTTCATGGGCGTCCACCACGGTGGACAGGCGGTGCGCAATCACCAGCGTGGTCTTGCTTTGCGCGATGCGCTGCAGCTCGGCTTGGATAGCGCGCTCATTGGCCGAATCCAGCGCGCTGGTGGCTTCGTCAAACACCAAAATCGGCGGGCTTTTGAGTAGGGTGCGCGCAATCGCTACACGCTGTTTTTCGCCGCCCGAGAGTTTGAGGCCGCGCTCGCCCACCATAGTGGCATAGCCGGCCGGGGTGCTGGCAATAAAGTCGTCGATATGCGCGGCGCGTGCAGCTTCTTGCACTTGAGCTAAGGAGCTGCCGGGGCGGCCATAGGCGATGTTGTATTCCACGGTGTCATTGAACAGCACAGTGTCTTGCGGCACGATGCCGATGGCAGCGCGCAAACTGGTTTGCGTCAGGCTTTGAATATTTTGCCCAGCAATGTAAATACCGCCCTGTTGCACATCGTAAAAACGGTAGAGCAAGCGCGCCAGGGTGCTTTTGCCTGAACCCGAGGGCCCAACGACCGCCACGGTTTTTCCCTCCGGTATGTCAAAGCTGATGTCGTGCAGTAAGGGCCGCGCGGGGTCGTAGGCAAAAAATACATGATCAAAGCGCACGCTGGCTTTTAATTGGCCTTGCACGTCCTGCCCCTGCAAGCCCAAATCCCGCGCGTCGGGCGCATCGGCAATTTCCTGCTCGCGTTCGAGCAGAGTGAACATTTTTTCTAGGTCCGTCAGGTTTTGTTTCAGTTCGCGGTAAATCGCACCCAAAAAATTAAGCGGTATGTAAATCTGAATCATGAAGGCATTGACCATGACCAGATCGCCCAGCGTCATACGGCCATCAACCACGCCCTGGGTGGCGCGCCAGAGCATGGCCACCAGACCGCTGGCAATAATGAGTTGCTGGCCCGCATTGAGCATGCTTAAGCTGCGCTGGCTTTGCAAGGCGGCGCGGCGGTAGCGCTCCAGGTTTTCGTCATAACGCCGGGCTTCGAATGCTTCGTTATTGAAGTATTTGACGGTCTCAAAGTTCAGCAGCGAGTCGATGGCGCGGCTGTGGGCCTTGGAGTCCAGCTCATTCATGCGCTTGCGAAACTCGGTGCGCCACTCGGTCATGCTGATGGTAAAGACGATGTAGAGCACCAAAGCGATGATGGTGATACCGGCAAACCAGACATCAAACTTGACCGCCAGCAGCGTCAGCACCAAGCCCACTTCGATCAGCGTGGGAACAATGCTGTACAGCGAATACGACACCAAGGAGTGCACCGCCCGGGTGCCGCGCTCGATATCGCGCGTCATGCCGCCGGTCTGGCGCTCCAAGTGAAAGCGCAAACTCAAGGAGTGCAAATGCCGGAACACCTGCAGCGAGATGCTGCGCGCGGCGCCTTCGGTGGCTTTGGCAAAGACCAGGTCGCGCAATTCGGCAAACAAAGTGGTGGACAGGCGCAGCGCAGCGTAGGCGATCAAGAGCGCCACCGGCACCACCAGCACGGCAGTGAGCTGGCCGGGCTGCAGCGTCAGGCTGTCGACCAGATTTTTAAGCAGCAGGGGCACGCCCACATTGGCCACTTTGGCGCCCACCATCAGCGTCAGCGCCACCATAACCCGCCATTTGTAGAGCCACAAATAAGGGAAAAGGCGCTGCAAAGTGCTCCAGTCACCGGGCTTCGCCGCGGCCGCACCCAGAGTGGCGGGCGGGGTCTGGGAGCTGGAGGCGGGGCCGAAAGAGCGCATGGGTGACAATTCGAAGCGTTAACCTGAGATTGTGCCCATGTCCCACGCCACCGCCCCAAACGCCAGTTTGCCCACCGACCAGGAACTGGTGCTTAAAGTTATTCCCATGCCGGGCGACTGCAATGCCAATGGCGATATCTTTGGCGGCTGGGTCATGGCCCAGGTGGATTTGGCCGGCTCGGTGCTGCCCGCGCGGTATGCCCAAGGCCGCATGGCGACCGTGGCGGTCAACGAGTTCATCTTCAAGCAGCCGGTGCGTGTCGGCGACATCCTGTCTTTCTTTTCGAAAGTGGTGCGCATAGGCCGCACCTCCATTACGGTGAAGGTAGAAGTTTTCGCCGAGCGCTTTCGCAATCAGGGCAGTTACATCAAGGTAACAGAAGCCCTTGTCACCTATGTGGCTATCGACGACGCTGGAAAACCGAGGGAAATCCCCAAGGTTTGAGCCTGTGTCAGCGGCGTCAGACCCTAGCGGGTGTCAATTTTTCTATTGAAATTGGTAGCAACCCTAGCAAAGAAATTTCAAAACAGGGCTATAACCTTGGGTGGTTCAATCTAGGAGGCATGGTGCAGTTTTTTCAATTGTTGATCAGTGGTGTAGCCCAGGGCTGCATTTACGGACTGATCGCGCTCGGGTTTGTCCTGATTTACAAGGCTACCGAGACCGTTAGTTTTGCGCAGGGCGAGCTGATGATGCTGGGTGCTTTTGGTGGCCTGGTGGCCATGACGATGCTGGGCATGCCTTATTGGCTGGCCATCATCTCGGCCATTGTGGCCATGGCCTTGGTGGGCGCGTTGATCGAAATGGCGGTGATCCGCCCTATTTTGGGTCAGCCGGCCTTTTCCATTGTCATGCTCACCATTGGCGTAGGCTATGTTGCGCGCGGCCTCATCACGATGATCCCAAATATCGGCACCGAAACGCAGGCCTTGCCGGTGCCCTATAAAGATGAAATTTGGAAAGTGGGCGGCCTGATTTTGAACGTAGAGCACATGGTCGTGATTGCCGCCACGGGCGTCCTGTGTATTTTGTTGTTTGCGCTGTTTCGCTACAGCAAGCTGGGCATTGCCATGCAGGCCACTTCGCAAAATCAGTTGGCAGCGTATTACATGGGCATTCCTGTCAAGCGCCTCAATAGCATTGCCTGGGCGCTGGCAGCGGCGGTGGCCAGTATCGCGGGGCTTTTGCTGGCGCCCATTACCTTTGTGCATGCCAATATGGGCTTTATCGGCTTGAAAGCTTTTCCAGCGGCGGTAGTCGGTGGCTTTGGCAGCCTGCCTGGGGCGATTGTGGGTGGCTTGGTGATTGGCTTGGTGGAGGCCTTTTCAGGCTTTTACTTACCTGACGGTTTCAAGGACACGGCAGCTTACATCGTGGTGTTGGTCATGCTGATGGTGCGGCCCAACGGATTGTTCGGCGAAAAACTACGCAAAAAGGTCTGAACATGCGTTTTATTTTCAAAACCGAATACGCCCAGGACATTGGCTTGGCCAAGCACCAAGGCCACACCTTCTGGTACAGCGCTTTGGTCTTACTGCTGCTGGGCGCGCCTTGGCTATTTACCGAGTACTGGCTGGCGCAACTCACCTTTGTGTTGATTTACAGCATAGCGGCCCTGGGCATCATGCTCTTGGCCGGCTTTACCGGCTTGTTTTCTTTGGGACACGCTGCCTTTTTGGGGGTGGGTGCCTACACGCAGGCGGTGTTGACGAATATGGGCGTACCCTTCCCGATAGCCCTGGCCTGCGCCGCCGGTTTGTCTGCGGCGGTGGGCCTGGTGGTGGGACTGCCGGCGCTACGCGTGAAAGGCATTTATCTGGGCATGGCCACGCTCGCCTTTGGCTTTATTGTGGAAGAGGTGCTCGCGCGCTGGGAGTCGGTGACCGGGGGCAATGCCGGTATCCACCTCAAAAAGCCCAACGTCTTTGGCTGGGTGTTGGAGACGGAAATTCAGTTTTATTTTCTGTGCCTGCTGCTGACGATTCTGTCTACCCTGAGCATTCTCAATTTGCTGCGTTCGCCCACGGGCAGGGCTTTTGTGGCTATTCGCGATTCCGAAATTTCCGCGCAAAGCATGGGCATTCATCTGGCGCAGTACAAAACTATGTCCTTTGCCATTTCAGCTGCGCTGGCCGGTGTGGCCGGGGCTTTATATGCGCATAAATTGCATTTCATTTCACCGGACCAGTTCAATATTCTGCAATCCATCGACTTGCTCTTAATGATTGTGATCGGTGGTCTGGGCTCGGTACACGGGGCGTTTTTAGGTGCAATTTTCCTCATCACCATGCCCCAGCTGATCGCCATTTTCAAAGACATTTTGCCAGCTGTGGTCGGTCAGGCGCCGGGCTTGCAGGGCGTGGTCTATGGCGCGGTACTGATTGGCTTTGTGCTGTTTGAACCCATGGGCTTGTATGGGCGCTGGCTCAAAGTACGCACTTATTTTGAAATGTTCCCGTTCTACCGCAAAGGCATGTTCAAGCGGCAGAAATCCTTCCAGAAATCGGATCGCCTGAAATGACGGACTTTCTTTTATCGGCCCATGACTTGAGCGTGCGCTTTGGCGGCCTGCTGGCGGTCAACAAGGTCAGCTTTGATGTCAAAAAAGGCGAGGTCTTCACCCTGATTGGCCCTAATGGTGCAGGCAAAACCACGGTGTTTAACCTGATCAGTCGCATTTACACGCCCACCGAGGGCAGCATTGATTTTGTTGGACCCAAGGGGATGGTCAAGCTCACCGAACAAGCACCGCAGGACGTAGCTGCGCTGGGCATCGCACGGACGTTTCAAAACATCGAGTTGTTTGAGCATGCCTCGGTGCTGCACAACTTGCTCATCGGGCGTCACACCCACCGCAAAACCAGTTTCTTGCAAGATATGTTTTTTACGGCCGCCACCCGCGAGGAAGAACAGCGTTCGCGCGAAAAAGTCGAAGAGGTGATCGACTTTCTCAACCTGCAACATTACCGCGATACTTTTGTCGCCGGCCTGCCTTATGGCGTGCGCAAAGTGGTGGAGGTGGCTCGGGCGCTGTGCACTGAGCCCTCCCTGTTGTTGCTCGATGAGCCCTCGTCCGGCTTGAATGTGGAGGAGACCGACGACATGGCCTTCTGGATTCAGGACATCCAGCATGAATTGGGCATTACCGTGCTCATGGTAGAGCACGACATGCGCCTGGTATCCAAGGTCTCCGACCGGGTGCTGGCCATGAACCAGGGCGAGGTGCTGGCCATGGGTACGCCGCGCGAAGTGCAAAGCGATGCCGGTGTCATCGAGGCCTACCTGGGCTCCTTGGACGATGTATCGTCCTTGCGGCGTGAATCGGCTGCAGGAGCAAGCGCATGAGCAGTATTCCACCCCCAGTCAGTGATTTGCCGGTGCTCAAGTTGCTCAACGTTGAGAGCGCTTACGGCCCGATCAAAGCGATTCGTGGCATCAGCTTGCAAGTGCGGCGCGGCGAAATCGGCGCGGTGCTGGGCTCCAATGGCGCGGGCAAAACCACGATTCTCAAAACCATTTCGGGCATTATCGATCCGCGCAAGGGCTCTATCGAATTCAAGGGCCAGGACATCACTGCCCAAGACCCTTCGCATATCGTGCAGCAAGGCCTGAGCCACGTACCCGAAGGTCGTGAGGTGTTCCCGCTGCTCAGCGTGCACGACAACCTGCTGATGGGCGCCTACACCCGCAGCGATAGCGACCAGGTAGTCCGCGATATGGAGACGGTGTACACCTATTTCCCGATTTTGAAAGAGCGCTGCTTGCAGGACGCCGGCCTGCTCTCGGGCGGGCAACAACAGATGCTGGCCATCTCGCGTGCCTTGATGGCCAATCCCGACCTCATGTTGCTGGACGAACCCAGCCTGGGCCTGTCGCCCAAGTTGACCAAAGAGATTTTTGAAATCGTGGTGCGTATCAACCGCGAGCGCGGCACCACGATTTTGCTAGTCGAGCAAAACGCCAATATGGCGCTCAATGCCTCAGACTACGGCTATGTGCTGGAAAACGGCCGTATCGTGATGGAAGACACCTGCGCCCGCTTGCGCGAAAAAGAAGATATCAAGGAGTTCTACTTGGGACTCAAGGAAGAAGGCGTGCGTGATGAGCGGCGCTGGAAAAAGAAAAAGACTTGGAGATGATGATGCCTAGCGCTGTTTCAACAATGTTTTGCGGCCTTCGGGCCGCGCAGCTGTGCGCGGGAGGTTGCCTATGAGCCGCTTATGGGACTTAGGCCATATTCAGCCGGAAAACCGGGTGGTGCTCGAAGGCGACACCATGACCGCCTTGTTCTGGAACGCTGTCGCCCGGCGCGGTCCTGCGGTCTGGCTGCGCCAGAAACACCTGGGTCTGTGGCGTAGCTGGACCTGGAACCAAACTGCCACCGCAGTGGAAGAAATAAGCGCTGGCCTGCTGAGCCTAGGTTTTGCCAAAGGCGAGTGCGCCTCCATTCTTTCCAACACGGTGGTGGAGTGGGTTTGGGCTGATCTGGCGGTGCTTTCGGCCTGCGGCGTTTCCAATGGTATTTACCCCACCGACGCCAGCAGCCAGGTGCAGTACCTGAGCGAGGACTCCGGCACCACCATCTTGTTTGTCGAAGACGACGAGCAGTTGGACAAGGCCTTGGAAGTACGCGCCCAGTTGCCACTGCTGCGCAAAATTGTGGTTTTCGATATGGAGGGTTTGCGCACCCTGAAAGACCCTGGCGTCATCAGCCTGGATGCTTTGCGTGCCCTCGGACGCGAACACCTAGCAGCGCACCCCCAAGCGGTGCGCGAGCGCGCCGCCCAGTGCCGGCCCCAAGACCTAGCCATTCTGGTCTATACCTCGGGCACCACCGGCAAGCCCAAGGGTGCCATGCATTTGCACCAGGCCCTGGTATTTACCGTGCACGGCTACAACACGCTGGTCGCCCAGACAATGGACGATGAGCGCATGTGCTTTTTACCCCTGTGCCATATCGCCGAGCGCATGGGCGGCGAGTATTCCTCGCTCTACACCGGCTCCAAACTCAACTTCGTGGAAAACCCGGAAACCATTCCCGAGAACGTGCGCGAAATTGCACCCACGGTGTTTACGGCGGTGCCACGGGTATGGGAAAAGTTTTATTCCGGCGTGATGATCACGCTCAAAGAAGCCGGTTTTGTGCAGCAGGCCGTGTATGCATGGGGTATTGGCGTGGGTGGGCGTATTGCCGATAAAGTGATGGCTGGTGAGGCGGTCAGTGCCTGGCTCAAGGCGCAATTTGTGCTGGCCCAATGGTTGGCGCTCAACAATGTGCGCAAACTCATCGGCATTCACCGCGCCAAATACCTGGTTACCGGCGCTGCGCCTATTTCGCCTGAACTGGTGCGCTGGTATTTGTCCCTGGGCGTGCCCATGCTGGAAGTCTGGGGCATGACCGAAACCTGTGGTGCGGCCACTGGCGTGCCGGCCACCGGTATTCGCCCCGGCTCCATAGGCCCGGCGGCTGGCTACAACGAGGTGCGTCTGGACCCACAGACTAGCGAAATTCTGGTGCGCGGCAAGAACGTGTTTGCCGGCTATTTGAACCAGCCAGAGAAAACCGCAGAGACCATAGACGCGGACGGCTGGTTGCATACCGGCGACGTGGGCGTGGTCGATGCCGATGGCTATTTCCGCATCACCGACCGCATGAAGGACATCATCATCACGGCCGGGGGTAAAAATATCACGCCTTCCGAGTTAGAGAACGACTTGAAGTTCTCGCCTTACATCACCGACGCGGTGGTCATTGGTGACAAGCGGCCTTACCTGAC
>CAMBFN010000010.1 GCA_945865425.1 Comamonas sp. lk | reverse complement strand
TCTTGCAAATGCGCTGTCAGCCAGCGGCGCACCTCTTGCACCAGAGGCGGCGCAAGTACGCTGCCGGTATCTAAAAAATGCGTGATTTCCCGGAATATCCAAGGGCGCCCTTGCGCGGCGCGGCCAATCATCACCGCGTCTGCGCCGGTAAGGCGAAGCACCTGGCGCGCTTGGAAAGGGCTGTTTATATCGCCATTGGCCACCACCGGAATGTGCAGCGCGGCTTTGACGGCGGCGATGGTCTCGTATTCGGCCTGGCCGCGGTAGCCCTGCTCGCGCGTACGGCCATGCACGGTGACCATGGAGACGCCAGCGCTTTGCGCGGCCAATGCAATGGACAAGGCATTTTTTTCGCTTTGGCACCAGCCGGTGCGCATTTTGAGCGTGACCGGCACATTGCGCGCAGCGCCGGCTTGCACCACGGCCTCGATGATCTCCAGCGCCAAAGCCTCGTCCTGCATCAGCGCCGAGCCAGCCCATTTGTTGCATACTTTTTTGGCCGGGCAGCCCATGTTGATGTCGATGATTTGGGCGCCACGGTCGATGTTGTAGCGCGCCGCGTCCGCCATCATGGTCGCATCGGTGCCTGCAATTTGCACCGCAATCGGGCCGGGTTCGCCCTCGTGGTTGGTGCGGCGCGAAGTCTTGAGCGAATCCCATAAATCGCGCCGCGAGGTGACCATTTCACTGACCGCATAGCCCGCGCCCAGGCGCTTGCACAACTGCCGAAACGGGCGGTCGGTGACGCCGGCCATGGGCGCGACGAAGACCGGATTTTCCAATGCGTAAGGGCCGATTTGCATGCAAAGAATAAGTGGTGGGGGAAAGCTTCAGGGCCGCGCGCCAGGAGTTTGCTGTGAGCGCAAGACTATTCTATATGCCTAAATTTTCAGCACACTGTGCGCTTAGACACACCCTTTGCCTATACTGCCCGCGCCATGGAAATTTGGATGCAATCGCTCTTGGACATGCTGGCCCTGCCCGCCTACGGCCTGTCCACGGTTTTTGTGGTGTCCTTTATTTCGGCGACGCTGCTACCTATGGGGTCAGAGCCGGTGGTACTGGGCGTGATCCACCTCAACCCCGCGCAGTACTGGCCGGTGATTGCAGTGGCCACCGCGGGCAACACCCTGGGAGGTGCCCTGGATTACGCCATGGGGCGCGGCGCCAGCCATATGGCACCGCAGGCGAGCAATGCCTCTGTACAAACACGCGCATTGCGTTGGCTGCACCGCTTAGGCCCCAAAGCCTGCCTGCTCGGCTGGCTGCCGCTAGTGGGCGACCCGCTGTGCACTCTGGCAGGCTGGCTGAGGTTGCCATTTTGGCCTTGCTTGGCCTATATGCTGATCGGCAAATTTTTGCGCTATGTGCTGATGACGGCCGCGTTTTTTGAAGGCATCAAATTAATGCTTTGATGCCCTCACGAAAAGTCCGCACACACTGGAATTCGCTCCTCGTACGCTCGATATTGCAGAAAGCGTGCCCCAAAAGGCACAACACAAAATTCGAAGCCGAGAACATGTTCGCCACGCCAAAGTGAGCCGGTGGGCGAGCATCAGGCCTCAGGTGTGCAAGTTCAAATTCAAGTCGCAGCTTTGACTTGTTTGAAGTTGCGGCACCAGCCGTCCACAGGAACCACGCGCTTGAAGAACGAGCAGTTCCCCGTCGGTTCACCCGCAGTATTTTTGAAAAGTTGACATTGGCTGCAGCGCTGCTCGAGCGTGTGCCGCGGATATTTGACTTTGTCCACATCGGCCGTATTCAAACGAAAGCCCATCGATTTCGGATAGGCATCGGTCTCCTTCACGGCATCCGTCTCGCCCGCTGCGTGAGCCTGGCGTGCAGTAGCTACGACGGAAGCGCCGACAAGGGTGTGCAGCATGAATACACGTCGGTTGTGGTTGGGCATATCGAATTTCATTTCAGACTCCATGGTTATAAAAGGGTGGAAGGATTTAGGTGATCAAAGCTTCGTCGACGCGTGTTTCGCCCTGGTTGTCAGTCCAGGCTACGCGAAGTCGCTCCCCGGCGAGGACGCCGGACAGTCGAAAATTCAAGAGAGGATCTTGTGACACCGCAAAGCTCATGCGGGCAGAGAACACGGTGCGCTCGGCGACCGTGACCAACATGCGGGTGATGAAGTGCGCGGGTTTGGCGGTCCCCGATTCGTCCTGGCGCAAACCCGTCTCCATCGGATGCGGCATCAGGATCATCACGTCAGCGATGCCGTTACGGACACGTGCGCGGATACGGATGGGTTTGGGCATGGCGAGAATAGGAAAGGGATGTGTTAGCTGCAACCGCTAACGCTGACCTCGATTGCACGCGAGGTGGCAAACAGGCCTTCCTCCGTGCGCACAGCGACATACACCGTGCCGCTATGTGCCATACGGATACGGGTCGCTGCATAGGCCTGGGTACCATCGGGGAAACTGAAACAAGCCGCCACTGGTTGAGGATTGACATCGACCAAGATCAGGATGTCTCGGGTGTCCCTCAACTGACTGCTAATCGTAATCGGCACAAGCGCTCCGTTTTCTGCAAGCTGGGGCAACTCCAACGAGATCTGTGTGCTTAGCTGTGGCATGCCACCGAGCGCAGCGATCGCCTCGGTAAAAGTGCGTGCTGCAAACGCCAGTTCCAAGTCTGGCAGTAGCTTCACGCTGGCAAACTGCACAGCACCTGCTGCGCTTGCTGCCGTCCATGCACCTGCTGCCAGAAGCAATTGTCGACGCCGTAGACTACCTTCAGAACGCACTTGGAACTCTCATCACATCGCACTGCGTACGAATCGTACATAAAAGCGCTCATCCTTACGGGCTGCCAGGACCCCTTCCGCGCCGAAGCTCAACGCAAATGCCAGATCCTCGGTCTTCCCGCCTGGGCGCGGGGTAGACGTCCAAAATGCCGACGATGGTGTTCCTGGAAACAGGAGCAGGTTGGTACGAGGGTTCTCGCAACCCCGGTCCGTGATCGTCGCCAGATCGCGCAAAGCAGGTAGGCGCCAATCGTTAAAGAAGGCTTCACCACTGCGGCTGATTTGATTAGCTTTCCGCACTGCGTCCGGCCAGTTGTACGCGGTCGCTTGCCCGGTGCACTGGGCGTCCACCCAACTTTGACCGCTTGCACACCGCATCCACATCAATTTTGAATCGACGTCTGTGACTGTTCCATCGCCGTTGTCGATAAAGCGCGTCACCTGCAGGGTTGACTGACCGGCTATGCATGTTTGCTGGGCTGCAGCACCCTGTAAGGATGCTGCACCCACCAATATCACCTGAGTCAGCAGACTAAGGGCCCAAACCATACAGTCCGCTGGCTTGGCAAACTTACTTGTCGAAGCCAATCCCAGTGCCCTTGACATTCAGGCCGCGGGCGCTCGTCGGCGTAGGACCCGCAGTCTGGCGGGTTTGCAGGCCCGTTTGGATGGTTACGCCGCGGTGCAGGTAGTAGGAGTAGGATTCCAACGCAACCATGTCGGCGCTGTTGGCATCCATTTCCTTGCCACCCTGGGGATTCTGGATGCACCAGTTCACCATCTCGCGGTAGGCCATGACCCTGTCGGTTTGAGGCATGTACTTGGGGAAAGTCTGCGGATTGGTGGCAGCCGCGTCAGGGTGGCAGTTGGCGCAGGCCAGGCCGTTATTCGCCATGTCGGCGCGGGCGCCGTACCACATGTCGTATCCACGCTTGGCTGACTGCGTCAACTTGTCATCCGCGACTTTGAGCTCCGCCTTAGTGAATGGCTCACGCGCAGTCACCATTGTGGCTGTAGCCAGCACCGCGATGGCGACAAGTGGCGCAACATAACGCCGAAGAGATTTAGATTGAATATTCATATTCGGGTCTCCTTTTACGCTTTGAAGCCGTTCTTCATCTTCGCTGGCAGTGAGTCGGCAAAGGGTTGGTGTGTGACAAAAGAACCACCCTTTTGGTCCAGGTCAATGGCTGCGCTTCCCATGCCGTCGGCGGTGTTGGACGGGTCGGCTCGGTTTTGCTGAAATTCGGGGTATGGCAGCTTAACCGGCGGGTAAGGCCAAGGCCACGAGGTACTCATGGTGCCAATAGAGGTCATATTGCCGATTTTGTTGTAGACGGTGTGGTGCACATGTCCATGGAAGGCCGTTACGGCGGTGAACTTGCCCAAGATCTGGCGGATCTCCTTGGAATCCGAGACCTGGAAGTTCCAGCGCGGGTAGTAGTCCCACAGGGGCGAATGGGTAAAGATAACGACAGGCGTTGCCGGGTCGACGTTGGCCACATCCTTTTTGAGCCAGTCGCGCTGCGCCTCGCCGCAACCCCAAAGGCCTGGAACCGGACTGTTCAAGGGCATGAACCAGTCGCGCCGCTCGGCGGCAGTAAGCTTCGCAGCGGTCCAGAAATCGGGCGTCAGAATCGCATTCATACCGATGAAATGCACACCCTTGTGATCGAATGACCAAGTCTCTTTGCCAAAGTTATCACGCCAAGCAGCGCCCATGTCCAGGTACCAATCGTGTTCGCCTGGAATGGAGACCAATTTGGTTTTGAGCGCGGAAAGGATGCGTTTGCCCTTCTCCATTTGGTCCCGCTCGCCATGGTGCGCTATGTCACCCATCGCAATAACGAAATCAGGCCGTTTAGCCAGTCCGTTGACTTGTGCAACGGCATCTTCCAAGTTTTTGTCAAAGACATGGTCTACGCCGCTATAGAGGTGGGGGTCGCTAATGATCGCAAAGCGAAAAGGTTCGACCTTGCCCTGCGCGGCGCCGGCGACGCCGACCAAGCCCAGATTGACGCCAATGGCCTGCGCCGTCAATGTAGTGAGTCCTGCCTTGCCAGTAAGGGCCAACATGGATCTTCTATTCATATTTTTTCTTTCAGTCATCGAGATGTCTCCGTAAGAGTGGTTGGGGAAGAGGAAGCATTTATGGCAGAACGGCCATGAGGGGGAACAAGGTTGCCGTTGGCTGGTCGAACACCAAAGCGGATCGCTCGCGACGGATGATGAAGGGGGAAAAAGCCAGACCCCGGCAGCGGCGTGCGACGCATAGAGCGAGCAAAGAAGAAAGTGTCAAACAAGCTCCAACGACGCGCCGCAGCGCAGCGTCCGCAAAAGCGCTATTCGCCAAGCCTTCGCAGGATACGTATTCGACTGTCCTATCCAGGTTTTTGCCCATCTGCTTAACTACTCCTGCATCTTTGTGGATTGATGAGGGAAGGTCTTGCTTTCAACTTCCTCGCGATCTACCTCGAGCTGGAGTGTAAGGAGGCAAGTTGAAAAACAGTAGTTAAAAATTTTGACAATAGCATTTGTTAAAGCTAATATCATTCCATGCTTTCTAGGATCGCAACGCTCAAACAACTCTACGCCTTTCACACCGTTGCAAGGTTGGGCAGCATTTCGCAGGCAGCCCAAGTTTTGCACCTGACACAGTCGGCCATTTCGATCCAGATCGCTTCGATCGAAGAAACGCTGGGCACCCCACTTGTAACGCGTACCGGACGAGGCGTGCGCCTCACCGAAGCAGGCGTCATGCTGCAGGATTACGCTGAGCGCGTCATTGCGTTGTGGAACGAAATGGGCGAGAACATGGACACCTACGCAGGCGCATTTTTGGGAACCTTGCGCGTGGGTGCCGTTGCCACCACCGAATACTGGTTGCCCAGCCTGTTGGTAGCCTACGCCAACGAAAATCCCAAGGCCAAAGTCAAGCTGCATGTGGGCAATCGCGATGAAATTTTGCGAAGCCTGGAGTCGCAGGAAATCGACATCGCTGTGATGGGTGACCCGCCGGACAGTCTTAAGCCGACGGCGACGCGATTTGCAAAGAACTTGATGGGTTTTCTGGCTGCACCGGGACATCCGCTGATTGCAGAAAATAAGTTGACTATGGCTATGCTTGCCAAAGAGCCCATGCTGGTGCGCGAACGTGGCTCCGGCTCGCGCGCCACATTGACGCGGCTGTTCCGGGAAGCTGGCCATACCCTGCGCATCGGCTCTGAGTTCGCCAGCAATGAAGCGATTAAGCAGATGTGCATGGCTGGATTTGGTCCGGCCTATCTGCCCCTGCACACCTGCGTTCTGGAAATGAAAGCAGGCTTGCTCACCTTGTTGCCGATGGAGGGCAACGTCATAGCGCGCAATTGGTTCGTCGTGCACTCTCCGGCGATTAAACCCTTGCCTCAGATGGCGGTCGCGTTTGAGCGTTTTCTCAAGTTGAACGGACAGAACAAGATCGATCAGATGCTGGCGCTGCGCGAGGCATTGCCGGGCCTGGCGCTGAGGCGAAAGAAGTAAGGCCTGGCCGTGCTGCCCATGCCGCAGGCTCAGCGCGCGCGGTGTGCACTTAGCCAAGGGTGTCAGCCCAGATATTCTCTGCCTAGGCGAGCGCATAGCGAGCCTCCAGCGGGTTCTCAGCAGCCGACACAGCACCTGAACGCGGGGCGGTTTTGAAAGTCCGCTCGAAGGCATCGTATTGATGGACTGATGCGATATGGATGGCGTCCTGCGGCGTGACAAAGCTGTAGCAAGTGTTCGTCACTACGGGCCTTGAATTCACCGGCTCACGCTTTAGCAGTTGCAGGAAGGCGGCGGCAACCTTCGCATGCCACTTACGCATCGGGTGAACGGCTTCAATAGCGGCCATTGACCAAGCTGGCGGGAGGCACCACCGCATTTTTCACGTCGACCAGGGGCGGAGAAACATAGCCGGTATCGATTTGCGGCCCACCGGGTCGCCAAAGCTCTTCGTAGTCCTGCTTCATGCTTTTCCCTAAGAGCGGCTTGAAGGTTCCTTTGTGGCAGGTAGCACACCCGACCTTGGGCCCATCACCATGCTCTCCGAGTCGGTAATCAGGCAACAGTTTTGCAACGGGCTGCAGGTAGGAGGTATTCAAGTCCCTCACCATTCGTACTCCGTACCATGCGGTGGCTCTCTCTGGCCTGCTATCGGGCCAGCTGCCAAAAGCACGCGTCGAATGACAGTAGGTGCAATTTACCCCCAGCGATTTGGAAAAGTACATCATCATGGCGTAGGTCGCTTCAGCCTTTTTGACCCCATTGTGCGGATAGGGGTTGGTGCCAGCCATCGCAACGATGCCCTGCACACGGATGTCGTTATCGTCAATAAGGTATCGGGTCAGTGGATCGTAGGGCAGGGAAGAGTTCGCGATATTGGCTACTCCAGGCTTACCTTGGTAGTCTTTATTGCCGAGTATCGGAGGTGGTAGATCCGATTTAGCGGTGGTGTACCAATCTCCCGACGGGACGGGTTGACCGCGATGACAAGTCCAGCAGGTGACCCCGGTTTCACCGACATGGGGCTTCCATTCGGTATTGATGCGACGGGTCATTTTGAGCATCATCCGCGCAACTCTCTTGGTGTACTTCTCATCGGAGGCCATGTTCTCCGTGTTGTGGCAATACTCACATCCTTGTTCGGGGGCCACCCAGGTTGATAGTGCCCCCATCAGCCTTGAAAATTCCAGTATGGTGAGGTCGTTCAGGACCTGTACGTTTTCGTACTCCTCACTTACCTTTGGCAGATCAGGATCAGGCGGGTCAATGGGTTCGGCCTCGGGTATGGAGTTCAATTGAACGCTAGCCGGTAGGGCTTTGGGTTGATAGAGCACAAACTGGCCCGTTCCCCGGTAGCCCGTTTGCACACTGATGGTGTGATTTTGGTAGGCAAAGAACAATATCAGCACCGTTGCCATGGCAACTAAAAATGTAACGACCATCCGAACCATGACATTACCTCCTATTACGCTCGATATTTCAGAAAACCTGTCCCATAAGATTTACAAAAAAATGCGGCGACCAGCACATCCCTACTACCCATTTCCGGGCTCTGAAAAGCACTCAGCGCCAAGGTTCGCTGTTGGAATACGATAACGTAATTTTGTATAGATGTATCGTTACATTGACATAAATTAATGTCAATCAAAATTTACAAAAGAGTTCAATTTATAGGGTAAACCCCGACATTTACGCTCACCCGGAATCGAGTTTGCAGGGAACATGGGGCTTGGAGCGGTCCCTGAATTAGGGCATGTAGGGCGGGACAAGCCATCCGGGGCCGCAAGCGAGCCAGGCTTGCGTGCAGGCCCCTCGCCTGGGGGCTAAAGCCTGCTTATTTGGCTGGCTGCCACTGGTGGGGGCCCGATTTGCACACTGGCCGATGGGCTGAACTTGCCCTTTTGGACCTGCCTGGCCAATAGGCTGATTGCAAATTCCTACGCCATGTGCCGATGGCAGCCGCGTTTTACGAGGGCATCAAATTGATAATTTGATGCGATTACAAACGGTCCGCACAAAAGCCCAAAGGGATATCAGCATAAGTCCAATCCCGTCATTGCGAGCGCAGCGAAGCAACTCCATTTTTGCTTGCCAATCTTGCACTTATGGATCGCCGCGTCCCGCCACGGCGCAAGCGCCTCGCGGCTAAAGGCCGCTCCTCGCGATGACGGACTTATGCAGTCCTTTCCTAAGGCTTCACCATCTCGCGGATATCAATGCGCAGGTCTTTAGTGCCCATCGCCACCGGGGCTGACTGGCCTTGCAGATCGCCGGGCTGGGCGATGGCATTGCCGCTTTTGCTAATGCGCGCGCTGATGACCACTTGCGTGGCGCCAGACAAGCGCGCTTGCGGTGACATGGATTTGCTGTCATCCAGGGTGAATTGGTAGGGAAGGTCTTTGACCTGCTTGCGCTCGGCGGCCAGAGGCATGCGGCCATTGGGAGCCTCTTTGGCAAAAATAAACACGGTGTCTTCGGGGTTGGCCTGAGCGCGCAGCTCGGTCGACAAACTCACCGTGCCGCTCACCGAAGGCCCACCAGGAGCGGCAGGACCCGCATCGGCCTGGGCCTGCGGTTTGGTTTGCGCAGCGGCGGGCGCAGCCTGTGCGGGCAGACCTGCCAGTTTGCGCGCTTCTTGCAAGCTGGAGGCCACACGCTGCACCAGCGCATTGTCGGGCGCGCCGACCGCTTGAATGCGGCTCCAGTATTTCACCGCCAGCGCAAAATCTTTGCGCTCAAAGGCGTCAGCGCCTGCCAGCGCCAGACCTTTGATGTGGTCGGGGTCGAGCTTGAGCGCACGGGTGATCAAGACCATGGGTTCGCCTTGCAAACTGTGCTGGTTTTTCACCGCCAAGGTGTCGGCGTAATCCACCAACAATCCAGCGTCGTCTTTGCCCAAGGCAATTGCTTTCTGGTAGGCCGCCAGCGCGTCATCGTTGCGCTGCAGCATACTGTAAGAGCGCGCCAGCATGGCCCAGCCGTCGGCATCATTGGGGTTTTGCTTCATGCGCTCGGCCACTTGCTCCACCATGGCTGTTATCTGGGCCTGGTTGGGAGCACCATCGGCGCCCTCTTCGTCACCTTGGGGCGGATTAGCTGAACGTTTGTAGGTATAACCGCCAATGGCAACAATCAGTACCAGACCCGCCAGGCCGGCCAGCAAGGGCCAGGAGGGCTTGGCCGGTAGGGGTGCATCCACAGCGCTGCCGTGCAAGAGCATGTCCAACAAACGCCGCTCTAGGGCGGCTCGCTCGGCATCACGCTGGGCCTGGCTGAGCGTGCCTGCCGCGTGCGCTTGCTCCAGATCAGCCAATTGGCGTTTAAAAGGGGCCAGCAAGGTGTGCAGCGCATCGGTCATGGCGTCTCTCAGGAAAGATGGGGGTCTTGCGACGCGTCCTTGTCATCGGCCTCAAAGGCCTCGTCAGCCAGTCGACTGCGCCGGCGCAAGACCACGAACAAGGTGCCCAGGCCCAGTACAACCATGGCCCCAGGCCCGATCCAGAGCAAAGCGGTCAGCGGCTTGAAGGGCGGACGGTAGAGCACAAAATCGCCGTAACGGGCGGTCATAAAGTCAATCACCTGTCGCTCGGTCTGACCGCTTTGCAGCATTTCGCGCACCTGGCGGCGCAAGTCCACGGCAAGCTCGGCGTGCGACGCGGCAATCGTTTCGTTTTGGCACACCAGGCAGCGCAGTTCATTGGAAATTTTCATCACCCGCGCTTCCAGGGCAGGATCATCGCTGGCGGGCAATGCCTCTGCGGCGAAGGCTCCGACGCAGGCCAGCGCCAAGACCAAGGTGATTACAAAACGGCTTAGGCAAGCTGTGCAAAAGGCCGTCATCGTGAGAAGCGTAGCGACGTGGCGATCCATAAGTGCTTGATTCGTAGGCAAAAATGGATTGCTTCGCTGCGCTCGCAATGACGAGTTTGGACTTTGCCAAAGATTCCTTGGGTAGTTACGCATATCAGCTGTTGAGTTGCTTGATCAAGGGCTCAATAGTGTCACGCAACACCTCGGGCGTGAGCGGGCCGATTTGCTTGTAGCGGATCACGCCTTCGCGGTCAATGACAAAAGTTTCCGGCACGCCATAGACACCAAAATCGATGCCCACGCGCCCGTCGCGGTCAGAAATAGAGGCGGTATAGGGGTTGCCGAAATCGGCCAGCCATTTCATGCCCGCCGCGCGCTCGTCTTTGTAATTGAGGCCATAGATGGGCACTTTGGATTGTTTGGCATATTGCACCAAAAGCGGGTGCTCCTGACGGCAGGCCACACACCAAGAGGCCCAGACATTGAGCATCCACACCTGGCCGCGCATATCATCGCGGCCGATACGCCGCTCGGGTTGGTCCAGGCGCGGCAAGGAAAATTCAGGCGCCTTTTTGCCGATCAGCGGCGAAGGCACCTCTTTGGGATCGAGCGTGAGGCCGGCGCGCAGAAAATACAACAAGACCAACAAGATGCCCATGGGCACCAGATAGCGCACGTGCTTCATCACTGTGCGTCCACCGGGCGGCGATAGCGCCTGTCGGTCACAGCCAGCAAACCGCCCAAGGCCATGAACAGGCAACCGAACCAAATCCAGTCAATAAACGGCTTGACATAGACCCGCACAATCCAGGCACCACCTGCAACTTGTTCGCCCAGGGATACATACAAATCCCGCGTCAGACCGGAATCAATCGCCGCCTCGGTCATAGGGTTTTGCTGCACGCGGTAAATGCGCTTTTCCGGACGCAAGTCCGCAACAGGATGGCCATCGCGCGAGACGCGCATCTGGCCTTGCGCGGCTACGTAATTGGGGCCTTGTAATTCTTTGATTCCATCAAATGTAAAGGTATAGCCGCGCACCGTGGTGCTATCGCCCACCAACATCTTGACATCGCTCTCTACCTCGTAGGTTTTGACCATCGCCACGCCGATACAAAACACCGCGATGCCTAGGTGCGCCACCATCATGCCCGCCAGCGCGCGCGGAATCTGGCGCAAACGGGCGGGTGCATTGGCCCAATCCATCCCTTGGGGATGGACGCGTCCCCACAAATCGGTAGCTACCGAGCCCACTATCCAATAGGCCATGACTAGCCCTAATGTGGTGACCAGGCGTACTTCACCGGCCAGCGCACCGGTTAGCACTGCGCCAACGATGGCCACGGCCGCAGCCCATCGCAAGCGCATAGCCAGCGCTGGCAACTCAGCGTTTTTCCAGCGCGCCAAGGGGCCTATGCCCATAAGAAACACGGCAGGCGCCATTAGCGGCATAAACACCGCGTCAAAGTAGGGCGGACCGACCGAAATCTTGCCCATACCCAGGGCGTCGATCACCAAGGGGTAGAGCGTACCGAGCATCACCGCCAGAGCGGCCACCACCAGTAAGACGTTGTTGCCCAGCAAGGCCGATTCTTTGGACCACAAGCCAAAGCGTTTACCAATGCCAACCTCGGGGGCGCGCCAGGCATACAGCGAAAGAGAACCACCCACCACCACCGCCAAAAACGCCAAAATAAACTGGCCGCGGGCCGGATCGGTAGCAAAAGCATGCACCGAGGACAGCACCCCCGAGCGCACCAGAAAAGTCCCTAAGAGCGAAAACGAAAACGCCAAAATGGCCAACAACACCGTCCAAGACTTGAAACTATTGCGCTTTTCAGTGACGGCCAGCGAATGAATTAAAGCCGTGCCCAAAAGCCAGGGCATCAGCGAGGCGTTTTCCACCGGGTCCCAAAACCACCAACCGCCCCAACCCAACTCGTAATAAGCCCATGCGCTGCCCAGCGCAATGCCGATGGTCAAAAACATCCAAGCCACTGTGGTCCAAGGCCGGGTCCAGCGTGCCCAGGTCGCGTCCAAGGTGCCGCCAATCAGCGCTGCAATGGCAAAAGCAAAGGCCACCGAAAACCCGACATAGCCCATATAAAGCATGGGCGGATGGAACACCATGCCCGGGTCTTGCAACAAGGGGTTGAGGTCGCGACCCTCGAGCGGCGCCGGGAACAAGCGGTCAAAGGGGTTCGAGGTGAGCAGCATGAATAGCAAAAAGCCCACAGCCACCAGCCCCATAACCGCCAAGATGCGTGCTGTCACCTCTTTCGGTAAATGGCGGCTAAACAGGGCGACGGCGACGGTCCAAAGCACCAGCATCTGCACCCACAAGAGCAAAGAGCCTTCGTGCCCGCCCCAGACACCGGCGATGCGGTATTCCAAGGGCAAGGCGGTATTGGATAGAGCAGCCACATAGCGCACCGAAAAATCATGCTCCACAAAAGAAACTGTCAGACAGGCATAAGCCAAGGCTACAAAGAAAAATAGCAGATAAGACAGCGGGCGAGCCAGCGCCATCAAGTCCGCACGCCCGGTCTGCGCCCCAACCAGGGGAACGCTACCCAGAACGAGCGCCATGCCCAAAGCGAGCCAGAGAGAAAAGTGTCCGATTTCAGGAATCATATTCAGGGGCTCGTGACCACCGAGGTGGCAGTTTTGGCATTGATTTTGGCGGCGTTTTTCAAAGCCTCGGCGGCTTCGGGCGGCATATAGTTTTCATCGTGCTTTGCCAGCACCTCTTTGGCTTGGAACACGCCGTTTTCCAGCTTGCCCTGAGCAACCACGCCTTTGCCTTCTTTGAAAAGATCGGGCAGGATGCCCGAGAACTGCACCGGCACGGTGGTGGCGGTATCGGTCACTTGAAAGCGTACCGCCACGCCTTCGCGCTGCACACTGCCTTCAAGCACCAAGCCACCGAGGCGAAAGGTACGGTCCACCGGCGCTTCCTTGGCCACGATTTGCGAAGGCGAGTAGAAAAAAACCAGATTGCTCTGAAAAGCATTAAGTACCAAAGTGGTGGCACCACCGACCACAGCAAGAATGCCCAAGGCGATAGCAAAGCGTTTACGGCGTGGCGTCATGCGCGGCTTCCTGTTCCGATAATTCACGTACGGTTTGCATACTGGCACGCTGCCCGGCACGCGCGAGCACGATTTCGAGCAACAAGCATATCAGCACCACGGCATACGAGCCCCAGACATACAGGCCATAGCCGCCCATGGCCCAGAAAGCATCCCAACTTTCCCAGATCATGCGACTAGCTCCTGCACCCAGCGGGCGTGGCGCTCGCGTTGCAAAATAATTCCGCGCACCCGGTACAAAGCCATGGCGATGCTATAGGCCCAAAAGGCCAAGGCCACCAGCAGCATGGCCCACAACATGGTCTGCGCCATGCTAGACCCCTTGGTCACCGAAATTGAGGCGCCCTGGTGCAAAGTGTTCCACCACTTCACCGAGAAATAAATAATCGGCACGTTGACCGCGCCTACCAAAGCCAGCAGGCCACCGGCGCGGTCGGCACGGCGCGGATCGTCGATGGCACTGGTCAGGGCGATGTACCCCATGTACAAAAAGAACAAAATTAATTCCGATGTCAACCGCGCGTCCCACACCCACCAAGTGCCCCACATCGGCTTACCCCAGAGCGCGCCGGTCCATAAAGACAAAAAGGTGAACATGGCGCCAGTCGGAGCCAGTGCCTGGGTCATCATGCCCGAGATACGTGTATTAAAAGTAAAGCCCAGAAAAGCCCAGAACGCCATGGCCAGGTAAATCACCATGGACATCCAGGACGCGGGTACGTGGACAAAAATAATGCGGTAGCCCTCGCCCTGCTGAAAATCGGTGGGCGCAATAAAGAAGCCCATATAAAGGCCCACCAGCGCCAACGCAGCCGCCAAGCCGGCAAACCAGGGCCAGAGCCGGCCGGCCAAGGGATAAAAAGACTGCGGTGCAGCCCATTGAAACCAGCGAATTCTTAATTGTTCCATTTACTCAAGCGCTATGCGCAAAGCCAGGGCACAGGCCCAAGGCCCGAAAAAACCGGCCAGCAACAGCATGGCCATCAATATCGACATCTGCGCACCATACTCCAGTCCGCTGAGCTGGGCCTCTACCGCGCCTGAACCAAACACCAGTGCCGGAATATACAGAGGCAGCACCAGCAAAGACAACAACACCTCGCCACCGCGCACCCCCAAGGTTAATGCCGCCCCCACCGCACCGACAAAGGAGAGCAAGGGCGTGCCCACCAACAGGGACAGCAGCAAGACACCCATGGTCGGCGCATCCAAGCCAAACTGCAGCGCCAACAACGGCGAGAGCAGCGTCAGCGGCAGGCCCGAGAGCAGCCAATGCGCTGTCACCTTGGCCGCCACCAATACCGGCAACGGGACTTGCGACAAAGCCATTTGCTCTAACGAGCCATCCTGATAGTCCGGTGCAAACAAACGACCTAGCGACAATAAACTGGCCAGCATTGCCCCTACCCACAATATGCCCGGTGCGATCTTGCGCAGCGTCTCCGGCTCGGGTCCGATCGCCAGCGGGAACAAGGTCGCCACCACCACAAAAAAGAACACCGCCGTCAGCACCTCACTTTTGCGCCGCAGCGCCAGCCGCAAGTCGCGCTGCAAGACGGCCACAAATGGGCTCATGTGCCAAGGCGGTAGCTGCGGCTCCGCCCCCCGATGTCCACCGGCTGGTGGCTGGTAAACAAGACCATGCCTCCGCGCTCTAGATGCGCCGCCATGAAACCTGCGACCAAATTTTGCGCCGGGCCGTCCAGCGCCACAAAGGGCTCGTCCAGCAACCACAGCGGCTGCAGCTGCAATACCAGCCGGGCCAGTGCCACGCGTCGCTTTTGGCCCTGGGACAGCACGCGAACAGGCAGTGCGGCACGGCTGCCCAGACCCAAGCGCTGTAAGGCTGCTAAGGCCGCGTCTGCAGCGACCGGCGTGCCGGCAATCGCGGCACCGGCTTGCAAGTTTTCTACCGCATTGAGTTCTTCTTTGAGAGCCAGTTGGTGCCCCAGGTAGAGCAAATCTTGGTTGAGGCGGCAGGCGCTGCTGCCTAGTAGCTCACCGTGCCAGCGCACCTCGCCCTGGGCTGCAGGCGAGAAGCCGGCTAGGATGCGCAGCAGACTGGTCTTACCCACGCCATTGCCACCCTCTAAGTGCAGGCACTCACCGGGAGCCAAGTCAAAACCCACCCCACGAAACAGGGTGTGGTCCGCACGAACACAAGAAAGATTGGAAACAGACAGCATGCAAAAAAGAACCGGGCAGGTAGGCCATCCGTCAGAAAAGCCCCAAGGTGCCCCCACGAATCTAGGCGGGTGAACTAATGTAGCAGAGGGTTTTTCATTCGTAAGGTGCCAAACCTTAAGGCCGCCCCACCGCCCGTGCGGTCACCACCGCCTGCATCAAACCTCGGTCATCCACTGCATTGGGGTAATAGCTTTTGTGTTCAGACACTTCCACCTCAGGCTGCGCTGCGCCCATGGCTTTAACTGCTGCCAGCGCCGCCTGCTCGGCAGCGCTATGGGCCGCTTGCAAGGCCGCTTGCGCATTGCCAAAGCTTTGCGTGTCGGCGACCCCGGTGAGGCGGAACACGCCGCTGCCGTCGCCATGCACTTCCACCACGGCGGTATAAGCCACCACACCCGTGGCCGCGCCCACGGCGTTAGCCACATCGCAGTTAGGCGGAAACACCACTTCGCAGCCCAGGCGGCGCGCCAGCTCGCCGTAATAAACCTTGACCGGTCCTCCCACGGCCACTACGGGAACCGAAGGCTTGATGCTGACCTGGGCCAGCCCCACCAGCGACTCGCCATTGCAGATCGCCTGGCTGATGCGGTCATCGGGCAGACTAAAGCCCAGCGCGGTGTCCAAAATTACGCGCGCGCTCAGGCGCACGGTTTCGCTCCACACCGCGTGGGCGTAGGCGCGCGTACGCTCTTCGGTGGGCATCTTCATCTCACGCAAACGGCAGCCCAGTTGCGCCGCCAGGTAGGCACCTTCACGCGACCAGTTGGCTTGCATGTCCAACACATGGGCAGCGTCCGAAGGGGTAAATCCAGCTACTTGAATCAGGCCTTTGCGCTGTAGCGCGGTAATCGCGCGCTGCGCGTTCATAGAGGTAGCCAGCGTGCGCATGGGCGTGGGGCCGGTGCGCACTTGCGCCAATAATTCGCTCTCGCGCGCCGAGAGTTCGTCCGACAGGCGCGGCCCTTTGGCCCCAAACGGCAACAATACAAAACGGCCTTGCAGGGAATTGCCACCATCCACATCGGCCAGGTCCGCTTGCAGCATGCCAATGGTTTGCGGGTAGCGCGCCGCCAGCAACGAGACCGGTACGATGCGCTGGGGCCGCACTTCCAGGCGACCGTTGCCTGCCAGCGCCACTTCGCTGTCGCCACCCAAACCAATAGTGCGCACGTCGATGGCCCGCACCATGGTGCGCCAGCCGCCCACTTCGGCGCCGTCCAGGTTGACGCGTGGCAGGCCGTCGATCAGCGCACCCACATCGGTGGTGGTACCGCCCATGTCCGACAAAATGAAGTTGTCCAGGCCGCTCAGCCAACGCGCCCCGACCAAACTGGCCGCCGGGCCGGAGAGCACGGTTTCAATCGGGCGCTTGGCCACACTGTGCGCCAGCGCGAGCGTGCCGTCGCCTTTGACAATCATCAGCGGGCACACAATCTTGAGTTGCGCCATCGCGCTTTGTACGGCGTCGATCAAATGGGTGACGCGAGAAATCAGGCGCGCATTGAGCGTGGCAGTGAGCGCGCGGCGCGGCGCGTCCAGGCTGGAAGACAGCTCGATGGACAAGGTCACTGGCTTACCAGTTTTTTCCACGATACGGGTGCGTACCAATTGCTCATGCGCCGGGTTGCGCACTGCAAATGCGGCGGCCACGGCAAACGCGTCCACCTGCGGCGCCATGCGCTCAATGGCTTCGTCCAAGGCATCCAAATCCAAGGCCGCGGCCTGCTCGCCATTGTGGTCATGGCCGCCGCTAATGCGCTCGATGGCCATGCCGGGAAAGGCTTTGGTAATGCCAGTGCGCTCGGCCATGCTTGCGTCAAAACCCACCAGCAGCACGCCCACAGCGCTGCCATGGCCCTCTACCACCGCATTGGTGGCCAAGGTGGTGGAGACCGAGACCAGCGCAATGTCTTGCGCCCGCAGGCCTTGGGGCAAGGCGGCAATCGCCTGGGTAATGGCATCGGCCACGCCCAGGGATAAATCGCCTTTGGTGGTGATGGACTTGGCCGTGGCAATGACACGCTGGCCTGCGGCTTCGATAATGGCAGCGTCGGTGTAGGTGCCGCCGGTGTCAACGCCAATCAGGTACTGGGGGGAAACTGGATTCATGAATGCTTCACGCGAATAGGGGAAGATCCGCCTGCGGGCAGCCCGCTCGGCAAAACCCCGTATTGTGACCACGCCACCCCCCATAAACGTATGGCCAGCCAATTACCTCAAATGCCCGCAGGGGCAAAGCCCGCGCTGCAAGACTACATCGTGCGCAGCGACTTGGGCGGCCACAGCCCGCATGGCAGCGGCCAAACTCTGCTTAGCCTGGTGCACATCAGCGACGCGCATGTCATGGACAGTGCCTCGCCAGCGCGCTGCGAATGGGTGGAGCTGCGCGGGCAAGAGCCGCTGTGGCAGCCGCTATTGCACATGCACCGGCCCTATGAAGCGCTCACGCACTTTGCCCTGGCAGCGCATATTGATGCACTGAGTGCCAAGCCCCTTGCCCCCGCCAGCGGCCGTCCCTACGACCTGGCGCTTTTCACCGGCGACAACATTGACAACGCGCAGGCCAATGAATTGCAGGCCTTTATCGCACTGGTAAGCGGCGGGCAAGCGTCTTTGTCCGCCTACGGCGGCGTGCATGACATTGCGGGCGCGCAGGACTGGCTGGCCACGCAGCCCGGTGGCCTGTGGCCGTATTGGTGCCCGCAGGGCGACCTGCCCTGCGCCGGCAAGGCACTGGGTTTACCGGTCATAGAAGACTTTTTGGCGCGCGCCAGCGCAGTGGTAAGCAGCCAAGGCCTGGGCTTTGCGTGGACCAGCGTGGCTGGCAACCACGATGTGCTGCGCCAAGGCACGGCCCTAAGCAACGCCGCTCTGGAGACCATTGCCACCGGCACGCTCAAAACCCTGGCGCAACCGACGGGCTTTGCACCAGCCGATCCACTGCACGCTTTTTTGGACCAGCCCGAAGCGTTTTCGCAAACCACGGTAGGCCCTGGCACACGCGCCATCGCACCCGATGCCGGGCGGCGCATCATCAGCGCACAAGAATTTGTAGTTGAACATGCGTTAGCGGGCGCGCAGGGTTATGCGCAGCTCGCACCGGGGCAACGTGACACCTACATTGACACCGAACATGTGCGCATCATCCTGCTCGACACCAACCACCCCTGGGGCGATTACCAGGGCAGCGTGGGCAAGCAACAACTGGCCTGGCTGCACGATTGTTTGCACCAGGTGGGTCGTACGCCGGGGCGCCGCGCCCTGCTGGCCAGCCACCATGGCTGCGCCTCCTTGGTCAATCGCCGGGGCCATGACCCGGAACGTGTGCACGCCCAAGCGCTCACCGATGTGCTGCACCGCCATGCCTGCGTGCTGGCCTGGTTGGTAGGACACCGCCATATCCACCGCATTGACGCGCACCCGCCGCGCCCGCAGGCCCGTGCCGGGGGCGGGCGGGGGTTTTGGGAAATTGCCACCGCCTCCCTGATTGACTGGCCCAGCCAGGCGCGCGCTATCGAGTTGGTCCGCCATAACGACGGCAGCCTGGAGCTCATCTGCACACCGCTGGACCACCGTAGCCCAGCCGGCACGCTGGCGGCTTTGCACCATGCCCTGGCGCAGCGTTTTGCAGGTAGACAGGCCCAGGCCATGCAAGGCCGTACCCAGGACGGGCAGGTACGTCTGGTTTTCCCGATTTGACAGGGTGCATGGCGAACGCTAAGGTCGCCGCCATGAAAACCCTAAGCAAATTCCCCCGCGCGGTGCGCGAAATCGCGCACCAAATCATTCCCATGCCCGATGGCACCGAGCTGTCCGCGCGCCTCTGGCTGCCCAAAGACGCCGCCAAGAACCCGGTGCCCGCCATCCTGGAGCACTTACCCTACCGCAAGCGCGACGGCACCATCGTGCGCGACGCCCTCACCCACCCTTATTTGGCTGGCCACGGCTATGCCTGCATCCGGGTAGACATGCGCGGCAACGGCGACTCGCAAGGCTTGATGCACGACGAGTACAGCGAGCAGGAATTGCAGGACGCAGAATCTGTCATCGCCTGGCTGCGCCAGCAGGCCTGGTGTACCGGGCGCGTGGGCATGATGGGAATCTCTTGGGGCGGCTTTAACAGCTTGCAAGTGGCAGCGCGCCAGCCCGAAGGCTTGGAAGCCATCATCACGCTGTGCTCCACCGACGACCGCTACACCGACGACATCCATTACAAAGGCGGCTGTCTGTTGTCGGAAAACATGGGCTGGTCAGCCACCATGTTTGGCTACTCCTCGCGACCGCCAGACCCGGCGCTGGTGGGTAAGGCATGGCGCGCCATGTGGCTGGAACGCCTGAATACCGAGCCCCTGTTGGCTATCGACTGGCTACAACACCCGCACCGCGATGCCTACTGGAAGCGCGGTTCGGTGAACCAAGACATAGGCGCCATCAAAGCGGCAGTGTTGGCGTTTGGTGGCTGGAATGACG
Source organism: Comamonas sp. lk (assembly GCA_945865425.1). Lineage (GTDB taxonomy): Bacteria > Pseudomonadota > Gammaproteobacteria > Burkholderiales > Burkholderiaceae_C > Allorhodoferax. The sequence continues at coordinate 11,901 of CAMBFN010000010.1, read as the reverse complement.
CCTATACCAATGCGGTTCCGCGTCTGGTGGGCACAGTGCAAAGCCCGGTCAAAGGCATCATCGGCCCCTGGGCGCACAAATACCCGCACTTTGCCGTACCCGAGCCCCGCATTGGCTTTTTGCAAGAGGCGCTGCGCTGGTGGGACCGCTGGCTAAAAGGCGCGCAAACCGGCGTGGAGCAGGACCCGGCTTTTCGCACCTACATCATGGAGGTGCAGCGGCCGGGCGCCAGCATCAGCCGCATTGAGGGTCGCTGGGTGAGCAACACCGTCTGGCCCAATGCCAAAGACCAGGGCCAGCGCCTGCACCTCAATGCCGACGGTCTGGGCGCAGAGCGTGCCAGCGCGCGCAAGCAGACGATTAGCTCGCCACAGCATACGGGCGCGGACAGCGGCGAGTACTGCATTATTTGGCTGGGGCCAGAATTTCCAGGCGACCAGCGCCAGGACGATTCTGGCTCCCTGTGCTTTGACGGCACCCCCTTGGGCCAGGACATCGACCTGGTCGGAGCGCCGGTACTGACCCTGAAATTTAGCGTGGACCAGCCGGTGGCGCATGTGGCGGTGCGGCTCAACAGCATCTGGCCCGATGGCGCAGTATCTCGTCTGACCTACGCGGTGGCCAATCTGACGCATTTGCACGGCGACGCTAGCCACGACCAGCCGCAGTCCCTAGAGCCGGGTAAGGTCTATACGGTGAAAATCCAATTGGACGATGTGGCCTACCGCATCCCCAAGGGGCACAAGCTGCGGGTATCGCTGTCCACCAGCTACTGGCCGCTGATCTGGCCGGCGCCGACCCCGGTAAGGCTGACGGTGCATACCGGCGCCAGCCACATGGACTTGCCAGTGCGCCCCAAAGTACGCGGTGAAAAAGCACCGCATTTTGAGCCGGCCCAGGCTGCGCCCGCCGTTCGCTTAAAAACGCTGGACGCCCCTTGGAACAAGCGGGAAGTCACGATTGACCAAGCCACCGGCGAGCGACGTATGGTGATTGAAGACGACTTTGGCCACATCACCAACATGGAACATGGTCTTACGACCTGGGGGCGCGGACGCGAGCGCTACAGCATATTGCCCCACGACCCTTTATCTGCCCGCCAGGAATGCCACTGGAGCATGGAAACCTCGCGCGGCAATTGGGTCACGCGTACCGAAACCTATAGCACCATGACTGCCACTGCTACCCATTTCCGCATCACCGGTCGCTTAGAAGCCTACGAGGGCGACAAGCAAATTTTGGTGCGGCATTGGGACAAGAAAGTCAAGCGGCGTTTGCTCTGAAGCACATACCGGCTGTTGCTTAAGGCTGGCCGCTTTCCTGCGCACACCACCCGCGTGCCTTAGCCTCGAAATCGCTGCGGGTCTGCCCGGTGGCCTCGGAAATGCGCCAGGGTGTTTTTTCAGAATGCGCGTCCCAGACCTTCAGGCGGGATTTGACGCAGCGCTCTTGCGGGGATTCTTCGCAGGCCGTCAAGCTTAGGCAGACCAAGGCACAGGCGATCGCCAGTGCGCTGCGCCAAGACCTATGCGATCCTTTTTGCTGCTCAACCATGCCCATGCTCCATATCCATATCCATATCCATTGAATTTCCAGTCTGTCATTTTGTCCGTCGCACAATAGGTTTCATATCCAGAGAATCTACACCCGATAAAATCGGGTTTGGCGAATTTGGCGCTAGCGGAGAAAAGTCATGCTCAAAATCATTGTGACAGTACTCGCAGTATGGCTCGCTGCCATGTGCCTGTTATTCTTTTTTTTGGCAATTGGGGGCGCCATTTAAAAACGCCGCTCCATCGCTATTTACACACACAAAAAAACCAGCAATCGTTGCGCGATGCTGGCTTTCAAAATGGTGCCGATTATCGGATTCGAACTGATGACCTACCGCTTACAAGGCGGTTGCTCTACCAACTGAGCTAAATCGGCACGGGGGGAATTCTAACGTAGGGACTGCAAGGACCATTGCACTTGAAGGTCTCGCACCGAGCCTTGCGCAAGGTCGGCTTATTTGATGCGCGTCAGCGCCGGGCGTGGACTGCTGCCAGGGGGCTTGGGGTCTTCGCGCGCATTCGCACCCGATGGAGCCCGCTTGGGTTTGGTGGCCCTCGGTTTTGCTGGTACGCCACTCAATACGGGCGCTGGAGCCACCGGATGCACCGGTGCGGACGCTTCGGGCTTGGCCGCTGCCACCTCAATGGGGAAGGTCATGCCCTGCCCGTTTTCACGCGCATAGATGGCCGACACGCGACCCATGGGCACGCTGATGTCACGCGCCACGCCGCCAAAGCGCGCTTTGAAATCAATATAGTCATTGCTCAGCGTCAGGCTGCTGGTCGCGCCCATGCTGATGTTGAGCACAATTTCACCATCGCGCACAAATTCGGTCGGAACGCGCACACTGGCATCCACTGCCACCACGATAAACGGGGTAAGTTGGTTGTCCACACACCAGTCATACATGGCGCGCACCATATACGGTCTCGTGGAACTGACGACGGGGCTTTGCGACATCACTGGCGCTCTATGGCTAGTCAGAGGGCCTTATTTACGCATGACCTTTTCGGAGGGCGTCAACGCTTCAATATAGGCGGGGCGCGAAAAAATACGCTCAGCATATTTGAGTAAAGGCGCTGCGTTTTTGCTCAGATCAATGCCGTAGTACTCCAAGCGCCATAAGAGCGGTGCGATGGCTACATCGAGCATTGAGAAGCTCTCACCCATCATGAATTTATTTTTCAAGAATACGGGTGCTAATTGGGTCAAGCGATCGCGAATGTGGGCGCGGGCTTTGTCCAAGGCTTTGTCATTATTTTTGGTACTGCGTGACTCCAGCGTCGTCACATGCACAAACAATTCCTTCTCGAAATTGAGCAGGAACAAACGGACGCGGGCGCGGTCCACGGGGTCGCCGGGCATCAGTTGGGGGTGCGGGAAGCGCTCGTCAATGTACTCATTGATGATGTTGGACTCGTACAAAATCAGGTCACGCTCGACCAAAATCGGCACCTGCCCGTAGGGGTTCATGACGTTGATGTCTTCAGGCTTGTTGTACAAGTCAACGTCACGGATTTCGAAGTCCATGCCTTTTTCAAAAAGCACAAAGCGGCAGCGGTGAGAAAAAGGGCAGGTTGTTCCTGAATACAGCACCATCATGGCGGGGACTCCTAAAAATTAAAAAGAGTGGGTGCGCTTTGCAGACCCACTCTGACACTTGGCACCGGTCTGACTAGCAAACCGGCGCGCATTGCACCTTTGAATTACTTCACGTCTTTCCAGAAGGCAGCATTGAGGCGCCAGGTGAACACGGTCATCACGGTCAGGAAGATCAAGACCCAGACGCCTACCTGAACGCGCTTGCTTTGAGACGGCTCGGACATCCACTGCAGATAGCCCACCAGGTCGCCCACCATGTGGTCGTATTCCAGCGGGGTCATCTTGCCGGGGCTAACTTGCTCCCAACCCTTAAAGATTTCCGTCTCATGGCCGTGGACGACTTCTTTGCCATAGACCGGCACGCGCTTGCCCTGCAATTCCCACAACACATGGGGCATGCCCACGTTAGGAAATGCCAGGTTGTTCCAGCCCGTTGCTTTGGAGTCATCCGGATAGTAGCTGCGTAAATAGGTATAAATGTAATCAGCACCGCTACCTTGACCCGAAGAGCGCGAACGCGCTATCACCGTCAGGTCTGGTGGGTTGCCGCCAAACCATTCTTTGGCCTGGCGCGGGTCCATAGACACCTTCATGGTCTCACCCACTTTGTCGGTCGTGAACAAGAGGTTGTCTTTGATCTGCTGCTCAGTCAGGCCAATGTCCGTCAAGCGGTTAAAGCGCATGAAAGCCGCTGCATGGCAGTTGAGGCAGTAGTTGACAAACACTTTGGCGCCGTTTTGCAAGGAGCCCATGTCGTTCAGATTGTTGGGCGCTTTGTCCCACGTGATGCCGCCGGTGCTAGCCTGTGCGCCCGACACCAAGGCCAACGCGGTCAAAAAGCTGAGTACAAATTTTTTCATTTTCAATAACTCCAGCTTAGTGCGCAGCGAAAACAACACGGCTTGGCACCGGTTTGGATTGGCCGATTTGGCTCCACCATGGCATCAGCAGGAAAAATCCGAAATAGAAGAGGGTTCCAACCTGCGACACCCGCTCGCCAATCTGGGACGGCGGCTGAACGCCAAGGTAGGCCAGGACAACAAAGTTGATGACAAAGACGCCATACATGTACTTGTGCCAATCGGGGCGGTAACGGATGGACTTGACGTCGCAATTGTCCAGCCATGGGAGGAAAAACAAAATCACCACCGCGCCACCCATAATCACCACACCCCAGAATTTGGCGTCGGTGTTGAGCATCATGACGGTCACTGCCGCTGCCGCGCCGAGCGCGGCCACTTTGAACAATGCAGCTAATTTGCCGCGGGTTAGAGCCAGAAAGACGGCCAGCCAAATACAGGCGATCAGCACATAGACCATTTCACCGGTAATAGCGCGCAGCATCGAGTAGTAGGGTGTGAAGTACCAGACCGGCGCAATATGCAAAGGCGTCTTGAGCGGGTCAGCCGGTATGAAATTGTTGTACTCAAGGAAGTAGCCGCCAAATTCAGGCGCAAAGAAAATGATGGCGGTGAATACCATCAGGAACATGCTGACCGCAAAAATGTCGTGCACCGTGTAGTAGGGGTGAAAAGGGATACCGTCCAAAGGTTTGCCTTTGGCATCCTTAGGTGCGTTGGGGCCCTTGATTTCAACGCCATCGGGGTTGTTGGAACCCACATCGTGCAATGCCAGCAAATGCGCCACCACCAAGCCCAGTAGGACCAGGGGCACAGCGATCACGTGGAAGGCGAAGAAACGGTTGAGCGTGGCATCGCCCACCACGTAGTCACCACGAATCAGCAGCGCCAAGTCGGGACCGATAAATGGCACAGCGGCGAACAAGTTCACGATCACTTGCGCCCCCCAGTAGCTCATCTGGCCCCAAGGCAGCAGGTAGCCCATAAAGGCTTCTGCCATCAGGCACAAAAAGATGGCGCAACCGAACAACCAGACCAGCTCGCGCGGCTTGCGGTAGCTGCCGTATATGAGGCCGCGAAACATATGCAGGTAGACCACAACAAAGAAGGCTGAGGCGCCAGTGGAGTGCATATAGCGTATCAGCCAGCCCCAGGGCACATCACGCATGATGTACTCGACGGAACCGAAGGCCAGAGCAGCATCAGGCTTGTAATGCATGACCAGGAAGATCCCGGTCACGATCTGGATCACGAGCACCAATATCGACAAGCCGCCGAAAATATAAAAAAAGTTGAAGTTTTTGGGCGCGTAGTATTCAGAAAGATGAACCCGGTAAGCGTCAAACGCTGAAGGGAAACGATTTTCCAGCCAGTTGCCTAATTTGGCAGCGGCAGGCGCGTTGGGGGAAATTTCTTTGAATTCAGCCATGGTGTGCTCCGAAGGCGTAGGGTCAAGCTTGTTTATCTTCGCCGATCAGCAACTTGCTGTCGGAGAGGAACATATGCGGCGGCACCTCAAGATTGTCCGGCGCCGGCTTGTTTTTGAAGACGCGGCCGGCCATGTCGAAGGTCGAACCGTGGCAGGGGCACAAAAAGCCGCCTGTCCAGTCATCGGGCAGTGAAGGTTGAGCGCCGGTTTGGAATTTGTCGGACGGTGAGCAGCCCAAATGGCTGCAAATACCTACCACGACCAAAAACTCGGGCTTGATAGAACGCGCCTCGTTGCGTGCGTACTTAGGAGTCAGCTCGTCGGGGTTACGTTGGGACTGCGGGTCGGCCAATCCGCCTTCCAAGCCCTTGAGCGTTGCCAATTGCTCGGGAGTGCGGCGCACTATCCAAACCGGCTTGCCACGCCACTCAACCGTCAGCTTTTCACCGGGCTTGACCGCTGAAATATCGACTTCAACCGCTGCGCCGGCGGCTTTGGCACGCTCGGAGGGTTGGAAAGAACTAACAAAGGGCACTGCGGTGGCCAAGGCACCGGCTGCGCCTACGCAGGAAGAGGCTATGAGCCAGGTCCGTTTGCTCGGGTCTTGGGGTGGGGTACCGGCGAGGGTGTCGCTCATGAGAATCCTCAGCAAAAATCACTAAAAGGTAGCCTGTCATTGTAGCTGAGCGTCAGTTACCCGATTTGCCCTGCCGCAGCGCAGCAAACGCGTGGGCGAGGTCGCGAAAGCGCTCAGCCCTGGGCTGCGCTCACCCACTGGCGCGCCATCCGCACCGCGGCCAGCAGGCTGGAGGCATCGGCCTGGCCCTGGCCGGCAATGTCAAAGGCCGTGCCGTGGTCCGGGCTGGTGCGCACAAAGGGCAGGCCCAGCGTCAGGTTGACGCCCTGCTCCACCCCCAGATATTTCACCGGAATCAGTCCCTGATCGTGGTACATGGCAATCACCACGTCAAAGAGCGCCTGCGCGCCGATGGCACGCGCCTGCATAAAAACCGTGTCTGGCGGCCAGGGGCCACTGGCGTCGCAGCCTTTCTCTCGCGCGGCCGCAATCGCCGGGCCGATGATGCTACGCTCCTCATCGCCGAATAAACCGCCCTCGCCCGCATGGGGGTTGAGCCCGGCCACGGCGATGCGCGGCGCTCGGCCCAGCACCGGGCGTAAAGCGGCATCAGTGATGCAGATGGTCTCCAGTACGCCAGCCTGGGTCACGGTCTCAATGGCCTGGCGCAAGGACAGGTGGATGCTGACCAGCACAGTGCGCAACTCCTCGTTAGCCAGCATCATGCGCACCGGCAAACGCGCCACCGGCAAGCCCGCATGCTGCGCGGCCAGCGACTGCAAGATCTCGGTATGGCCGGGAAATCCATCAAACGGCGGGCCCGCTGCGGACAGGCTTTGTTTGTTGAGTGGCGCGGTCACCACGGCAGCGATTGCGCCATCGAGCGCCTGATGCGCGGCCCATTGCACACAGCGTCCGGCAAACTCGCCTGCCACCGCGCTGACCTGGCCGTAGGGTACCGGCTGCATGGGCGCGCCCACTTGCAAAACCGCAATACAGCGAGGCGGCAGATGCAAGGCCTCTTGCGGATCGCTTATTTGCACTACCGGCCAAACCTGTCCTTGAGCCCCCTTCGCCACCAGGGCGCTGGCGCGGCGCATGGCCTGGACGTCACCAGCTACAAAACTAGCTTGCATCTGCGCGGGCTGCGCGGCATAGGCTTTGGCAATAATTTCCGGGCCAATGCCTGCCGCATCGCCCATAGTGATGGCCAAGGGTTTAACCGGAAAAGTCGATTGCGCCATGCTTGGAGCCTTCAGGCCGGGTTGTCCACGTCGATGAAGGCGTGCGCAATGCCTAATTGCTGCGCCACCTGCCCCGCCACGGCCGGCGCGCCATAGCGCTCGCTGGCGTGGTGGCCACAGGCGATAAAGGTGACGCCGCACTCGCGGGCATAGTGCGCCTGGGGCTCGGATATTTCGCCGGTGATAAACGCATCGGCCCCAGCCGCAATCGCCGCCTCGAAATAGCCTTGCGCCCCGCCGGTGCACCAGGCGATGCGTTGTACAGGCCCAGTCTTGCCCGCCACCATCACCACCGGGCGGCCCAGCACGGACTTCACATGGTCGGCCAATGCCTGCGAATGGGCCAAAGCACCAGCCTGGGGTACGCCCAACCAGCCCAAGTCCTGCTCGCCAAAACGCGATTGGGCTTGCAAACCCAAGCGCTGACCCAACTGCGCGTTATTGCCCCATTGCGGATGGGCGTCCAGGGGAAGGTGGTACGCAAACAAGTGGATGTCATGGGCCAGCAACAGGGCCAAGCGCTGGCGCAACCAGCCGGTCACCCGCCCGTCGTGACCGCGCCAAAACAAGCCATGGTGGACAAAAATCGCATCCGCGTCCTGTGCGATGGCAGCTTCGATCAGCGCCAAGCTGGCGGTGACGCCAGAGACCAGTTTGCGCACCGGGCGGCGCCCCTCGACCTGTAAGCCGTTAGGCCCATAGTCTTTGAAGCGCTGAGGCTCCAACAGGGCGTCAAAAGCCGCAAGCAGGGTAAGGTGTTCGGTCATGGGCTGGCGCATCGGGTGGGTAGTCGCGCCGCTGGGGCGCTATAGACAGATTATCTGCGCCACGGACAAACACCCGGGGCACGTGTGCAAGCCAAGGGTGGCATACAGCGACGTGACGAAGGCTTGTGCATTGTCAAGCCTACAATTTGATACTTACGCGCCGCATTCCGGCGCAAGCCTTTGGGTAAGTTCATGAAGCGTTACTGGTTACTTTTTGCCCAAAGCATCACCGTGCTACTGGCAGCTTATTTTGTGGTGCTGACCCTTAAGCCTGCCTGGCTGATGCCGCAAGGCGGGGGCGTCCTGGGCTTGGTGCAGGCACCGACGCTGGTCAAGGGCGAAGTCCCGTTTGGCAGCTTTCGCACTGCCGCGCACAACGCAGCGCAGGCGGTTGTCAGCATCAGCGTCAGCAAAGGACAAACTAGCGACAAAAATTCGCTGCCCCCCTGGGAACGCTTTTTCCACGACCCCGACGCCGACCCCGATGAGCCGTCCTCGGGCATAGGCAGTGGCGTGATCGTAAGTAGCACCGGCTACCTGCTGACCAATAACCACGTGGTGGAAGGGGCACAGCAGATTGAAGTCGTGCTCAACGACCGGCGCCGCACCCGCGCCAAAGTCATAGGCACCGATCCCGACAGCGATTTGGCGGTTCTCAAAATCGAGCTAGACAAACTACCGGTCATGGTCTTGGGTGACTCGGAAAACGCCCAGGTGGGTGACCTGGTGCTGGCCATTGGCAACCCTTTCGGTGTGGGCCAAACCGTCACCAGCGGCATCATCAGCGCGCTGGGGCGTAACCAGCGCATCAACACCTTTGAAAATTTCATCCAGACCGATGCCGCCATCAACCCCGGCAATTCGGGCGGCGCCTTGGTAGACAGCCAAGGACGCTTGCTGGGCATAAATACCGCCATCTACTCGCGCTCGGGCGGAAGCTTGGGCATCGGCTTTGCCATTCCGATTTCCACCGCCAAGCAGGTGTTGGAAAGCATTGTGCGCGACGGCCAAGTTACGCGTGGCTGGATCGGCATCGAGCCTAATGAGCTGGCACCTGAAATCGCCGAAGCCTTTGGTATCGTGGCCGAGCGTGGCGTCGCCGTCACGGGAGTGCTGCAAGGCGGCCCAGCGGGTAAGGCGGGCATGGCGCCGGGCGATGTGGTGTTGTCGATTGGCGGAACATCAGTAGACGATGTGGCGCATTTGCTCTCAGCCGTGGCGGTTCTCAAACCCGGTGTACCGGCCACGGTTGAGATTCAACGCAAGAAGACCGTGCTGGCCCTGAGCATCACCCCCGGTGTTCGTCCCAGACCGGGCAAGATGCCGCGTTAACTGCCGGTGTTGGATGCGCCTTCGGGTGCTGGCGGCTCTTCGGGTGCCTGGGTATGGCGGATGAAAATTTGGGCCGCAATAATGCCCAGCTCGTACAGCAGACACATGGGGACCAGCAGGGCGATCATGGATACCGGATCGGGCGGCGTGACCAGGCCAGCCACCGCTGCCGCTGCGACAATGAAATAGCTGCGGAAATTGCGCAACTGCACGACCGTGACCACGCCCATCCGCGCCAGTATCACCACCACGATCGGCACCTCAAAGGCCACGCCAAAGGCGATGAACATGGTCACCACAAAGTCCAGGTAGGCCTCGATATCCGGGCTCACGGCAACCGACATAGGCGCCATTTTTTGAATCGCTGGAAAGGCCTGGCCGAATACAAAAAAGTAGCAAAACGCCGCGCCGGTGTAAAAGAGCAAGGTGCTGGCGGCCACCAGCGGCATCACAAGCTTTTTTTCATGCTTGTACAAACCCGGCGCCACAAAGGCCCATAGCTGGTACAAGATCCAAGGCAGCGCCAATGCGATCGAGGCCAGCACGGTTACTTTAATCGGCACCAAAAATGGCGACACCACGCCAACCGCAATCATCTTGGAGCCTTCGGGCAAGGCCTTCACTAAGGGCATCGCCAAATAGTCGTACAGCTTGGACGGACCAGGGAAAAAGGCCAGCACTGCAAATATCGCAGCGATGCCGTAGACCGCGCGCAGCAGGCGATCTCGCAGCTCGAACAAATGCTGCACAAAAGGCTGCTCAGTGCCGGAAAGTTCGTCGTCAGTAGGCTTGTTATCGCTCATCAAAGGGCTTTAGGTGGCCGAAAGCGCGCCACACGCGCAGCACCGGAAAGCGCCCGCGTGCGCACACCATTACGCGCCTTGTACCAATTGGGGGTAGCGCCGATCTTGGCGCGCCAGCGTTTTTTCACCGGTCGGTAAAAGGAGTAATAGGGGACGGGTTCGCTATTGGCGTCCTGGGAATTCGCCTCGGCGAGGCTATTTTCTATGGCTTCTATGGCGGCGGTGCTTTGGTCTATGGAGCTTTGCACTGCCTGGGCTGCGTCTTGCAAGCTGGCTTGCGCCTTGCGCAACTCGTCCAGGTCCATGGAGCGGTTGACCTCTTCTTTGACATCGGCCACATAGCGCCGTGCGCGGCCCAGCATGGTTCCAAAGGTGCGCGCCAGGCCGGGAAGTTTTTCCGGGCCAATGACAATCAAGGCAATACCGCCGATGATGGCGATCTTGGTGACGCCAATATCAAACACTTAAATAAATCTCATGCAAAGGCGGCAGACCCACAGCCGGAGGCTTAGTGCTTGGCCTTGGCTTCGACGTCGATAGCGTCTTTGTTGGCAGAGGGCGGGTTGGCAGCCACTTGCTGCGCTGGGGCAGCGGGCGCAGCTTCAGCCGGCTTGTCGCCGCCATTACTCATGCCGTCTTTAAAACCTTTGACCGCGCCACCCAGGTCCGAGCCGATGTTCCGCAGTTTTTTGGTACCGAAGATCACCACAATGATGACCAGAAAAATGATCAAGTGCGTTGTTGACAAACCCATACGGTTCTCCTAAGTGAGGACGAATTCTAGTCGCGCAGGCTTTGCCCGCGCGGTTTGCGTGTTTTCAGCCTCGCAGCCAGGGCCTGGGGCCGCCCATGACGTGGAAATGCAGGTGGCGCACCTCCTGCCCGCCTTCTAAGCCGGTGTTGGTCACCAAGCGAAAGCCCCCGTCCGGATAAGGGTTGCAAGCTTCCTTCAAGGCCAGCACAGGCACCAGGGCCATCATGCGGCCCATCAGCGCGGCATCATCGGGCCCGACCTGCGCCATCGATGGAATGTGCAGCTTGGGGATGATCAGAAAGTGCACCGGCGCCCAGGGAGCGATGTCGTGGAAGGCATAAAAATCGTCGTCCTCGTACACGGTGCGCGAGGGAATCTGCTTAGAGACGATTTTGCAAAACAGACAATTTGGGTCGTGGGCGGTGTGCGAATGGGTGGCCATGGCGGGGGTGCAAAACAATGCGGTTGTTGGGCAGCAACTATATTAAATCAGGGCTTTAAGTCAGGGCTCTTGGGCTTCGCGTTGCAGGGCTTTGCGCAGAGCCTTTTCTTCGATGCCGCTAATTCCTTCGCGCCGGCGCAGCTCGGCGATCACGTCCGACGGATGCAAACCGTAATGCGCCAGGGCCACCAGGCAGTGGAACCACAGATCCGCCACCTCGCTTACCAACTTGCTTGGGTCACCGCCATGGTCCAGGTCTTTGGCAGCCATCACCACTTCGGTGGCCTCCTCGCCGATTTTTTTCAAAAAAGCGTCTGGCCCTTTGTGAAAAAGGCGGGCGACGTAGCTGGTCTGTGGGTCGCCACCGTGTGCGACTTTGCGGCTTTCGATGATGGCGGCTAATTGCGCCAGCGCATCTTGTGAAATTTCTTTGCCCGAACTGTCCATTTAATTGCCTTTGGGGTAAATCGTTGCAGGGTCTTTGAGAACCGGCTCCACCGGCTGCCATTGCCCGTTTTGCAGCACACTGAAAAAACA
>CAMBFN010000009.1 GCA_945865425.1 Comamonas sp. lk | reverse complement strand
CCGCTGTGGCTGCCGCCTTCAACTCTTCAATCGGAACACGCTATGACACGTACTATTCAACAATTGTTCGACCTGACTGGGAAAACTGCGCTGGTGACCGGCGGTTCGCGTGGCCTGGGCCTGCAAATGGCCCATGCGCTGGGAGAGGCCGGTGCCAAGATCATGCTCAGCTCGCGCAAAGCCGAAGACCTGGAGCAGGCCACCGCCGAGTTGCAAGCCGCAGGCATTGATGCCCGCTGGATCGCTGCCGATTGCGCCAAAGACAGCGAAATCGCCCGTTTGGCTGACGAAACCCTGCAACGCATGGGCGATGTGGACATTCTGGTCAACAACGCCGGTGCGGCTTGGGGCTCCCCTGCAGAAGACCACCCCATCGATGCCTGGGATAAGGTGATGAACCTCAATGTGCGCGGCTACTTTCTGCTCAGCCAAGCGATCGCCAAAAAAAGCATGATTGCCCGGCGCGCAGGCCGCATCATCAACGTCGCCTCGATTGCCGGTTTAGGTGGCAACCCCGAGGGCATGAATACCCTGGCCTACAACACCTCCAAAGGCGCGGTCATCAACTTCACCCGCACCCTGGGCGCCGAATGGGGCAAGTACAACATCACAGTGAACGCGATTTGCCCGGGGTTTTTCCCCAGCAAAATGACAGCCGGTACCCTCAAGGCCATGGGTGAAGAGCGTCTGGCCGCGCATGCCCCGCTCAAGCGCTTGGGCGATGACGAAGACCTTAAAGGCCTGTGCCTGCTGTACGCCTCCGACGCTGGCAAACACATCACCGGCCAATGGCTGGCGGTGGACGGCGGTGTGAGCGTGGTGACGGGTGGCTAAAGAGGGGCAATCCGCTGCCGATAAGGCGGCTGCTTCCTGGCGCACTTTGGGCGGCGATGGGCTGCAAATCCCTTTTGTCGCACATATGGGCTTTGTCCTCGCGCAGTGCGCCGACGGCCATTCCGAAATTGGCTATGCGCCGCTGCCCGAGCACCAGAATTCGCTGGGTGTGACACATGGCGGGGCCCTCATGACTTTGCTGGACGTATCTATGGCCACCGCCGCCCGTAGCGACACACCTCGCCAAGGCGTGGTGACTATCGAGATGAAAACCAGTTTTATGCAAGCGGCCAGCGGCCCCTTGGTGGCGCGCGGTAAGTTGCTACATCGCACGGCTACGCTGGCTTTTACCCAATCGACGATTTACGATGCCAAAGGCCGGGCCTGCGCCATGGCCGTGGGTACTTTCAAATACCTGAAAGAAGTTTCCCGCTCGGCCACGCTTTTGCAGCGTGCAGCCACGGGTAGCAACACGGAGTAAAAAATGCCGCTTAACCACCAAATCCACCTCAGCAGCCGCCCCAGCGGGCCGCCTGGCTTAGACAATTTCAGCCTGGTCAGCACCCCAACGCCCGAATTGGAGGAGGGCGAGGTGCTGGTGCGACACCATTACCTCAGCCTGGACCCGTATATGCGTGGGCGTATGAACGACGCTAAAAGCTATGCCCAGCCCCAAGCCTTGAACCAAACCATGCTTGGCGGCACCGTGGGGGAGGTGATCGAATCGCGCAAGCCCGGCTTTGCCGTGGGTGACAAGGTGGTGGGCATGGGCGGTTGGCAGGAATACGGCTTGGTGCCTGCGGCCATGACCGGCATGCTGCGCAAAGTCGATGACAGCCGTATTCCCTTGAGCGCCTATCTGGGCGCAGTGGGTATGCCCGGCGTGACGGCGTATTACGGCTTGGTCCATATCATCGCGCCCAAAGCGGGTGACACCCTGGTGGTGAGCGCGGCCTCGGGCGCAGTGGGCAGTGCTTTTGGCGCTCTGGCCAAAGCCAGGGGCTGCCGCAAAGTGGGCGTGGCCGGTGGTGCGGACAAGTGCGCTTATGTGGTGAACGAGTTGGGCTTTGATGCCTGCGTGGATTACAAGCAGCATGCCGATTCCGCTAGTTTGTCTGCTGCGCTGCATGCGGTCTGCCCGCAAGGCATTGAAGGCTATTTTGAAAATGTCGGCGGCATGGTGATGAATGCCGTGCTGCCCTTGGTGAACGCCTTTGGCCGGGTGGCTGTCTGCGGCATGATTGCAGGTTATAACGGCACGCCGATTCCTATGACCGCGCCGCAGCTGATATTGATGCAGCGTCTGCGTTTTCAGGGCTTCATCGTCAGCGAGCACCCACAGGTCTGGCCTGCCGCTTTAGCCGAATTGGGCGCTTTGGTTGCCAGCGGTGCCTTGCGCGCGCGCGAAACCATTGCGCAGGGCATAGAAAGCGCGCCGCAGGCATTTTTGGGTCTGCTTGAAGGGCGCAATTTCGGCAAGCAGTTGGTCAAGTTGATTTAGTCTGACCCAGTGCGAGGGTCTTTACACAGGAGCGAGCATGACGCAGCACAACAGAGCGCTCTCTGAGCCTGCAGCGATGGCTTCACCGGTTGCGGATGCGCAAGCCAATCCGCCAGACTTGGTACCGCACGGTAGCGCGGCGCATGGAGAAGAATTTCGTGACGACTTGCGTGCCCCAGGTGCGCTCAATGCCCAGGCCCGCAAAGCGATGAGTGCACAGGAACTACTGCCTTTCACCCAACTGGACGATGTGCGTTCAATGCTGGCGATGGCGCAAACCGGTCTGTTACTTGCGGCTGCAGGCGCGCTAATCGTTGGTCTGTGGGGTAGCCCCTGGATGCTGACGGGTATCGCTTTGATGGGCATCGCTCAGCACAGCTTGTTTATCCTCTCGCACGAGGCGGCGCATTACCGTTTGTTGTCGCATCGCGGCGCCAACGATGTACTGGGGCGCTTGATCGGCATGAGTAGTGGCGTCTCTATGTGTACCTACCGGGTGACCCACCGCCTGCACCACAACAACCTCTACGGCAGCGAAGACCCGGACACCGCCATCCACGGCGGCTACCCTCGTGGTAGGGCCTATTTGCTGCGCAAGCTGGCGCAGGACATCGTCGGCTGGAACGCCTGGAAAACTTATGCGTATTTCTTCGGTGCGCCGGCTATCAACGAAGACACACAGCGCGCCATCCGCCCCTTGGATGACACCTCGCCGCAATTACGCAAGGCGGCGCGGCAGGACCGCTACTGGGTCGTAGGCGCACATATCGCCATGCCGCTGGTAATCTATGCCGTCGCGGGCTGGCAAGGCCTGGTGGTCTATTTGGTGGTGTGGATCCTACCTTTGATGACCGCGCTACAACCCATATTGCGCTTGCGCGCGGTATGCGAGCATGGTGCGGTAAACGATTTATCCTCGCCTTTGACGGCTGCGCGCAGCAACCGTACATTCGGCAATTGGCCCAATCGGGTGCTGGGTGCCGTTCTGTTCCCGCACCATGTGAACTACCACTTGGAGCACCATTTATACCCCGCTGTGCCGCATTACCATTTACCGGCGCTGCATCGCGCTTTGCAAGCGCGTGGCGTGCTCGAAGGCGCCGAGGTACGCGACATACCCGCGACTTTGCATATGATTTTTGCACCGCGCAAACCCAAAGCCACCTCCGGAAGCTCCCATGTCTGAATCTGCCTTAACCCCGGTTCTGCACCACTACAAAATTTCCCCGTTTTCAGAAAAAGTGCGCTTGGTGCTAGGCTACAAGGCCTTGGCCTGGCGCAGCGTGAGCGTGCCCAACATCCTGCCCAAGCCTGATGTGCTGGCACTGACCGGCGGCTACCGAAAAACACCGTTTTTGCAAATGGGCGCGGACATCTATTGCGATACCGCGCTCATCTGCGAAGTACTTGAGCATTTGCAGCCGCAGCCCAGCCTGTACCCACAGGCAAGCAAAGGCGTAGCGCGGGTATTGGCGCAGTGGGCTGACAGCACTTTGTTTTGGGCGGCCATGGGCTACAACCTTAGCGCCAAAGGCGCCGCCGCTTTGTTTGCCAATGCGCCGCCCGAAGCAGCGCAGGCCTTTAGTGCGGACCGCAGCGCGATGTCCGGGGGGATGACACGCCTGCGCCCGGGCGATGCCAGCGGCATTTACAGGTCCTATTTGCGGCGCTTGTCGCACATGCTCGATGGCCAGCCCTTTTTGCTAGGCGATGCCCCGTGTGTCGCGGACTTTGCGGCCTACCACCCCTTGTGGTTTACGCGCCACGTGGTGCCGGTGATGGCTGGTATTTTGGATGCCACACCTGCCGTAATGGCCTGGATGGACCGAATGTCCGCTCTGGGCCACGGCACCTCTGAAAAATGGAGCGCCGAGCAAGCGATTGGTCTGGCCCATAGTAGCCAAGCTGCGGCATTGCCGGTCTCGGATGTTTTTCAGGACGACCATGGCATTGCCCTTGGTTCTTTGGTCAGCGTCGCCGCCGAGACCTTCGGCCAGGAACCCACGCAAGGCGTTTTGATGGCCGCCACCCGCACCCGCTACACCCTTCGCCGCCAAGACCCTCGCGCGGGCACTGTGCACGTGCACTTTCCGCGCATCGGCTATGTGCTGCGCGCCGTCATCGCATAAATTTTTAACTTCACGGATAGGACGCTTCGTATGATTTCGGACTTTCGCAATAAGACGGCGATACTCACCGGCGCAGGGTCGGGCTTCGGCTTGGAATGCGCACGCATAGGCGCCAAGTTAGGAATGAACTTGGTCTTAGCCGATGTACAGCAAGACGCGCTAGACCGCGCTGTGGCTGAGATGCAGGCTGCGGGCGCGCAAGTGCTGGGTATGCGGGTGGACGTGTCTAAAGCCGACCAGGTCGAAGCTTTGGGCGTCGCCACCTTGGCGCGTTTTGGCGCGCCGCACTTGGTGTTTAACAACGCCGGTGTCGGCTCGGGCGGCTTGATTTGGGAAAACAGCTTGCAAGACTGGGAATGGGTCATCGGCGTCAACCTGATGGGCGTGGCCCACGGCATACGCGTCTTTACCCCCATGATGCTGGCCGCCGCCGAAAAAGACGCTGCTTTTCAGGGACATATTGTCAATACCGCCAGTATGGCTGGGCTGCTCAATGCGCCTAATATGGGCATTTACAACGTCAGCAAACACGCTGTGGTCAGCATGAGCGAAACCCTGTACCAGGATTTGGCATTGGTGACCGACCAGATCAGCGCCAGCGTGCTGTGTCCTTTCTTTGTGCCCACTGGCATCAGCGAAAGCCACCGTAATCGGCCTGCGGGCATGCAAGCTTCGCGCCCTACGCGCAGCCAGCTGATCAGCCAGGCCATGAGCGACAAAGCCGTCAGCAGCGGCAAAGTCTCGGCTGCCGAAGTGGCGCAAAAAGTGTTCGACGCCGTGGCCGCCAATCAGTTTTACGTCTACAGCCATCCCAAATCTATCGGCTCGGTGCAGGTGCGCATGGAGGATATATTGCTTTCGCGCAACCCCACCGACCCTTTTGCGCACAAGCCCGAATTGGGCGTAGATCTGCGAAAAGCACTGCGCGCCTAAGCCGCGGCGGGGCAATTCGAAAAAAGTGGTCAAATACACCATCTCATTTTTAATTCATCAGGAAAGATTCTCATGGGCAATTCCATCGTTACCGAAGCAGATCGTAAAGCTACCCCCACACCCAAACCACCAGCGGGTATGAGCTCTCGTACCGGCGGCCACGGCCAACGCGTCAGCCTGGAGCGCGGTGTCGCGACCCGCAGCAAGAAAAACCCGGGCAAGCGGGCTAAAAAAGGAGGCTAAAGCCTGCGCTGCTGTGCGCAGTCTGCCATTGGCCCGTGTAAGTGGGCCGCAAGTACCACCTGCGGGAAATCGGGGTGGTATTTTTTTGACTATGGTTTATGCAACCCAGGGGCAATCACTCGTTGACCATCACCAGTTTGCCCATCACCGCCCGCGAGCCCATATGGGCGTAGGCGGCTTTGAGTTCGGACATGGGCATGGTGCGGTCGATGACCGGTTTGATCTTGCCTTGGGCATACCACTGGGACAGTTCGGCCATGGCGGCCATGCTTTTTTGCGGTTCGCGCTTGGTGAAGTCACCCCAGAAAACGCCCACGATGGACGCGCCTTTGAGCAGCGCCAGATTCAGGGGCAGGGCGGGGATGGGGCCTGCGGCAAAGCCGATGACCAGGTAGCGTCCGCGCCAGGCAATAGAGCGAAAGGCTGGTTCAGCAAAGTCGCCGCCCACGGGGTCGTAAATCACGTCCGGGCCTTTGCCGCCAGTCAGGGTTTTGATGGCTTCGCGCAGGTTTTCGGAGCTGTAGTTGATGGTTTCGTCAGCGCCAATGCTGCGGCATAGGGCGCATTTTTCATCGGTGGAGGCGGCGGCGATGACGCGTGCCCCAGCGGCTTTGGCGATTTGGATGGCCGAGGTGCCCACGCCGCCGGCCGCACCCAGTACCAGCACGGTCTCGCCGGCTTTGAGCGCAGCGCGGTCTATCAGCGCGTGGTGCGAGGTAGCGTAAATCATGATGAAGGCAGCAGCGTCCGCCATCGGAAAGCCTGGGGGCAGGGGCATGCACAGCATGGCCGGTGCAATGGTATGCGTGCCAAAACCACCCGTGCCGCTCAGGCAAGCTACCGACTGGCCAACGTTCAGGTGTTTGACGCCTTCCCCCACGGCTTCGATAGTGCCTGCGTACTCCGAGCCAGGCACAAAAGGCAGCGGCGGCTTCATCTGGTATTTGTTTTGCACGATCAGCAAGTCAGGAAAGTTCAGGCTGGCGGCTTCTATGCGCACCAGCACTTCACCGGCCTTCGGGCTGGGCGTGGGCAGTTCTTTCCAGGTCAGGGCATCGACACCGATGGGGTTTTCGCAAAGCCAAGCGTGCATACAAATTTCTCCAATAAAAGACCGATGATAGAGGGCACCGACGCAGGCATGCGTGGCGACCTTGTCCCTCGCGCGACGACGGCCTGGGGACGTGCGCCTCGCCCCTTCACAGAGCACCCGCGTGGGCGCGGCGTGTCAAGGCGGACACCTACAATCAGCCACCCATGAAAATACTTATTTCCAACGACGACGGCTACTTGGCGCCAGGCCTGCTCGCTTTGTACGAAGCGCTGAAAGATGTCGCCCAAGTCGAGGTGATTGCGCCCGAAGTGAACAACAGTGCTAAGTCCAACGCGCTGACCCTGAATGCGCCTTTGTACGTCCATCGCGCAGCTAATGGCTTTCGCTATGTGAACGGCACACCGGCTGACTGCGTGCACATTGCGCTCTCGGGCTTGCTGGATTACCGTCCCGATTTGGTGGTATCGGGTATCAATAATGGTGCCAACATGGGTGACGACACCATCTACTCCGGTACCGTAGGCGCGGCCATGGAGGGATATCTTTTTGGCATACCCGCCATCGCCTTTTCTCAGGTGGACAAGGACTGGGTGGAGCTGCCCTCTGCCGCGCGCAAAGCCCGCGAGTTGGTGCTGTCGATGCAGGCGAATAAGCTCATCACCCATACGCCCTGGTTGCTCAATGTGAATATTCCCAACCGGCCCTACGCTGAAATCGGCAACGCCAAGCTGTGCCGGTTGGGCAAGCGCCACGCGGCTGAGCCGGTCATCACCCAAAAAAGCCCGCGCGGCGAGACCATGTACTGGATTGGCGCAGCAGGCCCCGCAAAGGACGAAGCGCCGGGCACGGACTTTCATGCGACCCAGCAGGGGCATATGGCGATCACCCCCTTGTCGGTGGATCTGACCGATCACCAAGCCTTGAGCTACTGGGCGCAAAGCATGGCGCTAATGGGTGGTGCATGAAAGAGCGGCCCAGCTTTCCGGCACGGATGCCGGCCAGCGTCTCGGCAAAAATCGCCAAACCCAGCGCGGCGCTTAACCTTCCGCAAGGCCTGGGCATGGATTCCAGCGCAGTACGTCGGCGCATGGTGGAAAAACTAATGGCCCAGGGGCTCAGTGACCTCTTGGTGCAGCAGGCCATGGGCGCAGTGGAGCGCCACCGTTTTGTCGATAGCGGACTGGCCAACCAGGCCTACGAGGACACCAGCTTGCCGATCGGATTGGGGCAGACTATTTCGAAACCCAGCGTGGTGGCGCGCATGATCGAGCTGTTGCGCAAAGGTGTGGACGGGCGTTTGGGCCGGGTGCTGGAAATTGGCACCGGCTGCGGCTACCAGGCGGCGGTGCTCAGCCAGTTGGCGACTGAGGTCTATAGCATCGAACGCTTGCGGGGTCTACACGACAAGGCGCGCGAGAACCTGCGTCCTCTACGACTTACGACAGTGCATCTGCTGTTTGGCGATGGCATGCTGGGCTTTCCGGCAGGCGCGCCCTATGCGGCCATCATCGCAGCAGCCGGTGGCGAAGCGATCCCACAGACCTGGATTGATCAGTTGGCGATAGGCGGGCGTTTGATCGCGCCGGTGGTGGGTAAGACCGGGCCTGCGAATTTGAAAACCGGTACGACCAAGGGGCAGTCGCTGGTGGTGCTGGACAAGACAGCCCAGGGCGTGCGCCAGACGGTACTGGAGGCGGTTCACTTCGTGCCCTTAAAATCCGGCGTGGCGTAGAGCCAAAAAAGGGAATAAAAATATGAATATCAAAGACTTGCAGAATAAAGTTAAGGTTTATTCTTGGCCCTTAATGGGCCTAAGCTTGGTACTTTTGTCGGCCTGTGGCAGTCAGCAGTTGCGACCCGCGCCGGTGGAAGACCGCAACGCGCCAGCGGTCCAAAAAAATGCCGCTGAGCGCGAGCCGGCAACGCCGGCTTCCAAGGTCGGCCATGCGGGACCAAGCGCCTCCGAACCATCTGCAGCACCCCAGGCCGCTGCCACAACACCAGGTGCGGAAAATGCCGGCAAACCAGGCTATTACACCGTCAAACAGGGAGACACCCTAGCGCGTATCGGCTTGGAAGCGGGGCAAAACTACCGTGATATTGCGCGCTGGAACAATCTGGATAACCCGAATCGGATCGAGACGGGACAGGTCCTGCGCATCATTCCGCCAGGCACTTCAGAGGAGGCTGTGGTGGCACGTCCAGTGACTGCTTCCAAGATTTCGGCAACGCCGCTTCCTACAGCGGGCAAGCCCGCGCAGGCAGCCAGTGCGCCTGGCGCGCCGGTGGCTTCGCAGGCTGCGCCTGCCAGCGCGCCTGCGGTGGTAGCTGCACCGGCTACCGTGATTGAAGACGATGTGTCCTTTATCTGGCCGGTGCGCGGCGACATCGTGGCCACGTTTGACGAAGCCAAAAACCGAAAAGGTTTGGATATCGGTGGCGTCGCCGGCACCCCCATACTGGCCGCGGCCGAGGGCAAAGTGGTGTGGGCCGGCTCCGGGCTGCGGGGCTACGGTAACCTCATCATCGTGAAACATAGCGCAACCTATCTAACGGCCTATGCCCACAACCAGACCTTGTTGGTCAAAGAAGAGCAGTTAGTCAAGCAGGGCCAGAAAATCGCCGAAATGGGCAATAGCGATGCAGACCAGGTGAAGCTGCATTTTGAAGTGCGCAAAATGGGTAAACCGGTGGACCCGGCTAAATACCTGCCGATTCGCTAACACGCCGCTGGCCCTTGCTAGCGCTTAACCGGGTTGATATTGATGTCTCAAACCAAGGCGCCCGCGCCTGCGACTCCATCCATGGGGATGGCTCCCGCACAGCCTGGCGCTGTTCCCAAACATGTGCTGGACCCGGCGCAGATCGCCGCAGCCCTTGGCCTGCAAGAACATTTGACGGTGCTCAGTCTGGACCTTGAAGGCCAGGGCGTGGCACACCGCGCCGATGGCAAGGTGGTGTTTATCGACGGAGCCTTACCCTATGAGGTGGTCAGCGCCCGCATCCATCGCAGCAAGTCCAGTTTTGATAAAGGTACGCTCACCGAGGTACATCGAGAGTCGTCTCAGCGGGTGGTGCCGCACTGCCCGCATTTTGGCCTGCACGAAGGCGCCTGCGGGGGCTGCAAGATGCAGCATTTGCATCCGGCGGCGCAAGTGGCGATCAAGCAAAGAGCCTTGGAAGACCAATTTCACCACATCGGTAAATTGCGCCCTGATCGCATCTTGCGGGCGATTGAAGGTCCGGCCTGGGCCTACCGTTACCGCGCCCGTTTGTCGGTGCGCTTCGTGCGTAAAAAAGGTGCGGTGTTGATTGGTTTTCACGAGCGCAAAAGCCATTTTGTAGCGGACATGAAGCGCTGCCCGGTGTTGCCACAACATGTCAGTGACATGCTATTGCCCCTGCGCGACTTAATCGCTGGCATGGACGCAGTTCAGCATATTCCCCAAATTGAACTGGCCATTGGCGACCGCGGTGGGCCGGCCAGCGCCGATGCCCAGGGCGATGTGACAGCGCTAGTTTTGCGGCATCTGCTCCCACTCAGTGATGCAGATCGAGACAGGATGCGCGCTTTTGCATTGGAAAGGCCGGGCCTTCAATGGTGGCTACAAGCCAAGGGCCCAGACACCATTGCCTTGTTGGACCCCGCCGGCGAAGCGCGCACTGGCGCGCTGGCTTACAGCTTGCCCGATTTCGGCATCACTATGCCATTTCGCCCCACGGATTTCACCCAGGTCAATCCGCATATCAATCGGGTTTTAGTCGCGCGCGCACTGTCGCTATTGGCGGTACAAAAAAACGAGCGGGTGATTGATTGGTTTTGTGGTTTGGGCAATTTCACGCTGCCCCTGGCCACCCAGGCGCGCGAGGTACTAGGCGTGGAGGGCGCCGAGTCGCTGGTGGCGCGATCACGCGACAACTACCGGATGAATCAAGCGGCTCGGGGACCTTCGCAAAGTCTTGCGTCGACACGCTTTGTGGCGCGCAATTTGTTCGAAATCGACAGCGCAGCTTTGCGGGCCGATGGCATGGCAGACAAATGGCTGGTGGACCCGCCGCGCGAAGGTGCGTTTGCCCTGGTGCAGTCTTTGGTCGCTCTCATGCAAGAAGCGCAAAGTGCAGACGCTTGGATGCCCCCGCGACGGATTGTGTATGTCAGTTGCAACCCCGCCACCTTGGCCCGCGATGCTGCTGTGTTGGTAAGCCAGGGCGGCTACCGCTGCACAGCGGCCGGGGTGGTCAATATGTTTGCCCATACCGCGCACGTGGAAAGCATTGCGGTATTTGATTTAAAGGGCGCTTAGCCCTTGGCTAGCGCCGCTGCAACACCCACACGCCTAAATTGCGGTCGGCAGGATGCAGCACCAGGCTTTTGGCCGCCCACTGCTCCGCGTCAATTTGTGGCGGCAAGGAATGATCCGGACCTGGTGCAATGAGCAGCCAGGGGCAGTCATTGCTTAATGTGGGGGCGCTGATAGGCAAATTTCCGATCCAGCGCAAGGCTGCAATTTCGCCAATATTTAATTGCTCACTACGCACGCAGCCCGGTGCGCTGACCTGCTGGGCCACCAGGGTCGCCCAGCGATCGTAGCTTTGGGTGTAGTCAAACAAGGAAATGCCCATGCTCATCATGAGGGTCCAGCACCAGGCGATACCGCCAGCGGGTAGTACCAAGCTGCGCCAGAGTTCACGCCGGTGGCGCCCCACCCGCCAATGCACGAGCCTACCCCAGGCGACGGTGGAGATACATGCAATACATAAAGCAAACCAGGAAAATTGTGCCTCAAAGCCTGGCGCCAGCCGAGCAATATTGATCGCCGGATTGACCGGAAAACCGGTAAACATAGCGATAAAGTGCACCCACAACACAAGGCCCCAACCGGTAAAAAATAACAGCGTAAACCAGTCGATGAGGGAGGCCACCTGGCGCTTCAGCGTAGGCAGGGCAAATGCCGCCAAACTCGATAGGGCGGGCAAGGCCAGCAGCAAAGTGCGTTCCGAAGAATGCATGCACCAGCTGGCGACCAACACGGTAAGCACCACGAGCAGCGGCAAGGCAAGGTGCCGGCTGGCATGCAGGCTCCAGAGCTGTCGGCGCCATACCCACAGTGTCCATAAAGCCAAGGGCCAGGCCGGCCAGGTAAACCAAAGCAACAATTCCGTGTAGCCTTGCCAGGGCGAGGCCAGGTGTAGCGGGTTATCCAGCTTCCAGCGCCACAAATCCAGCGCGCTGGCAATAGCTGCACACGCCAACGTACTCATCAGCAAGACGACAATTCCCGCTTTAC
Source organism: Comamonas sp. lk (assembly GCA_945865425.1). Classification (GTDB taxonomy): domain Bacteria; phylum Pseudomonadota; class Gammaproteobacteria; order Burkholderiales; family Burkholderiaceae_C; genus Allorhodoferax. The sequence continues at coordinate 20,535 of CAMBFN010000009.1, read as the reverse complement.
CACGGTACAAACGAGGCGTTTGGCCGGCAGTCAAAAACAACTGGTATATCTCAAAGACCATAGCCCCGAGGCCAAAAATCACGGCCAAACTCGGCGCGCCGCTGATGGACAGGCCCAAGAGGCTAATCACCAGCGCCAGGCAGGCCTGCTGGGGTCGCCAGGGAAGTGCGCTAACGCCGCTCAGGAACACCCCTACAAAGGCCAGTTGAATCAACTCGGGCGAGGTTTCGTGCGCCATCGGCGCCAGTCCCAAGCAGGCAATAAAAGCCAGCAGTCCGCCGTCGGCGATAGAGCGTGCGTAGTCGGTGGTGTTGGCCTGTCCGCCAAAAGCGAAGGCAACGGGTTGGGCCTGGGGACTGCGCGCCAGGTAATACGTGCCATACCAGTGTGCCGCCATAGCCACGGCCAGCGCCAGAATAAAAGGGATACGCGCCAGCCACTGCGCCTCCAGAGCGCTGCTACCCCATTGCAACATCCAGGCGCCCAGCCAATAAGGCAGTAGCGCGCCCTGTTCAGAAGGTATGCCCGCCAGCGTCGGATACCACCAATCCGCCTGGCCCCAGGCCAACTCGGCCATATAGCCCAGTGCACCCATATCGGCGAATTTCCACCCACTGCGGCCGACAAAACCCGCCAGGATATACACCAGGCACAAAGACAGCAAGGCCAGGCGAGGAAGGCGCGCTGCGCCCGCTTGGGTGACGATGGCAGGAGTGGTATTCAAAGGCTAAATGGAAAAATAAAAAAAGGCAGCACGGGATTCCGGGCTGCCTTGGATTGTGCTTCAGGCCTGCGCCTGCGGCACTTATTTGACTGCGGTTTTGCCGAACCGGTTGCGGAATTTCTCAACCCGTCCGCCCATGTTATCTACCGACTTCTGGGTTCCGGTGTAGAAAGGGTGCGATTCGCTGGAGGTATCAAGCTTGTAGAGCGGCAGTTCGCGGCCGTCTTCCATCTTGATCATTTCCTTGGTGTTCGCACAGGAGCGCGTGACGAATTTGAAGTTGTTAGACAAGTCCACAAAACAAACTTCGCGGTAATTGGGGTGAATGCCAGCTTTCATAGTAGATCCATCAGATGCGGTAGCCGCCCATGGGCCCTCAGGCAAACGGCTGCCTGATCCAAAGCCCGCAGTACTTGCCGCGGAAAACCACGCATTCTAGTCCAGATAGACTTTGGTCCCGCCTTTTCTGCCTTGCAGCGCCGGCCGAGAGCCAAGGCGCCTAGCTCTAGGCCCCCACTAAAGCCGCCGATTTCACCTGTGCCCAAGCAGACACGCCTGTCTGCAGGCCTAAGGCATGGGCAGCGCGCGCCGTGATACGTGCCCACAGCACACTGGCGTCTTCGGCTCTTCCACAGGAAAGCTGCACTAGGCACTGCGAGGGATGCGCGTCAGCCCTTATTTCCAGCACCGTAACTGGCAATAGGTTTTGAATGCTGCTGACCGGAGGCGGGCCGACGGCCAGGCTGATATCACGGGCCAGCACGCGGATGCGCACGGGCGCACCCAAAGCCAGCGCCTTGTCTTTGACCCACAGACTGCCGCCGGTAAAGCCCACGCGCATCAGGCGCCAGGCAGGGTCAAATTCTTGCACGCTAGCGTGGAGCAGCACGCCCAGGTCTTCGCCGCTGGCCATGCTGCCAGCGCTGCGACCCAGCACCTGGGCCACCGGCCCGCTGTCGACAAGCTTGCCCTGGTCCAGCACTAACAGGTGGTCGGCCAATCGCACCACTTCGTCCAGCGCATGCGTCACGTACAACATGGGAATATGGACTTCGTCCCGAAGCCGTTCAAGCCAAGGGAGTATGTCCTGGCGCCTTGCGGCATCCAACGCGGCCAGTGGCTCATCGAGCAGCAGCACGCGCGGTTGCAGGGCCAGGGCGCTGGCAATTGCGACGCGTTGGCGCTCGCCGCCCGACAGCTCTTGTACCCGCCGCGCCAGCAGGTGCCCGATGCCTAGCAGTTCAATCGCTTGTTGCAGATGCTTTTGCCCGGTCTGCCGCTGCGCGCTGCGGCGCAGACCAAAGTGAAGATTGCCTTGCACCGTGAGGTGTTGGAGCAGACTGGCCTCCTGGAACACATAGCCCAGCGGCCTGCGCCAGGTGGGCAGAAAGGTTTGTGCATCCTGCCAGACCTGGCCGCCCATTCGCACCAGCCCCTGGGCAGGTCGCTCCAAACCGGCGACGCATCGCAGTAGACTGGTTTTGCCTGAGCCCGAGGCACCAAACACGACAGTAATGCCTTGTGGCGGAAGACTGATATCCACTTCCAGCGTAAAGGCTGAGCGGATCCATTGCAGCGAGATGTGGTTGTCAGCGGACACGCCTAACCCCCCATGCGTAAGCCGCGTTTTTGCAGCAGGTTCAGACCCAGCAGCACCACGAATGAAAAAACCAACATACCCGCCGCTAAGGCGTGCGCCTGGGTGTAGGCCATGGCTTCCACATGCCCGTAAATCTGGGTTGAGAGCACTCTGGTTTGGCCCGGGATGTTGCCGCCCATCATCAAGACCATGCCGAATTCGCCAATCGTGTGCGCGAAGCTGAGAACAGCGGCGCTCACAAAGCCAGGCCAAGCCAGCGGCAGGGCAACGCTGAAAAATGCGTCCAGCGGCGAGGCGCGCAAGGTGGCGGCCAGTTCCAGTGGACGGTCACCCATGTTCTGGAAGGCATGCAGCAGGGGTTGCACCGCAAAAGGCAGGGAGTACACCACCGAGCCGACCACCAATCCGGCAAAGCTAAAGGGCAGGGTGCCCAGACCCAGGAGAAGCGTCAGCCGCCCCAAAGGGCCGTCGGGCCCCAGCGTCACCAGAAGGTAAAAGCCCAAAACCGTGGGAGGTAGCACCAGCGGCAGTGATGTTAGCGCGGCCACTGGCGCTCGCCAGAACGAACGGCTGCGCGCCAGCCACCAGGCCAGCGGGCTGGCCAGCAGCAGCAAGACCAAGGTACTGATGCCCGCCAGACGCAAAGTCAGGCCAATGGCGTTCCAATCTTCGGGGGAAATCACGCTTGGCGGTCTAATTGGAGTAACCGTTGTCGCGCACCAGCGTGCGTGCGCGTGGCGATCGCAAGAAAAGCATAAGGGACAGTGCCGCAGGATTGGCTTGCCCCGACTTCAGCAATACCGCGTCCTGCCGCAAAGGGCTGTGTAGGGATTCGGGCACCAGCCAGGAGGAGCCAGCGATGCGTTTTCCATCGACTAGGAGCTGGGAACTGGCGATGAAGCCTAGTTCCGCGTTAGCGCTAGCCACGAATTGGTAGGCCTGCGTCACGCTTTCGCCCTGAACCAGGCGGTCTTTCACCTGGGCCAGCACGCCCAGCTGCTCCAGCGTTTGCATTGCCGCAGCACCGTAGGGCGCCAGGCGGGGATCGGCGATAGCCAATCGCTTGAAACGGGTGCTGCGTAGAACCTCGCCTTGCGCGTCCACCAGGTCAGGCTGGCGGCTCCACAAGACCAAGCGCCCCAGCGCATAGGTAAAACGGCTGCCGGCAACGGCCAAGCCTTCTTGCTCCAAAAGCAGCGGGGTTTGCGCGTCAGCAGCCAGTAACACCTGAAATGGAGCGCCATTTTTAATTTGGGCGTAGAACTTACCGCTTGCACCGGTAATGATGCGTACCTGGTGCCCGCTTTCTTGTTCGAAAGCTTGGACGATAACCTGCATGGTGCTTGAAAAATTGGCAGCTACGGCGACCTGCACCTCAGCCGCCCAGGAACACTGCGCCGTCAGGGCCAAACATAGGCTCCAAAACCGAATCCGATTGCGCCGCACCATGGCCATACATTCCTGTCTTGCTTGCTGCCTTTCAGTATAGGCCGATGGCCAAGGCCCACAATGAACAAAGGCCCTGACGGGCCTGTGTTTCGAAGAAGCAAAGTCCCTTGGAGGGGTCTGCGGTTTCGGTTTGCGATCAGTCGCGCTCGCCGCCGAAAATGCCCAGCAGCGCCAGCAGACTCTGGAACACATTGATGATGTCCAGATAGAGCGCCAAGGTGGCGGTGATGTAGTTGGTTTCACCGCCATCGATGATTTGTTTGATGTCATACAACATGTAGGCGCTGAATATGCCAATGGCCGCCATGGACAAGACCATCATGCCCACGGTGGAGCCGACAAACATATTGATGATGCCGCCCACCAGCAAAACGATAACACCGACAAACAGCCATTGGTTCATGCCCGACAGGTCGCGCTTGATGACCGTAGCCAGAGTGGCCATGACTAGGAATACCCCCGCCGTTCCGCCGAAAGCGGTCATGATCAGGTCTGGCCCATTCTTAAAGCCAAGCACCGACTCGATCAGGCGGGACATCATCAGGCCCATGAAGAAGGTAAAGGCTAGCAACACGGGTACTCCGGCAGCAGAGTTTTTTGTCTTTTGGATAGCGTAAATAAAGCCAAAGGCCATAGCCAAGAAAAGCACTATGCCCAGGGCGCCGCTAAACAGCTGGCCCAGTCCGAACGCTACACCAGCCCAAGCGCCTAAAACGGTGGGTATCAAGCTCAGCGCGAGCAGCCAGTAGGTGTTACGCAAAACTTTATTGCGCTGCTCCAGGCTAACGCCGTAATCCAGACCTTGTTCCAAATAGGTTGCTTGTTCACTCATAGTGCATCTCCAAAAGATTACTGTGTAAGGTAGCGCTATTTTAGACACTTACAAGGCCTTACGCCGAATCGGGCCCAAGCATTAGCCCGATATTTGGCAGGGTTGCCCTCTTTTCAGACGGGTCAATCAGGGGCGCGGGAGCGGTTATGCTGGTGTTTTTGCCTTTCCTGACACTTTTTTTTGGATGTATGTATGAAGAACAAAGCCACGCTTGAACTCCCAGATTTGAAAACCATTGCAGCAGCAGCTGAGGCAGAAGCCCTCAAACACGGCTGGGCCGTGTCCATCGCCATAGTGGACGACGGAGGTAATCTAATGTGGTTTCAGCGGCTGGACGGTGCTGCTCCGATTTCTGCCCAAATCGCGCCAGCGAAAGCCCGCACGTCGGCGCTGGGCCTGCGGGAAAGTAAGATCTACGAGGAAATGATTAATGGTGGACGCATGTCCTTCCTCAGTGCGCCCGGCTTGGAGGGCATGCTTGAAGGCGGTGTACCCATCATGAAGGACGGCCAGTGCCTAGGCGCGGTGGGGGTGAGCGGCGTTAAATCCAGCGAAGATGCGCAGGTTGCTCGCGCCGGGATTTCCGCCATCGGGCTTTAATTCAACACTTTATGCGGCCTACCCCGCATTGGGGTAGGAATACGAGCCTTGTGGCTTGGGTTAGCAGACCTTAATAGGTAAGCCTGTTGGGCTGCAATTCCTGAAGAATCGTGGTCGCAATTTCCTCGATCGACTTGGTTGTTGTGGACAACCAGCGTATGCCGGCGCGACGCATCATGCTTTCTGCTTCGTGCACTTCCATGCGGCAGTTTTCCAAGGACGCATATTTGGAATTGGGGCGCCGCTCGTTGCGGATTTCGCTCAAACGCTCTGGCTGGATGCTCAGGCCAAAAATTTTGTGCTTGTGAGGCACTAAAGCGACCGGTAACTGGCGGCGCTCGAAGTCCTCGGGTATCAATGGATAGTTAGAGGCTTTCATGGCGTATTGCATCGCCAGATAGAGGGATGTCGGCGTTTTCCCACTGCGGCTCACGCCTACCAGGATCACGTCCGATTGTTCCAAGTCCCGATTGCTCTGACCGTCGTCATGCGCCAGAGAGAAATTGATAGCCTCGATACGCTCCTGGTACTCTTGGCTTTTGCTGGCATCGCTAAAGCGCCCGATGCGGTGGTTAGAGGTGAGTTGCAGCTCTTGTTCCAAAGGATGTACAAAAGTGCCAAACATGTCCAGCAACATGCCTTGGCAATTATCTTGGATGACTTTGAGTACTTCCATATTAACCAGCGTGCTAAAAACAATCGGCGTTTGACCGTCTTGCGTACCGGCATGGTTGATTTGGCGCACCGCCTGGTGGGCCTTGTCCACGGTGTCAATAAAGGGCAGGCGCACAGAGCGTGTGCGTACCTCAAATTGGGCAAGTATGGCTTTGCCGAAAGTTTCTGCCGTAATGCCAGTACCGTCGGAGACAAAAAAAACACTGCGATGGGGCATAAGGCATGACTTTGGTTTGATCGGGCCCACCCGGTGCGGCGCCCTGACTTGTCCCATTGTCCCGCATGTGCACGCCACCGGCGCTGCCGCGCACCCCGTCCTCCCAACCCTACAATCAGGCCACGCCGCAAGAACAGGCCCGCGCACAGTCCCCAGAACTAGAAAGACAACGAGACACTGCCCGCTTGCTTCCAGCGCCAAACCGACCGCGAAAGCGCCCTGAAGGTTTGACCAGTTTTTAACTTTGGAGTTCCTATGTCAGCACTATTTAGCGACACCGCTTGGGTCGTTCCGTTCGAGCATTTGCGCATGAGCGACGTGGAGGCCGTGGGTGGCAAAAACGCCAGCCTGGGAGAAATGATTTCTCAGTTGCCCGACGGGGTAAAGGTTCCTGGCGGCTTTGCCACTACCGCCTTCGCCTTTCGCGAGTTTTTGAAACACCAGGACCTGGCTGAACGCATTAGCCAAAGGCTCAAGGCCTTGGATGTGGAGGACGTACGCGCGCTGGCGCTGGCAGGCGCCGAAATCCGCGCGATGGTGGAGGGCCAACCATTTCCCTTCGAACTAGAAAAACAGATCCGTCAAGCTTTTGCGCAACTGAAGTCGGGGGCGGCAAATGCATCGTTTGCTGTACGTTCGTCTGCCACTGCAGAGGATTTACCTGACGCCTCCTTTGCAGGTCAGCAGGAGACCTTTCTGAATGTCACCGGCATTGAAGATGTCTTGCACAAAATCCGCGAAGTGTTTGCCTCCCTGTACAACGACCGCGCCATCAGCTACCGCGTGCACAAAGGCTTTGCCCATGACAACGTGGCCTTGAGTGCGGGGGTGCAACGCATGGTCCGCTCAGACTTGGGCGCTGCCGGCGTGATGTTTACCTTGGACACCGAGTCCGGCTTCAGGGATGTGGTCTTCATTACCTCCAGCTACGGGCTAGGCGAAACCGTGGTCCAAGGTGCAGTCAACCCGGATGAGTTTTATGTGCACAAGCCCATGTTGCGTGCGGGCAATCGGGCCATTATCCGGCGCAGCCTGGGCTCTAAACTGTTGCAAATGGAATTCACCAGCGCCGCCGAACAGGCCGCAGGTGCCAAACTGGTCAAAACCACCGATGTGCCTACCGAGTTACGCAACCGCTATTCCCTGACCGACGCTGACATAGAGCAATTGGCCCGCTATGCCCTGGTCATCGAAGACCACTACGGACGCCCCATGGATATTGAGTGGGGGAAGGACGGGCTGGACGGCGAGCTCTATATTTTGCAAGCGCGTCCGGAGACAGTAAAAAGCCAAGCGGGCAATTCAGTTCAATACCGTTACCAGCTTAAAGGAAAAGGAGCGGTTTTGGCCGAAGGCCGGGCTATCGGACAAAAAATCGGCACCGGGCCCGTTCGGATTGTGCACCACATCAGCGATATGGATACGGTGCAAGCAGGCGATGTACTGGTAACCGACATGACCGACCCTAATTGGGAGCCAGTGATGAAGCGGGCCTCGGCCATCGTCACCAACCGCGGAGGGCGTACCTGCCACGCCGCCATCATTGCGCGCGAATTGGGTATTCCAGCTGTCGTTGGTTGCGGTGACGCGACCCAGCGCTTAGCTGAGGGCGCGCTGGTAACCGTGGTGTGCTCTGAAGGCGACACAGGATTTATTTATGACGGACTGCTGGAGACCGAAGTCTCCGAAGTGCAGCGCGGCCTGATGCCGGAAATTGCGGTCAAGATCATGATGAACGTGGGCAATCCACAGCTCGCGTTTGACTTTTGTCAGTTGCCCAATGAGGGTGTGGGTCTGGCGCGGCTGGAGTTCATTATCAATAACAATATCGGCGTGCATCCCAAAGCGATACTGGACTATCCCAATGTCGATGCCGATCTAAAAAATGCCGTGGAATCGGTGGCCCGCGGCCACGCCTCACCGCGTGCTTTTTATGTGGACCGGGTGGCCGATGGTGTCGCGACGATTGCAGCAGCCTTTTGGCCCAAGCCAGTGATTGTTCGCTTGTCCGATTTCAAATCCAATGAATACCGCAAGCTCATCGGTGGCAGCCGCTATGAGCCCGAAGAAGAAAACCCGATGTTGGGCTTTCGCGGCGCGGCGCGCTACGTCAGTGCCGACTTCGGCGAGGCTTTTGCCATGGAGTGCGAAGCGCTCAAGCGTGTACGCCAGGAGATGGGTTTGAATAATGTGCAAATCATGGTGCCCTTTGTGCGAACCCTGGAGCAGGCGCGCAAAGTCACCGAGCTACTGGCGCGCCAAGGCTTGGAGCGCGGCAAGGACGGATTGCAACTGGTCATGATGTGCGAAATCCCCAGCAATGCGATTTTGGCCACCGAGTTCTTGCAGTACTTCGATGGTTTTTCGATCGGCTCCAACGACCTGACACAACTGACGCTGGGCTTGGACCGGGACTCCGGGATGGAGCTATTGGCAGCTGATTTTGACGAGCGTGATCCTGCTGTGCAGGCCATGATCCGTATGTCGATTAAGGCCTGTCTGGCCCAAGGGAAGTATGTGGGTATATGCGGGCAGGGGCCCAGCGACCATCCCGACTTTGCCCGCTGGCTGGTGAAAGAAGGCATCTCCTCGATTTCCCTCAACCCGGACTCGGTGATTGCCACCTGGCAGGAACTCGCCAAAGAATGAGTGGTGCGCAAGCTACAGTGCGTTGGCCGCTGCATGCGGTCTTGCTTTGCCTGTGGTTTGCCGCCTCGTTCGGTGTAGTCTTTTTTGCCCGTGACTTGGATAGGGTGGTGGTCGGTTGGCCGGTCGGGTTTTGGTTTGCCGCGCAAGGCTCGGTGCTTGTGTTTATCGGAATCGTGGTGTTTTTTGCCTGGCGCCAAAACCGGCATGATATTTTTCTAGGCGCTGCTGCACCGCCACCATTAGACCCAAGTAGTCTGCATCACCGATTTGCGATCTATTTGCTGGGCGTATTGGCTTGTTTCATAGGTTTGGGTTTGGCCCAGTATGCGGGCTTGCCCAAACCCTGGATCGCGGGAATTTTTCTGTCGTTGACATTGGTGCTGTATGCCGCTATTGGCGTCTCTGGACGAACTACCAATGTGGACCAGTATTACGTGGCGGGCCGCCGTATCCCGGCGGTCTATAACGGTATGGCCACTGCGGCCGATTGGATGAGCGCTGCTTCCTTCATCAGCTTGTCTGGCAGCCTTTATTTACAAGGTTTTTCCGGAATGGGAGATCAACCCGGCGGTCTGGCATACGTGTTGGGTTGGACTGGCGGTTTTTGTCTTTTGGCCTTGCTGGTAGCCCCCTATTTGCGCCAATGCAACGTTTACACCTTGCCAGATTTTTTTGCCTTGCGCTTTGGCGGCAAGTGGCCGCGTAGGATTGCTGCTGTGGCGGCTATCTTGTGTTCGTTTACCTATGTGGTGGCGCAGATTTACGGGGTCGGTCTGATTACCTCACGCCTAACCGGTTTGCATTTCGAAATCGGAATTTTGTTGGGTTTGGGCGGTGTGCTGGTTTGTTCCTTTTTAGGCGGTATGCGCGCGGTGACTTGGACGCAGGCGACGCAGTATGTTTTGTTGATTTTGGCCTTTTTATTGCCCGTTAGTTGGCTTTCCTACCAACAAACTGGCAACCCCGTGGCCGCATTCGCATACGGCCAGCAATTAGCCAAAATCACGGCGCTGGAGGGGCAAATACTGGCTTCGCCGGCCGAGGCAGAGGTCATTGCCTTGTACCTAGATCGTGTACGGAATTTGCGCGCCAAGATGCAAAATGTCGATAAGACGCTGAAGGCCGAGCGCTTGGCGCTGCGCTCGGAAATCCAAGCCTTGGGCGATGCGCCAAGCCAGCAAGCTGCGGTGGGCCGACTGCGCAAAGAACTTGCCGCTTTGCCCAAAGATGCAGATACCGCCCGCGCTCAATGGACTCGCCAGATCAACGACTATCTGGAACGCGCCCACGCTTTATCGGGCCTCAATCCCCATACCCGTGCCTTCGCGGGCGACCCGCAGGGCAGCGATCAGGAAGTCGCACTTTTCAATAACTCCAGAGCCAATTTTTTGGCATTGATGTTTTGCCTGATGGTGGGTACAGCTGGACTTCCACACTTGCTTACCCGATTCTTTACCACCCCATCGGTGAGCGAGGCGCGCACCTCGGTGGCCTGGTCTTTGGTGTTTATTGCACTGCTTTATTTGTGCGCTCCCGCCTTGGCAGTTTTGGTGAAGTACGAGGTGATGGCCCATTTGGTGGGGCAACCTATCGATGCATTGCCCGCATGGATGGCGCAGTGGTCTAGAGACCCCAGTCTGTTGGCGTTTTCCGATGTCAATGGCGACGGCCTGTTGCAATTTGCAGAGTTACATGTGGGGGCTGATTTGATTATGTTGGCAAGCCCAGAGATTGGCGGTTTGCCCTATGTGTTTTCCGTTCTGGTCGCTGCCGGTGGCTTGGCAGCGGCTTTGTCAACTGCAGACGGACTGTTACTTACCATCGGCAATGCGCTGGCGCATGACCTTGCATTTGAGGGCGAAACCGACCCAGTCAAAGCAATGCGCACCGTAATGTGGTCCAAGTTTGCGCTTTTAGTGGTGGCGTTGATTGCAGCCTATGCTGCTGCGCAGCGCCCGGCAGGCATTTTGTACTTGGTTGCGGCATCGTTTTCGCTCGCCGGTGCCGGGCTGGTGCCGGCGATGGTACTGGGCATTTTTTGGCGTGGCACCACCCGCTCCGGCGTTGTCGCAGGCATGTTGACCGGACTGGGCGTCACTTTGTATTACATGCTGAGCAATTTACCCGCCTTGCGCGAGGCTTTCGGGCTTGGGCCTGCCGGCGCGCTCTGGTGGGGGATTCAGCCGGTGTCGGCGGGCGTTTTCGGTGTGCCGGCCGGATTTTTGGCCACCCTGGTAATCAGTGCAGTGACTGGCCACAAAGAAAATTCGGCGACGGATATTCGTTTCTGAAGACTTCAGGCCTGCGGTCGCGGCGCCTCAATCGCGCTTGTCATGCCTAGTCGCTGCTAGTGGGCATTTGCACCGGGCTATAATGGAGGGCTTTTCGCCTTGCTGCACCCCGATTAGACGCCGGGGGTAGCTTTTTCCGGTCCCCAAAGGGCCCATCCATAAGGAGTATCCATGCGTCATTACGAAATCATCCTCATGATTCATCCGGATCAGAGCGAGCAAGTTCCAGCCATGCTGGAGCGTTACAAGGGCATGATCACCGCCGGCGGTGGCAAAGTGCACCGCGTTGAAGATTGGGGCCGTCGTCAGATGGTGTACATGATCAACAAACTTGCGAAAGCCCATTACCTGTGCGTGAATATCGAAGCTGATCAGGCCGTGATGGCTGAACTCGAGCATGCATTCAAGTTCAACGACGCGGTGTTGCGTCACCTTACCGTATCCAAGAAGAAGGCCGATACCGGCCCTTCTTCGATGATGAAAACCGTGGAGCGTGAAGACGCCCGTAAGACCCAGCAGGCTGAATACCAGTCCTGATTCGCGTTTAAAACATCGAATCAACGTCAGGAGTGTCTGCCAACGCAGTTGTTTTGACCGCTTGTATCGCCGAGGTGCATACCTTGCGGTATACGCCAGCCGGTATCCCGGCGCTGCAACTGGTGCTGGAGCATCAGTCTGAAGTGCAGGATGCACAAGGCAAGCGGCAGGTCAAGATGGTGCTCAAGGCGATGGCCTTTGGCGCGCTGGCTGAAAGGCTGGTAAGCCAGGCGGCAGGAAGTAGCTGGGAATTTCAGGGCTATCTCAGTAACTCCCGGGCCGGTAAATCGATTGTTTTGCAGATTCAGGATTTTTCGCAAAATTTGTTATAGGAGGCTTTATGGCCACGTTCAAGAAGTTCAATAAAGACAAGCGCCCCAAGCGCAATACCCAATCGCTGCTGTTTAAGCGCAAGCGCTTTTGCCGCTTTACCGTCACCGGTGTGGAAGAGATCGACTACAAGGACATTGATACCTTGCGTGATTTCATCGCTGAAAACGGAAAAATTATTCCCGCCCGTTTGACTGGCACTCGGGCTATTTTCCAGCGCCAACTCAATACCGCTATCAAACGCGCGCGCTTTCTGGCGCTGCTGCCGTACAGCGACCAACACAAGATCTAAGGAGTTCGATCATGCAAATTATTCTGCTCGACAAGGTCGTTAACCTGGGTAATCTGGGCGAAATCGTCAAAGTCAAAGACGGCTATGCCCGCAATTTTTTGATTCCTTCGGGCCGTGCACGTCGTGCCACCGACTCAGCCAAAGCCGAATTCGAAGCGCGCCGGGTTGAATTGGAAAAAGCCGCTGCTGCCAAACTGGCTGCAAGCCAGAAGTTGGGTGAAAAGCTCGGCGGAAGCTCCATCAAGTTGACCCAAAAAGCCGGCGTCGATGGACGCTTGTTCGGCTCTGTGACCAATGCGGACATCGCGCAAGAACTGGTCAAAGGCGGTTACGAAGTCGTTAAATCCAATATCCGTATGCCTAATGGTCCGATCAAGGTGGTGGGCGATACCCAGGTCAGCGTGTCTTTGCACACGGACGTGGTGGTCGATATCACTGTGTCGGTCTACGGCGAGTCGACCTGATAGATACCGCCAAGGTTCAGGTTAAGCTGTAGGGTCGTGGGCCCTGTGGTACCTGGCTCAAAAAGCCGCCTGGGTTTGCCCTCGCGGCTTTTTTTAATGGAATATCGTCCCGTTGGAACAGGGTGCCAGGCACTCTGCAGGGTGGCAATCAAAAGGATGGATGCATGTCTGAAGAGGGTTTAGAGCCGGACGATTTGTTGCCTGATAGGCAACTGGCGCAACTGCGCATTCCGCCCCATTCACTGGAAGGCGAGTCCAGCGTGCTGGGCGGCCTGCTCTTGGACAACAATGCCTGGGACCGCGTAAGCGATGTGGTGCAGGAAGGCGACTTTTACCGCTACGAGCATAAGCTGGTATTTGCCGCGATCGGTTCCCTGGTCAACAGCAGCCGGCCAGCTGATGTCATTACGGTGTATGAGCATTTGCAAAGCCAGGGACATGGTGACGAAATTGGAGGCTTGGTCTATCTCAATTCGCTGGCGCAGTACGTTCCCAGCGCGGCCAATATCCGCCGCTATGCCGAAATCGTTCGCGATCGCTCGATCCTGCGCAAACTGGTGACCGCCAGCGACGATATCGCCACCAGCGCCTTTAACACCAAGGGGCGGGCGGTGTCTGAGGTCGTGGACCAAGCCGAGCAAAAAATATTCAATATCGGTGAGCAGGGCAAGCGCAATAGCGATGGCTTCCAGGGCATGGAAACTTTGGTGGTCAAGCTGCTAGACCGCGTGCAGGAGATGGCCGATAACCCCAATGATGTCACCGGCGTGCCTACGGGGTTTTACGACCTTGATCGCATGACCGCCGGCTTGCAGGCGGGCGATTTGGTGGTGCTGGCCGCTCGCCCGTCGATGGGGAAAACGGCTTTGGCAATCAATATTGCCGAGCATGTGGCGCTGAACGAAGGCCTACCAGTAGCGGTGTTCTCGATGGAGATGGGCGCGGCGCAATTGGCGGTACGTATCGTGGGCTCGATTGGCCGCATCGACCAAAGCCATTTGCGCACCGGTAAGCTCACCGAGGAAGAATGGCCGCGCCTGACGGAGACGATTGAAAAACTGCGCACGATCTCCCTGCACATTGACGAAAGCGCGGGCCTGAGCGCCGGTGATTTGCGCTCGAGCGCGCGCCGGCTGTCGCGCAGCTGCGGGCAGCTAGGTTTGATTGTGGTGGACTATTTGCAGCTCATGAACGGTACCAGCGATGGTGAAAACCGCGCCACCGAGTTGGGAGAAATTTCTCGGGGCCTGAAGATGCTAGCGCGCGAACTCAAATGCCCCGTACTGGCCTTGTCACAGCTCAACCGCAGCGTCGAGCAGCGGCCCGACAAACGGCCCATGATGAGCGATTTGCGCGAGTCTGGCGCTATTGAGCAAGACGCCGACATCATTATGTTCATCTACCGCGACGAGTACTACACCAAAGAGGCTTGCAAAGAGCCCGGGGTTGCCGAGATCATCATCGCCAAACAGCGTAATGGCCCGACGGGAACCGTCAAGCTGGCTTTCCTGCGCAATATCACCAAGTTTGAAAACTTGGCGCATGGCGGAGGCGGGGACTTTTAGGCCGCTGGCCTAAAGCACGTCGCTGGCGAAGTCCGCCAGACGCGAGCGCTCGCCGCGCGCCAACGTGATGTGACCACCGTGCGGCCAGCCTTTGAATCGGTCCACCGCGAAAGTCAGGCCCGACGAGCCTTCCGTCAAATAAGGCGTATCAATTTGCGCCAGGTTGCCCATGCAGACGATTTTGGTACCCGGCCCTGCGCGGGTAATCAAGGTCTTCATTTGTTTGGGCGTCAGGTTTTGCGCCTCGTCGATGATCACGTACTTGTTTAAGAAAGTGCGCCCACGCATGAAGTTCATGCTCTTGATCTTGATACGGCTGCGGATCAGCTCTGAGGTGGCGGCACGGCCCCACTCACCGGCGCTGCTGTCGGTTTTTCCCAGCACTTCCAGGTTGTCGTCCAGCGCGCCCATCCAGGGGCCCATTTTTTCCTCTTCCGTGCCCGGCAGAAAGCCGATGTCCTCGCCTACGCTGACGGTGGCGCGGGTGACGATGATCTCGGTGTAGCGTCTATCGTCAAGCACCTGGGTGAGTCCCGCGGCCAGTGCCATCAAGGTCTTGCCGGTACCTGCGGTTCCAGTCAGGGTGACAAAGTCCACTTCCGGATCGGTGAGCAAATTCATTGCAAAATTTTGCTCACGGTTGCGCGTGGTCACACCCCAGACTGCATTTTTCATATGGTTGAAATCACGCAGAGTCTTTAGGACGGCGGTATTACCCCGGATTTCGGTCACGCGGGCGTACAAACTGGGTTCGCCCGGCGACTCGAAATAGACGAACTGGTTGATCAACATCTGCGGCACAACAGGACCGTCGATTTTGTAAAAAGTGTGCTGACCTTGCTGCCAGCTTTCTATTTTTTGACCGTGGGTGGCCCAAAAATCGCCGGGCAAGGCCATGGCGCCTGAATACAGAAGATCGCCGTCTTCCAACGTCTTGTCGTTTTGGTAATCGTCGGTGGCCAGGCCTAGCGCGCGGGCCTTTACCCGCATATTGATGTCTTTGGACACCAGCACCACTTCGCGCGGCGCATACTGGGTGCGCAGTGCGGCCACTACGCCCAAAATCTGGTTGTCTGCTTTGCCCTGGGGCAAACTGCCTGGCAGGCTGTAGTCCAGCGCCAGGGTCTGGAACATGAGTTTGCCCTTGGCCTCGCGCTGGCCGGTGCTGTCGAGCTTGAAGCCGCTGCTGATATCAGCGCCCGGTGTACCGGCCAAAGCATCCAGGGTTCGGCTGGTTTGCCGCGCGTTGCGCGCAACCTCGGTCATTCCTTTTTTGTGCCCGTCCAACTCTTCGAGCACAATCATCGGCAGAAAAATATCGTGTTCCTCGAAGCGGAACAAGCACATCGGGTCATGCAGCAGCACATTCGTATCCAGGACAAATAGCTTCGCCGGACCCGTGCGCCGCGTTTTTTTCTCCCCCCGAGCACTTGCTTTTCCCGTGGCGCCCATTCCCACTAGCTGGGCGTGTTCGGGCCTGGCACTGGGCTCTGGCTGTGGCGCTCGCGCCTGTGGATGGCTGCTTGCAGGCAGCGCAGCCGAGATCGGAATTACCTGGGCGCTGATGCGAGGAGCCGCATGCTGCTCTAGCCGCGCGATACGCACTGGTACTTTTGCCTCCGGTTCAGGGTCAGCAGCAGCGGGACGTTTAGCGTTCGCCGACTTACCTTTCGGGCTTGATTTAGATAATGCGGATGGAGAGAGTTTGTCAGCGGGCTTGGTCGGCGCGGGTGGCAATGGCATGTCGTAGAACTCGGGATGGTGAAAAAATCAGTTGGCAATCAACGCGGGATACAAAAAAGGCCACCTTGGTATGAGGCGGCCTCTGTCGAAGACGGTGAAATTTGCGAGCATCGGGCCATTATGCATGAGGCCTATTGCAGGAAAATGAAGTAGAAAAGCCCAACAAAGAAGCGATCAGGCTTTGGCGTTCAGCGATTTAACTGCCTGCAATACCTCTTCCACATGGCCCGGCACTTTCAGACCGCGCCATTCTTCCTTGACCAGACCATCAGGGCCGATCAGGAAGGTACTGCGTTCGATTCCTTTGACCTTTTTGCCATACATGATCTTATTTTTGACCACGCCGAACATATGGCACATTTTCTCTTCGGTATCAGCAACCAGTTCAAATGGCAGTTCTAGGCGCGCTTTGAATTCATCGTGCGACTTCATGTTGTCTCGCGAGACGCCAAACACCTGGCTGCCGGCCTTTACAAAATCAGCATAGTGGTCGCGGAACTGCATCGCTTCTGTGGTGCAGCCAGGCGTATTGTCTTTTGGGTAGAAATACAGCACGAGGGTCTTGCCCACATGCGAATTGTTGGTTACCCGAACGCCACCGGTGGCATTGGCTTCGAATTCGGGTAAGGGTTTGTTGACAACGATCGCCATAGGGTATTGAGTCTCGCGTGCAGAATGTGTCAGGCAAGCCGTTACGCTGTGAATGGAACTCATTGCGCAACGGCGTCAACCTTCTATTTTACGCTGAAAACTTGGAGGACCCCGCTAAGCGCGCTGTGGCGCATGCGTTAAATCAGCAATGCCGCGACGACTTTGCGGCCCTCGGCCGCCAGAAAATTGAAGGTTCGACAAGCGGCCGGGGTGTCCATGGTTTCGACCCCGATTCGGCGCGCATACAGACCGCTTAGCCACTGCGCTTGTGGGAAACGCAGCCGCTCGCCACTGCCAAAAAGCACCAGTTCGGCGCCCCAGTCTGCGAGACAGTCAAACTGCGCTGTGCCCATTTGCTCAAACCCATCGCAGCCCCAGGCTTGGCGGTGCCCCATGCTGCTGAGCAGCATGCTGTGCATGACCTTATCCCCGTTGATGGCGATCCAGCCCGGCCCGTAGCCGGTAAGACTGGGGCCTCGGGCTTGGTCTGCTTGAAGTTTCATGGCGGATAAATAGCAGCCCAACGGCCGGCCTGTACAAAGAAAAAGTGTCGAACTGTGGTCAAATTATAGGTTTAGTCCTTAGCGTGCCTGCATCGGAGTGCCATTGAAAACCATTCAGAAATCCGCCAAATTAGCCAACGTCTGCTATGACATCCGCGGCCCCATCATGGACCGCGCGCGGCAGATGGAGGAAGACGGGCAAAAAATCATCAAGCTCAATATCGGCAATCTTGCGGTTTTCGGCTTTGATGCGCCGGAAGAAATACAACAGGACATGATCCGAAATTTGCCTAATTCCTCAGGCTATTCCGACAGCAAAGGCATTTTTTCGGCGCGCAAAGCGGTCATGCACGAAACCCAAAAACAGGGCATCAAGGGCGTAGCGCTAGATGACATTTATTTAGGTAATGGCGCCAGCGAGCTGATTGTGATGGCTACCAATGGTCTGCTCGATGACGGCGATGAATTGTTATTGCCGGCCCCTGACTACCCGCTGTGGACAGCCGCTGCCAGCCTGTCCGGCGGCACCCCAGTGCATTACCGCTGCGATGAGGCCAAAGGCTGGATGCCAGATATCGCCGACATCCGCGCCAAAATCACGCCCCGCACCAAGGGGATTGTGGTCATCAACCCCAACAACCCGACCGGTGCACTGTACTGCGACGCATTGCTGCTGGAGATAGTCGCGATAGCGCGCGAACATGGCTTAGTCTTGTTTGCCGATGAGGTGTACGACAAGGTTCTGTATGACGGGGTGCGTCACACTGCGATTGCCTCACTCAGCCAGGATGTGCTAACCCTTACATTTAATTCCTTATCCAAAAGCTACCGCTCCTGCGGCTATCGTGCGGGCTGGTTGGCGTTGTCCGGCGACAAGCGCCACGCCAAGGACTATATCGAGGGCCTGAATATGCTTTCGAACATGCGCTTGTGCGCCAATGTGCCGGGCCAGTACGCGATTCAAACCGCACTGGGCGGCTACCAAAGCATTGACGACTTGGTATGCGAAGGTGGGCGCCTGCGCCGCCAGCGCGACTTGGCCTATGAGCTCATTACCGCAATTCCCGGTGTCAGCTGTGTCAAGCCGCGCGCCGCGCTGTACATGTTTCCGCGTCTGGATCCGGCGATGTACCCGATCGCAGACGACCAGCAGTTTTTCCTCGATGTGTTGCAGGAGACGCGTGTGATGCTGGTGCAGGGAACGGGCTTTAACTGGGAAGCGCCAGACCATTTCCGGATCGTTTTTTTACCCCACGAGGATGATTTGCGCGAAGCGATAGGGCGCTTGGAGCGGTTTTTAGAGCGGTATCGATTGATTCACGCAGTCGCTTAGATTTTTTGTTGCTTAAAGGTCATGATGAAGCCTATCAAGGTCGGTTTATTGGGGATTGGTACGGTTGGCGGAGGCACTTACCGGGTGTTACTGCGCAACCAGCAAGAAATTATTCGTCGTGCCGGGCGTGGCATTGAAATATGCATTGTTGCTGCTCGCGATCTTGAGCGCGCAAGGTCCTTAGTCAGCCAGACGGTGCAAGTAACTGCAGACCCTTTTGAGGTCGTCAACAGCCCGGAAGTTGAAATTGTGGTGGAAGTGATTGGCGGCACCACCTTGGCTAAAGATCTCGTCTTGCGTGCCATTGCCAACGGGAAGCATGTGGTGACTGCCAACAAGGCATTGCTTGCCGAACACGGGAACGAGGTTTTTTCTTTGGCGCAAAAAAGTGGGGTGATGGTTGCGTTTGAAGGCGCGGTAGCCGTCAGCATTCCTATCATCAAAGCCCTACGTGAAGGCTTGTCGGGCAATCGGATTGAGTGGGTCGCCGGTATCATCAATGGCACGACCAACTTCATTTTGAGCGAAATGCGTGACAAAGGACTCGGCTTTGACGAAGCACTAGCCCAAGCCCAGGCCTTAGGTTATGCCGAAGCGGACCCTAGTTTTGATATCGAAGGCTTTGACGCTGCGCACAAGGCAACTATTTTGGCCTCTGTCGCTTTTGGTATACCGATCCAATACCGCAAAGACCATGTGGAGGGCATCACCCGTTTGGCGGCCACGGACATTAGCTACGCCTTTCAAATGGGCTACCGAATTAAGTTGTTAGGCATTGCAAAGAAGACATCGCTAGGAGTTGAGTTACGCGTACACCCCACCTTGATACCTTCCAGGCGTTTGTTGGCAAACGTAGAAGGCTCCATGAATGGCATCATGGTGAAAAGTGATGCCGCCGGCATCACCATGTACTACGGCGCCGGCGCGGGGGCCGAGCAGACCGGCAGTGCCGTCATCGCGGACCTCGTTGATGTGACGCGCTTGCACACGGCTGATGCCGCCCAGCGCGTACCGCATCTGGCTTTTCAACCCGATGCGATGAGTGACTTGCCCATTCTGCCCATGAGCCAAGTAGTGACCAGTTACTACCTGCGCTTACGGGTGGCCGACCAGGCCGGGGTGCTTGCCAAGGTGACGGGTATATTGGCCGATGCCGATATCAGTATTGACGCTGTGCTGCAGCGCGAAGCTGACGAAATCGATGGCGATAGTGCCAGCCAAACCGACTTGATCATCCTGACCCATGACTGTCAAGAAGCGCGCATGGATGCCGCACTGGCACGCATGCAGGCGCTGCCTACCGTGCTGCAAAACATAGTGCGTATCCGAAAGGAAGAGCTAGCCTGATGCAATACATCTCCACGCGCGCCGCGCAGGGTCAGACGCAGCCAAAACGTTTTTGCGAAATTTTGCTAGAAGGCCTAGCGCCTGATGGCGGTTTGTACCTGCCGGGACACTATCCGCAAGTCAGTAGCGAGGCCTTGATGCGTTGGCGCACCCTGCCTTATGCGGACCTGGCTTTTGAAATTTTGTCTCTGTATGTGGACGATATTCCTGAGGCTGATTTGCGCACTTTGTGTCGCAAAACTTATACCGCGGAGGTCTTTGGCACCGAAGCGATTGTGCCGCTGAAGCGCCTTGAAGAGGGCTTGTACCTGCAGGCGCTGTCCAACGGCCCGACGCTGGCTTTCAAAGACATGGCCATGCAGTTGTTGGGCAATTTGTTTGAATACGAACTGACGCGGCGGGGCGAGGAACTCAATATATTCGGCGCCACCAGTGGCGATACGGGAAGTGCGGCAGAGTATGCGATGCGTGGTAAAAAAGGCGTACGCGTGTTCATGACCAGCCCGGATGGGCGCATGAGTCCGTTTCAACAGGCGCAGATGTTTAGCCTGCTTGATGACAACATCCATAACATCGCCATTCGTGGCGTGTTTGACGATTGCCAGGATTTGGTGAAAGCGGTTTCTAATGACCTGGCCTTCAAACAACGCTACAAGATCGGTACCGTCAATTCGATCAACTGGGCGCGCCTGATGGCCCAGGTGGTGTATTACTTTGCTGGTTATTTTCAGGC
>CAMBFN010000008.1 GCA_945865425.1 Comamonas sp. lk | reverse complement strand
CGCTTCTGGCAAATGATTGAGCGCCACCAATGCACGATTTTTTACACTGCGCCTACCGCCATCCGCTCACTCATCAAGGCCGCCGAAAGTGACCCGGCGGTGCATCCCGACCGCTCGGACCTGAGCAGCCTGCGCATCCTCGGTTCGGTGGGCGAACCCATCAACCCCGAGGCCTGGATGTGGTACTACCGCCATGTGGGCCACGAGAAATGCCCCATTGTCGACACCTTCTGGCAAACCGAAACCGGCGGTCACATGATGACGCCGCTGCCTGGCGCCACGCCACTGGTTCCCGGTAGCTGCACTCTGCCTTTGCCCGGCATCATGGCAGCCATCGTCGACGAAGTGGGCAAACCCATTGCGAACGGCACTGGCGGTATTTTGGTGGTCACACGGCCCTGGCCTTCCATGATCCGAACCATATGGAATGACCCGGAGCGCTTCAAGAAAAGCTATTTCCCCGACGAAATGGGCGGCAAGCTGTACCTAGCTGGCGACGGTGCGGTGCGCAGCGAGGACCGGGGCTACTTCCGTATCACCGGGCGCATCGATGATGTGCTCAATGTGTCCGGCCACCGCATGGGAACAATGGAAATTGAGTCGGCCCTCGTGTCTAAAACCGACCTGGTCGCCGAAGCTGCTGTCGTGGGCCGCCCGGATGACCTGACAGGTGAAGCGATCTGCGCTTTCGTGGTACTTAAGCGATCGCGCCCAAGCCCGGAGGAAGCCAAGGTCATCGCCAAAGAGTTACGCGACTGGGTAGCCAAAGAAATCGGCCCTATTGCAAAACCCAAAGACATCCGCTTTGGTGAGAACCTGCCCAAAACGCGCTCTGGAAAAATTATGCGTCGCCTGTTGCGCTCGCTGGCCAAAGGCGAGACCATTACCCAGGACGTTTCCACCCTCGAAAACCCGGCCATTTTGGACCAGTTGGGCCAGGCCTATTGACAGGCCTAATGCGGTGCAGGGTGTGGCCCGGTCGATCCGGGCTACGCCCTAAATAAGGATGCTTGCGCATCCTTTTTTTGTGCCTGCAGCCTACGCGCTTAGCTTTGCAGCGCCGAAAACACGCTGTCGCGAATGGACTCCACCGAACCCTGCCCATTGACGGCGCGGTATTTTGGGGCTTGGGCTGGTGCTTGTGCAGCCCAATCAGAGTAGTACTTCACCAGCGGGCGGGTTTGCGCGCTATAGACATTGAGGCGGTTTTTCACGGTTTCTTCTTTATCGTCTTCGCGTTGAATTAAGGGCTCTGCGGTGATGTCGTCCTGGCCTGTGATTTTGGGCGGGTTGAACTTCACATGGTAGGTGCGTCCCGATGCGGGATGTGAACGCCTGCCGCTCATGCGTTCAATGATCGCATCAAAGGGCACGTCGATTTCCACTACATAGTCCAGCGCCACCCCAGCGGCTTTCATGGCGTCGGCTTGAGGAATCGTGCGCGGAAAGCCGTCAAACAAAAAGCCTTTGGCGCAGTCCGCTTGGGTTAAGCGGTCTTTGACCAGGCCGATGATGAGTTCATCGCTGACCAAACCGCCAGCGTCCATGATGGCCTTGGCTTGCAGTCCCAGCGCGGTACCTGCCTTCACGGCTGAACGCAACATATCTCCCGTGGAAATTTGGGGAATGCCATATTTTTGGCAGATGAATGTGGCCTGGGTTCCTTTGCCTGCGCCGGGCGCACCTAACAGAATCAATCGCATGGCTAACCTCGCAAATCAGTGTCTCTTAATGGCCGGGCGGCCTACTAACGGTGCCCGACTGCCTTATCGGTATAGCGTCGAGAATAGCACGCGTATTCCTTAAATTGCCTTACAGCGACCCAAGCACTAGGCCTGGGCGAGCAGGCGACGCACGCGCTCCAGGTCCTGCGGCGTATCCACGCCCGGGCCAGGTGCGCTGTCGCTCATGTGGACCGCGATTTTGTAGCCGTGCCAAAGCGCCCGCAATTGCTCCAGCGCTTCACTGATCTCCATGGGCGCCTGCGCCAACTTTGGAAAGCTACGCAAAAACCCGGCGCGGTAAGAATAAATTCCGATGTGGCGCAAGGGCGCCGGTTGCGGTAGGGCGTTTGCTCCGTCCTGGGGACGGTCACGCCACCATGCAATCGGCGCGCGGCTGAAGTACATGGCCATGCCTTGCGCATCGCACACGACTTTGACCACATTGGGGTCGTAAAAATCCGCACCATCTTCTAAGGGATGCGCGGCAGTGCCCATGCTGGCTTGTGGGTACTGGTTCAGCAAGTCTGCAACCGCTGCAACCAGGGCGGTGTCGATGAGCGGCTCATCGCCTTGTACGTTGACCACGATGTCTTCATCGGGCAAACCCAGCAATTGGCAGGCCTGCGCCAGGCGGTCGCTGCCTGATGCATGATCGCTGCGGGTGAGCAATGCCTGCACGCCGAACGCCTCGCAAGCACTAAGGATGCGTGGGCTATCGCAGGCCACCACCACCTGAGTTTGCGCAGGCAGCGCTTGCGCCACCCGCTGAGCCACGCGCACCACCATAGGCACCCCGCCCAGGTCGACCAGAGGCTTTTCGGGCAAGCGACTCGAGGCCAGACGCGCAGGAATCAGGACGGTAGTGGCCATGATGGCTACAGGCCTAATTCGGTATCGCTGAGCGTACGTGCTTCGTTTTCCAGAAGGATGGGAATGCCATCGCGCACCGGATAGGCCAGCCGGGCGCTACGCGACCATAGCTCATAGCTTTGGGCATGCCATTGCAGCGGGCCTTTGGTAACCGGGCAGACCAGCAAGGCCATTAATTTAGTGTCCATGCGGCAATGATAAACGCCCAGCCCAAGCCACTGCTATGCGCGCTTCCAATGCCGCATAGAAGCTTTCATCTAGGCTTTGCTCTAAGGGTACGGCCCAGGCATCGGGTGCGATCGCCCAGAGCTTGGCGGCGTCTTTTTCAGTGCACAGCAAGGTGTAAGGTCCGAGCGATGCGCGCGTGTAAGCCCGAAAGTTTGCATGATCTGGCAAGGCTTCATGCGCCGCCAGCGTCAGTCCGGCCTCTTGCAGCATGGCAAAAAACTGTGCCGGTCGCGCAATCCCAGCCAAAGCTTTGAGGGCCGGGTCTGCACGCAGGCTGCTTATGGGACAGCTTTTGCCGTCGGCCCTTCTTGCGATTACCCCCAAGCGGCGACGGGTGGCAAATTGGCCAGCAAGTGCCCGACCGCTGCTGACAATAAGCAAATGCGCATCGTCCACCCCCGAGCAGGCTAGCGCTTTGCGCGGCCAAGGTTCGCGCAGGGGACCGGCTGGCAGCAGGTAGCCATTGCCCAGGCCCTCCTCATGCATCATGCAAATCTCGACATCACGGTACAGGCTGTAATCTTGGAGGCCATCGTCGCAGACCACGACACGGGTTTGCGGATAAGCGCCTAGTAGTGCTTGCAGGCTGCGCCGCCGACTCGGTCCTACAAACACAGGCAGGCCACTGCGTTGGCGCAGCAGTAGGGCTTCGTCGCCTACACCGTCCACAGGTGCGTCCACCGCCACTTCTATCGTTGTGTTTTCTTTGCGGCCATAGCCTTTTGAAATTATGCCGACCGCCCAGCCGCGGGTCGACAAATGCTGCACCACGGAAAGCACGGTGGGAGTTTTGCCGGCGCCACCGGCCACCACATTACCGACTACGATGACGCAGACCGCAGGCTGTTCCACCTTGCGCCAGCCCATCGCGAACATAGCGCGGCGCTGGGCCAAAAGCAAGGCATAAAGCGAGGAAATGGGTCGCAGCAGCCGTACAACTACAGGGCGCCCGTACCATGCGCGGAGCAATAGTTGCGTTAGCAGGCTGCGCATGGCGTCAGCGCCTCGGTGGGCCTTGGCGCACTTGCAGCGTAACAATAAAGAGGCCAATAGTCGCCATGTGTGCACGCTCCGCAGGCGTAATTACCGATTGGTGGATGTCTAAGGCGTTGACGCTGATGATGCGCACAGTGCGGCTGTTTCCACGGATTTTGGTCAGCAACGCCCTTGGGCAGGGCGGCTTTAGTCTGGTCAGCCTGAGTTTACCTTGTATGCCCAATGTGACGTTGGCGGTAATAGCGAGGTGCGGCCCTCGTGTCAGTCTTTCGGCATTTTCTCTACCCAAGCTCAATAGAGAATCGGATCGATGCCGCCTTCTAGGCTCGCAGCGGCATCGACCAATTCTTTTCTATGTTTGCCAGCGCCAGGTGCAACTACTTGTGCAGCGCATCTTCACAAGGAAATGAGTGCCGGTTCTGGGCAAGTTCGACTCGGTCCGGATCCATGGAGCCATGCGCTGCATTTGCACAAGGCATGTTGGTACTCAGCGGGTAAATTCAGTCAGCCCATCTAACTTTTAGAGGCTCGTTTTTGTCTACACCTTGGGCTGGAATCATCAAATCCCGGCGATACGTCATACGCACAAGCGCCGAAATATATAAGAAAATAACTGTCAACCCGACGTATTGGATTTGCATTAAATCGGGGGCAAACTTATACAGCGCGACCAAACTCATCAACAGGGTAAGATTAAGTAGGGCATATTTAAAGCGACCTAAACGTTCGGTGGTGAGATTCAAATTATCGGTGTAAAGCCGAGTCAGTGAATCGAGTGAATTGACGACGTATATGATACCGACGACAACCATACAAATTTTCCAAAAGTCAGGTACTGAAGTTGCATTTGAATAATATCCATAAAGCACAGAAAACCAAACTGCAAGTTGAATGGAGGGAATTATCAGCATTGAAACCAACAATTGTCGAATTGTCATGTTTCCCGCAAATTTCGCCATAAATTGACCAATCATAATACTCCAGGAAAACCACCACATCAAGTAAAACTGATGATAATCATTTATCGGAGTAATGAATTTGTGGATATTTGGAAAATAGTCAAGAACCAAACCTATATTTTTTAAAAATCCGCTTAGCCAAATACCAGAGTCGTACCACATTCCAAAGATCAAACAGAAAAAAAGCCATGTTGAACCAACTGAAAGAACCTTAATGAAATGAACTTCCATACTTGTAAGTACTGCAGTCAAAACAACCACTGTTACCAACCCCCACTGCTGCGCCGGAGTAATGCCATCAATATAGGATGGCAAATTTCCCAAAAATAAGAAAGCTGTAAACGCGCAAGTGGCAATGATGACAAGATTATTTACCCATTTAAAAAATGGAATCTCAAAGAGCCCTATTTTCGGCTCTATCCGTAGAAAATAATAGGCAGTTATGAAATAAAAAGTCCATACCAAAAAACCCCAAAAACCGAACTCAATTGCAGCCGGATTGGTAAATGAGTAAATCGGATCTTTAGCGTACTCTGGAAACTCAGTGAGAGGTAGCATTACCAACCCTGAATCGACACCCGCAGTAAATAATAAGGCTGAAAAAGTGAATCTCCCCAAAGGGTACTTACCAAGAACTCGTTCTTTACCCTTAAATGCAAATAGATACGCAGTGCTTGCTAATATAAATAGTAATGCCAGCGTTAGAATCGGTCCATAAAAGTTTTGCATGTCTTTCCTCTAAAATAGTTATAAAAATGAATATTCATGAAATTTAAATAAATCACTATTAATTTGCCAGCGTTAGCTAGAAAAAAATGATAATCTGCACGTGGTCTTCAATCGCGCACTATTTGAATTCGTAGATTATTCAACACTTGCAAAATTAAGCGCTGATTTGCGCCTATTGCATCTAGCGGCCCCGCTGACGTTGCGCCGCGTTAGGCGCTTTAGTTCGGTGGCTTTGCGTCGCCGACTTTCGCCGGGTTTGCCCTTCAATCTTTTTTGCATCGGTCAAGAACTGAGCCGATAGCCGGTTTTTAGCAGTATTCATTTCTCACGACAAGCGTTTAACAGATACCCGTCGGGATCATGATAGAACTGGGCGCTTTCTGTTGATTCAATTGCGCTGCTTTTAAATCGACCATGTCATTTTGGCGGGCACGGTGCTGGCGGACAAAGCGCAGGTTGGCTAATCCTGAGGCTAGGACGTTGCAAAATAGTTGAATCAAACAGGATTTTTGAGTTAATCAATTATTTGTTAAAATCAAATTTAATATTTAAATTCGTTTAATTTGTGTTCGCATGCCGTATTGATACCTGAAAACTTCCTATGTCAGAAATATTGTCCCTGCGCCGTGCTGTGCCTCAGATCTGGTCTGTCTCTGCTTTATGCCACGCGATTGCCGAAGCATTGGACGCGCGCTTTAACCCGGTGCGCGTGACCGGTGAAATCAGCGGTTTTGTCCGGGCAGCCAGTGGGCACTGCTATTTTTCGCTCAAGGACAGTGGCGGTCAATTGCGCTGTGCAATGTTCAAGCGGGCGGCTACAGGATTGACCTTTGCGCCGCGTGAGGGTCAACGCGTCGAGGTGTCCGGGCGCATGGGCGTATACGAGCCACGCGGGGAATTGCAACTGGTGGTCGAGGCTATGGTAGAGGCCGGCGAGGGCAATCTGTACGAGCAGTTTGTACTGCTCAAAGAACGATTACAAGCAGAGGGTTTGTTCGATCAAACGCGCAAAAAATCGCTGCCCCGGTCGGTACGGGGTATCGGGCTGGTCACATCCCTGGGCGCTGCTGCGTTGCATGATGTAGTGAGCGCTTTGCAAAGGCGCGTGCCGCATATCCCGGTGCTAATCGTCCCAGCAAGTGTGCAAGGCGCGAGTGCCGCTGGTGAGCTCGCGAAGGCCTTGCAGTCTTTATACGCACTGGCTGCGCCTCTGGCAAAGGTGCGTATTGATGTGATTTTGCTGGTGCGTGGCGGGGGCGCCATGGAGGATTTATGGTCGTTTAACGACGAGGCCCTGGCGCGTGTCCTGGCGCAAAGTCCGGTACCGGTGATTAGCGGAATCGGCCATGAAACAGATTTCACGATTGCCGATTTTGTAGCGGATCTGCGCGCGCCCACACCAACGGCTGCAGCCGAGTTGTGCGCTACGCCCTTGTCGCAATTGCGCGACGCTGCGGGGCAAATGCAATTGCGGCTTCAAACCGCGATGCTGCGCAAGCTAGAGCGCGAATCGCAGCGACTGGATCAGGTGTCCAACCGAGCGGCGCGACCGGCAGCGCTTCTTAGCCGCTTGCATCTGCGCTTGTCTGTCTTTGCTCAGCGTATGGCTTTTGCGCCGGTTCAGCACCTGCAAGCCCAGCGCAGCCACTTGCAGGCCAGGCAGGCCGCGCTGCGTAATGCTTCACACAAGAGTGCGCAGCGTCAGCGCAGCCTCCTGGAGCAACTTGGTGTGCGCCTTGCGGTGTTGGATCCGCAACTCGTCTTAGGGCGCGGTTATGCCTGGCTCCAGGATGACGCAGGACGGCCCATAACGGGGACGGGACAAATGCAAGTTGGCCAGCGTTTGCAGGCTCGTTTATCTGATGGTACGGCCGATATGCAGGTGCAGACCCTAAAGCTCAATGAGGCATAGCAATATTCAAAAAATCACTGCTGTCATTGCAAGGCCGGCCCCCACAGTCCCCAAAAGCTGCGTGCCACGATTGACTCCCATTTCGCAATCGTTCTGCGGAGTTAGGGAAATAGGGATTTACTAGCGAAACCTGTAGTGATACTTCGACCTTCCGGCTCGGTCGCACTTTGTCAGTAGTCGTCCAGGACCGCGCCTTTGCTGGCGGTTGATGCATTGAAAGCAAATTTTGCTTGCACACCACGCGTATAACGCGGCGCCGGCGCCGTCCAAGCGGCGCGGCGTTTGGCAATTTCTTCGTCTGACACGTTCAACTGCAGTAGCAATGCGTGTGAGTCGATGGTAATTGAGTCGCCTTCGTGAATAAAGGCGATGGTTCCACCGACAGCCGCTTCTGGTGCTACATGGCCAACCACCATGCCCCACGTACCGCCAGAAAAACGCCCATCAGTAATCAGACCCACGCTCTCGCCCAGACCCGCGCCAATCAGTGCGCCTGTGGGCGCCAGCATTTCGGGCATACCCGGCCCGCCTTTGGGGCCGAGGTAGCGCAAAACCATTACGTCGCCGGCGACTATCTTGCCGGCCAAAATGGCTTTTAGTGCGGATTGCTCGTCGTCAAATACACGCGCAG
This sequence comes from Comamonas sp. lk, assembly GCA_945865425.1. Taxonomy (GTDB): domain Bacteria; phylum Pseudomonadota; class Gammaproteobacteria; order Burkholderiales; family Burkholderiaceae_C; genus Allorhodoferax. Next base: position 24,659 of record CAMBFN010000008.1, on the reverse strand, counting down.
GGCCTGTCATGACGGGTTTTTTCAGACCGGTGATTTTGGCAACGCAGCCTTCGGGCGAGAGGTTTCCCTTCAGAATCGCTAGGTGACCTTGGGCGTACATCGGTTTGTTGATGGGGCGGATGACGTCCTGGTCGGCGCGCGGCACATCGGGGATGTTTTTGAGCACCTCGGCAATCGTTTGCCCGGTAATCGTCAGGCAGTCACCGTGTAGCAGTCCGGCCACCAGCAAAGTCTTCATCACTTGCGGAATCCCGCCTGCGCGGTGCAGGTCCACCGCTAGGTATTTGCCGCTGGGTTTGAGGTCGCACAGCACCGGGGTTTTGATGCGAACACGCTCAAAGTCCTCAATCGTCCACTGGACCTCTGCCGCATGCGCGATGGCCAAAAAGTGCAGTACCGCATTGGTGGAGCCTCCGGTAGCCATGATCACCGCGACCGCATTTTCAATAGATTTGCGGGTCACGATGTCGCGCGGCTTGATGTCTTTTTTGATCGCTTCGATGAGCACCTGGGCCGACGCCTTGGCCGAGTTGAGCTTCTCATCGTGCGGGTTGGCCATGGTGCTGGAATAGATCAGCGAGATGCCCAGGGCTTCGAAGGCGCTAGACATGGTGTTGGCGGTGTACATGCCGCCGCAAGAGCCGGGACCGGGGATAGCGCGCTGCTCGATTTCGTGCAGGTCAAAGTCACTCAAATTGCCTGCCGCATTTTGGCCCACAGCCTCAAACACGCTGACGATATTGAGGTCTTGACCCTTGTAGCTGCCCGGCAAAATCGTGCCGCCATAGACATAAATCGCCGGCACGTTAGCGCGCAACATACCCATCAAGCCGCCGGGCATATTTTTGTCGCAACCGCCAATAACGACAACGCCGTCCATCCACTGGCCTTGTACGCAGGTTTCGATGCAATCTGAAATAACTTCCCGGCTGACCAGGGAATATTTCATGCCTTCGGTGCCCATGGCCATGCCGTCCGATATGGTCGGCGTGCCAAACACCTGGGCATTGCCGCCGGCCTCTTCGATGCCGGCGATAGCGGCATCTGCCAGTTTTTGCAAACCGCTGTTGCAGGGGGTAATTGTGCTGTGGCCATTGGCCACGCCGACCATGGGCTTTTTGAAATCGGATTCTTCGTAGCCCATGGCGTAGTACATGGAACGGTTAGGCGCGCGCGATTTGCCTTCAGTGATATTGGCGCTGCGCCGGTTGATCGGCAGGATAGGAATGGTTTTTTCGGTCATGGCGCGGTTCGTAAGACGTTGGAAAACCCCAGTTTACTAGCCGCTCCGCCCGTGGCATCCAAGCTAGGGCTGAGGGCCGCGCAACCAGTCGCCCAGCGAAGTCTCGGCCCATGCAGCCGGAATACTGGCCTGGGGCAGCGAAGGCACCAGTCTCATATCCTTTTCTTTGGTATCCACCCGTTTGGCGGTGCGTTTGAACGCTTCGCCCCAACTGAGCTCGGGGCGCAGACCTTGTTCCAGCAGGGTCTCGATGAACCAGGTGTTGGTCGATTTGGGGCTGCACCCGAAGGAGCTGCGGTCGGCGGCGCTGGCCGTGAGCAGCACGCGGGAGCCGTTGCCCAGCGCCGGGACAAATGAGCCCGAATGGCAAGCCGACAAGAGTACGGCGGTGGGCGCGGCCGGATTGATGCGGCGCAGCCATCGATCTAGCACCGACGAGCGAATGGGAGGGTAAGCCCGACCTGCGATGTCTATTGCCAATTGGTCCACATGTCCATGGCTGCTGATCAGTACGACGACGGTGAGGGGGTATTTGTCGGACCATGCACCCACCCGGGTAAACACCTCGCTCAAGTTTTGCTGCGTGGCCGCGGGGAACAGGGTGGCCTGGCCTTTGGGCGGATTGCTCAAGACAATGCTTTGCATCGGCATGCCAAAGTCCGCTAAGCGATTTTCCATGGCCAGTGCGTCGCTTTGAAATGCCGTGGACTGCGAGTGCAGCGCAGCAGCCACCAAGACCAGGGTGCGCTTGCTCGGATCGCTTGTTGCTAACGCCGTTTCGGCGCGGTCTAAATGCGCTGTCAGCCCCCCCAAAGCGGGCGAAATGGGTTGACCAGGCGGCGTGTTGGCGCAGGCGCTCAACAGCAGCGCGCATACCAGCATAAAGATGCACTGGGCGAAATGTGCCGGAAACTTGCTAATTCTCACGCTAGGTCCCCCTGAATCTGCCTGATCTAGTCGTAGGATTGTAGAGATACCTTGCGTTTTGGCGAGCGCCTGGATTCAACGGCGACTGCTGGGCGCAGTGCTACATCGCGCGCTTGCAGTACCCAGGCCTATGCCCCGTTAAAATTGCCTATTCCCTCTAGCCGGCCTTGCACCGTGACGCTCCACATCAGCACATTCGAAGGCGCTAACGCCCTCAGCCCTTTTCGCAACCAGCAGTTACTGGCGCAATTACAGCGAGTTCACGACAAAATCAGCGCGCTTGACGCCCGCTATGTCCATTGGGTCGCGACCGACAGCGTGCCGCAAGCCGGTTTGCAGGACCGCCTAGGGGCCTTGCTCAACTATGGCGAACCCGCGTCTCAGCGGCAAGGCGGCGATATCTTGCTCGTTTCCCCTCGCCTGGGCACTTTGTCGCCCTGGGCGTCCAAGGCTACGGAAATCGCCCACAACTGCGGTTTTGCAGTACGCCGTATAGAGCGCGCGATCGAATACCGTCTGCACCTCAAATCTTGGTTGGGCCAGTCGGTCAGTTTGAACGAGGCTCAATTGCAGGCTGTGGCTGCCTGTTTGCATGACCGCATGACCGAAAGCGTCTGGCGCGAGCGCGCGCAGGTCGCCGGCTTGTTCCAGGCTTTGCCGGCGGCACCCATGGACTATTGCGATGTGCTATTGGGTGGACGCGCTGCGCTGGAAAAGGCCAATGTGCAATTCGGCCTGGCCCTGGCCGAAGACGAAATTGATTACCTGCACCAGGCCTTTGTGCGCTTGCAGCGAAACCCTACGGATGTGGAGCTGATGATGTTCGCGCAGGCCAATAGCGAGCACTGTCGCCACAAAATTTTCAATGCCGATTTCAGCATCGACGGCTTGGCCCAAAGCAGCAGCATGTTCGGCATGATCCGGCACACGCACAACACGCATCCTCAGCACATGTTGGTCGCCTATTCGGACAACGCCTCGGTGATGGAGGGCGCGGCCGTAGAGCGCTTTGCGCCGCGGCCGGCGTCCGTCCAGGGTGTGCAGCAATCGCCGCAGTACATCAAAACCGAGGCCTTGCAGCACATATTGATGAAGGTGGAAACGCACAACCACCCGACCGCTATATCGCCATTTCCCGGCGCCTCCACCGGCGCGGGCGGCGAGATCCGCGACGAGGGCGCTACTGGGCGCGGCTCCAAGCCCAAAGCCGGGCTGACCGGCTTTACCGTGTCCGCCTTGCGCTGGGATGGGCAGGGTGGCTACGGTAAACCGGCGCATATTGCCAGCCCCTTACAAATCATGATGGAAGGCCCTTTGGGTGGGGCCGCGTTTAACAATGAATTCGGCCGCCCGAACTTGTTGGGCTATTTCCGGGAATTCGAACAAAGCGCCCACAGCGCGCAAGACACGGTGCAGCGCGGTTACCACAAACCCATCATGATTGCCGGCGGCTTGGGTGTGATCGATGCCGCGCAAACCCATAAAAAACTGTTTCCTGCTGGTAGTTTGCTGGTGCAATTGGGCGGGCCTGGTATGCGCATCGGCATGGGCGGCAGTGCGGCCAGCTCGATGGCGACTGGCGCAAATGCGGCGGAGCTGGACTTTGATTCGGTGCAACGCGGCAATCCCGAAATCCAACGCCGTGCGCAAGAGGTGATCAACCAATGCTGGCTGATGGGCGCGGACGCGAACCCGATTTTGGCGATCCACGATGTGGGCGCTGGGGGCTTGTCCAATGCTTTCCCAGAGCTGAGTAATGACGCTGGTCGCGGCGCGCGTTTTGACTTGCGCGCCGTACCACTGGAAGAGTCGGGTATGGCGCCCAAAGAGATTTGGTGCAATGAAAGCCAGGAGCGCTATGTCATGGCGATTGCCCCTGATTCCTTGCCCCTGTTGACTGCTTTATGCGAGCGTGAGCGCTGCCCTTTTGCGGTGGTTGGAGTAGCCACCGAAGATCGGCACTTGGTGGTGGCCGATGAAGGTGCCCCTTCGCCCGTAGACATGCCCATGGACGTGCTGCTCGGAAAACCGCCCAAGATGCACCGCGATGTGCAAACCCTGCAGCGCGACTTTGCGCCTTTGGATTTAAGTGGTGTCACTTTGCAAAGTGCGGTGACGGCGGTGTTATCGCACCCTACGGTGGCATCCAAACGCTTTCTGGTGACGATTGGCGACCGCACGGTGGGCGGTTTGACCCATCGCGACCAAATGGTCGGGCCCTGGCAGGTGCCGGTGGCCGATTGCGCAGTCACCCTAGCCGACTTCAAAGGCTTTGCCGGAGAAGCGATGTCCATGGGCGAGCGCACACCGCTGGCGGTGATCGACGCACCGGCTTCGGGCCGTATGGCGATTGGCGAGGCGATTACGAATTTACTGGCGGCGCCGATTGAGCTGCCGCGCGTCAAACTGTCTGCCAACTGGATGGCCGCCTGCGGCGAGGCCGGTGAAGATGCGGCGCTCTATGCCACGGTGCAAGCGGTGGGCATGGAACTGTGCCCGGCATTGGGCATCTCGATTCCTGTGGGCAAAGATTCCTTGTCCATGCGCACCCAATGGAAGGACGAAAATGGCGTAGCGAAAAAAGTCAGCTCACCGGTTTCGCTCATCGTTTCGGCCTTTGCCAGCATCGCCGATGTGCGGCCTACGCTGACCCCGCAACTGCAGCCGGTGGACGATGCGCTGCTGATACTCATCGATCTGGGGCGCGGCAAAAACCGCATGGGCGCTGGCATCTTGGCGCAGACTCTGGAGCAAACAGGCCACCAGGTGCCGGATCTGGACCAAGCGCAAGATCTGGTCGCCTTGGTCCAGGCCATTAACGCCTTGCGGACGGAGAAAAAAATACTGGCCTACCATGACCGAAGCGATGGCGGTCTTTTGACCACTGTGACAGAAATGGCTTTTGCTGGTCGGGTGGGCGTGGCGCTGAATGTGGACATGTTAGTACTGGAAGGCGATGGTGTCTCCGACAGCCGCATGGACGTTGGCGACAGCAAAAACTGGGCAAACCAGATCGGGGCGTTGCGTGAAGAATTGACGCTCAAAGCGTTGTTCAACGAAGAGCTGGGTGTGGTCTTGCAGGTGCGCGCTGTCGACCGCGACGCGGTGATGGCAGTGCTGCGCACGCATGCTTTATCCAAGCACAGCCATGTGATTGGCAGGACGCGGCCTGCCCAGAGCGCTGGTGCACCGACACTTGAAATTTGGCGCGACGCCAAGGCGGTTTTTAGCGCGCCTTTGCAGGACCTGGCCCAGGTCTGGGACAGTGTCAGCTGGAAAATTTGCCGTCTGCGCGACAACCCGGCTTGCGCGGACGCCGAGCATGCTGCGTTTGGAGCGCAAAGCGATACGGGTATGCAGGTTTATTTACCGCCGGGCTTGTCGGCACAACCGGCGCCCACGGCGCCCGCTTTGCTCTCGCGCAAGCCCCACGTGGCGGTACTACGCGAGCAGGGCGTGAATTCGCATATCGAAATGGCCTACGCCTTTAGCGAAGCCGGCTTTGAGGCCTTTGACGTACACATGAGCGATTTGCAAACCGGCCGCGCCGATCTGCGCGACTTTGCCGGCATGGTGGCCTGCGGCGGCTTTAGCTATGGCGACACTTTGGGTGCCGGCATAGGCTGGGCGCGCTCGATTACTTTTAACACCCGGCTGGCGGACCAGTTCAGCGCGTTTTTTACGCGGCCCGATACCTTTGGCTTGGGCGTGTGCAATGGCTGCCAGATGTTTGCTGAACTGGCCAACATCATTCCTGGCGCTGCCCACTGGCCACGATTTACCACCAACCAAAGCGAGCGCTTTGAAGCGCGCCTGTCCATGGTGGAAGTGCTGGATTCTCCTTCACTATTCTTGCAAGGCATGGCGGGCGCGCGTCTGCCCATTGCGGTTGCCCATGGTGAAGGCTTTGCCAACTTTGCCCAGCGCGGTGACCCCACCCAAGTGTTGCGAGCTATGCGCTTTGTCGATAACGCCGGGCACGCGACCGAGGCTTATCCCTTCAACCCTAACGGCAGCCCGGCGGGCCTGACGGCGGTCACCACTGCGGATGGCCGCTTTACCGCCATGATGCCGCACCCCGAGCGTGTGTTGCGCAACGTACAAAGCAGTTGGACCCCGCTGGACATCAGCGCGCGCAGCCCTTGGATGCACTTGTGGCACAACGCGCGCCAATGGCTGGGCTGAGCCTTCGGGCTTGGGCCCGGGTCGCTCATCGGTCCATATGTTTACGCGCTCAGCTTTTATTTCCTGAGAACCGCAAGCTATGAACACTGCACGCTATCAATGGGTGGACGCACTGCGCGGCCTGGCTATGGTGTGGATGACCGTTTTCCACTTTTGCTTTGACCTGGCGAACGCTGGTCTGATTCAAGCCAATTTCTACCAAGACCCGCGCTGGACGGCGCAGCGCACTTGCATCCTCAGTTTGTTTTTGCTCTGTGCAGGCGCGGGCCAAGCCATCGCAATGGCGCAGGCGCAAACCTGGCAGCGCTTTGGCAAGCGCTGGCTGCAGATTGCGGGATGTGCTTTGCTGGCAAGCGCGGGTTCTTACCTGATGTTTCCCAACAGCTTTATTTATTTTGGCGTTTTGCACGGTATGGCGGTGATGCTACTCATAACCCGCTTTGTCGGTCCGCGCGGGCGCTGGCTATGGCTGCTCGGCGCAGCGCTGATAGCCCTGAAATGGGTGGCGCCCTGGGCGATCAACGCGGGCTGGTGGGACAGCGCATTCAATGACAAGCCGCTTAACTGGCTCGGCCTAATCAGCGTTAAGCCGATCACCGAAGACTACGTTCCTCTGGCCCCTTGGTTAGGCGTGATGCTGTGGGGTATGGCGGCGATGCATTGGGTCTTAATTCGACATGCCGCGCATGCGATGCACCAAGCCGATGTCTCCGCGCTGCGACCCTTGGCTTTTCTAGGGCGTTGGAGCCTGACTTACTACATGGTGCACCAGCCGGTAATGCTGGGCGCGTTGTGGTTGTGGCAGCGGGGGTAGCGGGGGTAGCGGGTTTAACGGGGGCGGTCATCGATGCATGTGCTGGCCTACAGCATTTGCCAAATACCCTCACGGATTTTGTTCACAAGCCATGATATCCGTCGCCTCCGATACGCTCTGGGTCAACCCCAAGCGTTGGCACGCGACCCATTAGCGTGCTCTGCAAAAGTCATATTGCAATAAATTCACTCGCCGCAACCATTTTTGAAACTATGTTCGACGCTTCATCCACTCCCTCCGATACCTTGTCTCAGTTGATTCGTACGCGCCGAAGCGTTAGGGACTTCCTGCCAAAGGATATACCAGAGGCATTGCTCAATCAAGTTATGGCAGATGCAAATTGGTCCCCTAGTTGGTCCAATACCCAGCCCTATCGGATCGCGATTGCGTCGGGAGATGTGCGCGACAAACTATCCAGAGAGCTCTGCGCTTTATTTGACCTGGGCATGGCGGCCCAACATGGTGGCGTTCTGGCAAAGCTACGTATGCTGTTGACGCGTCGGGGATTGCCAGACGGTGATTTTTCCACGCAGTTTCCCTACCCGGATGATTTGCAGCCTCAACGCCGTGCAACAGGGGCCGGGCTCTATGAAGTGCTGGGCATTGGACGCAAAGATATCAGCGCACGCAATCGTCAGATGCGGCGAAATTTTGAATTTTTCGGTGCACCAACCGCGATTTTTTTATTTGCGCATAAAGGACTACATGAGTTCTCTGTATTGGACACCGGCATTTTCTTAAATGCCTTAATGCTTTGTGCCCATGCCAACGGTTTGGCCACCTGCGCGCAAGGCGCGCTTGCGACCTGGGCCGGTCCGATTCGAGCGGAATTCAAAATACCAGCTCCGTACCGATTGATTTGTGGTCTTTCAATCGGGTATGCGTCTGAGGCGGCTGTGAATAATTTCAATCCAGGGCGCAGTGAACTAAAAATGCTGCAGGTTGAAGGCCATTAATTTGTCTTGGGAAACCAAGAAGGCAAAAAAACGCGGCACTAGGCCGCGTTTTGCATTGGCTCAGTTAGAGCCGCTTATTCGATCTTGGCTTTTTTGCGCAGTTCTTCCTGGTACTTGGCTAAGTTTTGCTGGGTTAGGTGCTGCGAGATTTGAGGCTTTACCTCATCGAACTTAGGCATATTGGCTTGGCGCACGTCATCGAGGCGGATGATGTGGAAGCCAAATTGGCTTTTCACCGGGGCTTCAGTGGTTTTGCCTTTGCCCAAAGCCACTAAGGCCTCAGAAAACTCTTTCACATAGCTGGAGGGGTTGGCCCAGTCCAGTTCGCCACCCTTGACCGCTGAACCGGGATCTTTGGACGATTTTTTGGCCAGGTCTTCAAACTTGGCCCCTTTTTTCAGCTGCGCAAGCAAGGCCTTGGCCTGGTCTTCTTTTTCTACCAAGATGTGGCGCGCTTTGTATTCTTTACCGGCATTGATCGCCAGATAGCGGTCGTACTCGCCTTTCATGTCGGCTTCGGTGACCGGGTTTTTGGCCTGGTAGGCGGCAAACAGTTCACGGATGAGGATGGACTCCTTCACTTGCTCCATCTGCGCTTTGAATTCGTCAGTCGCGTCCAGGCCCATGGCTAGAGCGGCTTGGCTGAATACTTCGCGGGCGATGACCTCTTCTTTTAACTGGCCTTGCATATCCGGCGTGACTGGGCGGCCGGAGCGGGCTACTTGCTGAGCCAGGGCTTCCACACGCGCGGTGGGCACGGGTTTACCGTTGACGATAGCGATGTTTTGCGCCAGGGTGGGGGCGGCATACAGGGCCAGGAGGGTTGCCGCCGTGGCGGTCCAAGCTTGAAATTTCATTCGAGATCCTTGAGGGCTGGAGAAAGACTAAGCACGTATTGTCGCTGGTTCGAGGGAGGTGCTTTGTCCAGTGCGCGGGTGTCGGCGGGTTGGGCTCAGCTTTCGGTATCGATTTCAATCGCCAGGGCGTGCAGCCCTTGGTCGATGAAATCCTGCGCGGCATCGTAAACAAGGCGGTGGCAAGCGACCCGTGTTTTGCCAGTAAAAATAGGTGCAGCGATGCGCACCCGAAAGTGCGTGCCAAAGCCGCTGTCGTTGGCGCCGACGTGGCCCGCGTGCTGGTGGCTTTCGTCAATGACGGTAAGTCGCAGGGGCTGCAAGCGCTCGCGTAGGCGGGCCTCCAAGTTGTGTGCGGTGATCTGCAAGGACTGGTTCATGGATTTTTCTCCACGTCATCCGGGGAAGGCTCGTGCTCTGCCAGCTTCATGTGTGGGGCGATGTACAAGCCCTGGCCGATGATAAAGACCAGGGGAAAGACGTATCCCCACAGTTTGAAGTTGACCCACTCCTCGGTGCTGTAGTTGAGCACTACGTAGGCGTTGAGGGCCGCCATAAAAGCGCAATAGGCAATCCACGCCACGTTCAGCCGCTGCCAAAGCGCATCAGGCAGTTGGAGCTGACTGCCTAGCATGGCACGCAAAAAATTCTTGCGCAAAGCCCACACGGCGACAGCTAAGCCAAGGGCCAAGCAAGTGTAGAAAACCGTAGGCTTCCATTTGATAAAGCGCTCGTCGTGCAGGCCCAAAGTCACGGCGCCAAAGCCCAGCACCATGATGAGGGTGACTTTCTGCATCAAAGGCAGGCTGCGTTCGCGCCAATAGGTGTAGGCCGATTGCAGCACGGTAGCCGCCATCATCACGCCGGTAGCGACATAAATATCAAATAGCTTATAGGCGCCGAAAAATAGCAGCACCGGGAACAGGTCAAAGAGTGTTTTCATTCGGGTTTGAAGTCCAGCGAAGCCGAATTCATGCAATAGCGCAGCCCGGTGGGGGCCGGCCCGTCGTTAAACACATGGCCCAGGTGGGCGTGGCAATCGGCGCAATGAACCTCTGTACGTTTCATCCACAACATACCGTCCTCTTTGGTGCCTACTGCGTCGGGCGCCAAGGGCTGGAAGTAGCTGGGCCAGCCGCTGCCCGATTCGTATTTGGTCTCCGAGGAAAAAAGTGCTTTGCCACAACAAATGCAGTTGTAAATGCCTTTTTGGTGGTTGTCGGCCCAGCGTCCGGTAAAAGCCCGTTCGGTAGATTCCTGACGCGTCACGGCAAAAGCCATGGGCTCTGCGCCTTTGGCAGCCAGCAGGGCCTGCCATTGTTCATCTGTTTTGCGGATCATAAAAATACCTTGTTAATGCCTGTGAATCGCCGCCGCGTTAGGAACTACAGCTAACCGAAATAGCGCTGGCCCAGTCCGGCGCAAAGCCGGCCCAGTGCTCGTGCGCGGGATGTTCGTCGAACGGGTTTTCCAGCACGGTTTGTAATTGGGTCAGCACCGAAAAGTCTTTGGCCTGGGCCGCAGTAATGGCCTCTTGTGCCATGTAGTTGCGCAGCACGAATTTGGGGTTGGCGCGCAGCATACGGACCGATACATCAGTCGTCCCCATGCCTTTGTGCATGGACTCAAAGGCGTACTGCCAGGTTTGTATTTGCTGGCGGTTGACGAACAAATCCGTGACCGAAAAGTCTTCATCGTCCATGCGTGCGGACCAGTGGCTCAGGCGGCGCCAAAAAATCGTGTAGTCCACCTGGTCTGCCGCCAGCATAGGTAGCAGCATGTCGGTCAGGGCTTTTTGCCTAGGGTCGGCAAGGCTTAGGCCCATTTTTTTCGCAAGGCATAGTTGGCTGGCAGCTTGGAAATGGCTGCGGTAGCTGTCGACGGCTTCGGTTGCGGCGTCCTCGTCCCCTATGAGCGGCATCAAGGCGTCGGTCAGGCAATACAGATTCCAGTAGGCCATATTGGGCTGCTCAGAAAAAGCGTAGCGCCCTTCGCTGTCCGAATGGTTGCAAATATGGCCGGGCGAAAAAGCGTCTAAAAACTGGAAAGGGCCGTAGTCCAGGGTCAGGCCCAGAATGCTCATGTTGTCGCTATTCATGACGCCATGGCAAAAGCCTACGGCTTGCCAATGGGCGAGCAACTCAGCCGTCTTGCGGCTGACTTCGCCCAGCAAAGCCAGATAAGGGTTGCCGCTCGCATCGTCGCGACACTGGGGGTAGTAGTGGTCAATAACAAAATCGGCCAGACTTTGCAATTGGGGGATTTGTTGGCGCTGGCTGAAGTGCTCGAAGTGCCCAAAGCGGATGAAGCTAGGCGCCACACGCGCTACCACCGCCGCCGTTTCCGCCGTTTCGCGCCAAATGGTGGCATCCGAACCGGTGACGCACAAAGCCCGTGTGGTGGGGATGCCCAGACCGTGCATGGCTTCGCTGCATAAAAACTCTCGAATGGCGCTGCGCAGCACGGCGCGTCCATCGCCCCGGCGCGAAAAAGGCGTCGGGCCAGCGCCCTTGAGTTGAATCTCCTGCCCCGCCAATTCGCCTAGCAAACAGGCGCGCCCGTCGCCTAATTGGCCGGCCCAAACGCCAAATTGGTGGCCGCTGTACACCCCGGCATGCATGGCGCTGCCTTTGAGAACCCGGTTGCCAGTCATGGCCTGTAGCGCTGAATCGGTGGCAGCCCAACCGGGGGGCAGGCCCAGCGATTGGGCCAGGGCCGCGCTGTGGCCGACCCAGTAAGGCTCGGGCAAGGGCGCCGGGGCGACAGGTGCCACAAAATCCGGCCCTAACTTGGCATAGCGCTGCTGCCATGGCAGCGATGCCAGCGCCGGGTCGGCGGATAAAGCGGGGGCCGTTGCCGAGGGGTGGGTTGAGTCGGTCATGCCCGTATTTTCCGTCAAAGTCGCGCGCAGTCCTTGGCGCGGGACTTTCCTGTCCTCGGGCGCGGTGCAGTTAATATGGGCGCCCGCCCCCGATAGGCGCATTTTTTTTGGAGATATGTTGATGCTCGGATTGATGCAAAGCCAGCAATTGCTGATTTCTTCCCTGATTGATTTTGCCGAGCGGCACCATGGCGAAGGCGAAATAGTCTCGCGCCGCGTTGAGGGGGACATCCACCGCTGCACTTACAAAGATATTGCCCGGCGTTCTCGCCAAGTGGCCAATGCCCTGGACGCTATGCAACTGCCCTTTGGCGACCGCGTCGCCACCCTGGCTTGGAATGGCTACCGACATTTGGAGCTTTATTTTGGCGTCAGCGGCTCGGGGCGGGTGCTGCATACGCTCAATCCGCGTTTGCATCCGGACCAGATCGTATGGATTGCCAACCATAGCGAAGACCAGGTTTTGTGCTTTGACATGAGCTTTCTCCCCATCGTCAAAGTAGTGCATGCGCGGTGCACCACGATCAAACATTTCATCGTTTTATGCGACGCGGCCAACCTGCCCACGGATAGCGGTATTCCCGGCCTGCAAAGCTACGAAGCCTGGATGGGCAATCAAACGGCCCAATACGCCTGGCCCGAGTTTGACGAAAACAGCGCATCAAGCATGTGCTACACAAGCGGCACCACGGGCAACCCCAAGGCCGCGCTCTATAGCCATCGCTCAACCATCCTGCACGCCTGGGCCAGCGCTATGCCCGACGCCTTGAACATGAGCGCGCGCGACAGCGTGCTGCCGGTGGTACCTATGTTCCACGTCAATGCCTGGGGCTTGCCATATTCGGCGGCTATGACGGGTGCCAAGATGGTCTTCCCCGGCCCGGCCATGGACGGAAAGTCCATCTTCGATTTGATCGAATCCGAAAAGGTGACTTTCGCTGCCGGCGTACCCACGGTGTGGCAAATGATGCTGGGCCATATGCAGCAGGGCGGTTTGCGTTTTTCTACACTCAAGCGCACCGTAATCGGCGGCTCGGCCTGTCCGCCGGCCATGATCTCTGCATTCAGCGACACCTACGGCGTGGAGGTGCTACACGCCTGGGGCATGACCGAGATGTCTCCATTGGGAACCGTATGCACTCTGAAAAACAAACACCTAAGCTTGGATACCAGCCAAAAAATGGCGGTGCGTATCAAACAAGGGCGTGGCATTTATGGCGTGGATATGAAAATCGTCGATGAGCAAGGCGAGCAATTGCCCTGGGATGGCAAGGCTTATGGCGATTTGCTGGTCAAAGGCCCTTGGGTTATCCGCGAATACTTTAAGGGCGAGGGTGGCTCCCCGCTGGTCAATGGCTGGTTCCCCACGGGAGACGTGGCCACCATTGATGCCGACGGTTACTTGCAAATAACCGACCGCAGCAAAGACGTGATCAAGTCTGGCGGCGAGTGGATCAGCTCGATTGACGTAGAAAACATCGCTATGGCGCACCCGGCAGTGGCCATGGCGGCCTGTATTGGCATGAAGCACCCAAAATGGGACGAGCGCCCGGTGGTGGTGGTGGTAAGAAAACCGGGTGCCGATCTTGTGCGGGAAGAGTTGCTTGCCTTTTTTGAAGGCAAAACTGCCAAGTGGCAAATCCCGGATGACGTAATTTTTATCGACGCCATTCCGCTGGGCGCGACGGGCAAGATGCAAAAAGTCAAATTGCGCGAGACCTTGAAGGACTACCAGTTGCCAACGGCCTAAGGCTGGAGCCATCCGCTGGTGCTTGGCAAGGACGGGTTACCTAGCTGTTTAACCAGGTGAGGTAGCAGCTTTTTGCCCCGCAGCGCCCTCGGGCTGGGTGCTTATCACTTTGGCGACTTATCTAGGGTTAAACCCTTGGGATGTACAGGGTGGAAGTCTTGTAACCTTCGCCACTTAGATTTCTTAGGAGAATTTTCAGTGTCTATCCAATTCAAAATAATGACGGCGGCTGTTGCCCTGGTTTGCGCAAGCGGCGCCATGGCGCAAAAAGGGGAGGTCGTCAAAATGGTGCGCATTGATGCGCAGTCTGGCCTGCTGGGCCCCGTCGGCGTGAACCAGCTCAAAAGCTACCAATTTTTCGCCGAGAAGTTCAGCGGCAAAGGCAACCCGGCTGGGGTCACGTTTGAAGTGACCGGCATTGATAACAAACTCAGCCCTGCAGAGAGTCTGAACGCACTCAAATCCGCCATCGACCAGGGCGTGCGTTACATCATCCAGGGTAATGGCTCCTCGGTCGCATTAGCGCTGTCCGATGCGGTGACCAAGCACAATGAACGCAACCCCGGCAAAGAAGTGATTTACCTGAACGACGCTGCCGTGGACCCGGACCTGACCAATAGCAAGTGCAGCTACTGGCACTTCCGCTTCGACGCAGACACCTCGATGAAGATGGAAGCCATGACCAGCTTTATGGTGGATAAAAAGGACATCCAAAAAGTCTATATCCTGGGCCAGAACTACTCGCATGGTGTGCAGGTTGCTAAGTACGCCAAGGAGACCCTGGGCCGCAAGCGCCCGGATATCCAAATCGTAGGCGAAGACTTGCACCCCTTGGCCCAGGTGCGCGACTTTGCACCCTATATCGCCAAGATCAAGGCCTCGGGCGCGGACACGGTGATTACCGGTAACTGGGGCTCAGACTTGTCGCTACTTATCAAGGCCGCTATGGAAGGCGGCTATACGGGTAATTTCTATACCTATTACGCGGGTGTCACCGGCACGCCGACGGCCTTGGGCAGCAATGGCGCGGGTAAGGTCTATCAAATCGCTTACAGCCACTACAACATGGGTGGCCAGATGGATAAATGGATGACTGAATTTAAGACCAAGTACAACGACGATTTCTATACCGGCTCTGTGATCCGCGTCTACCAGATGTTGGGTGCGGCCATGGCTAAGGCCAAGTCCACCGATCCGGTCAAAGTCGCTGCCGCCTTGGAGGGTTTGCGTGTCGATAGCTTCAACGGCGAAGTGGAAATGCGCAAGCTAGACCACCAGCTGCAGCAGCCGCTGTACATGACGGTATGGCAGAAGGCGGACAAAAAATACCCCTATAGCCCGGAGAACACCGGCATGACCTTGGTGCCTCTCAAAGAGTACCCCAACTACGTTTCCAGTACGCCGACCAGCTGCCAGATGAAGCGGCCCTCTTAAGCAGTAATGTGACATACCGGGTAAGGGAAACGCGTTCTGTGCCAGGGCGCCTCGCTTACCCATGAAAGCCTGCGGGTTGCCATGGAATTTTTTCTTATTTCAAGCCTGAACGGCCTGAGCTACGGCTTGTTGCTGTTTATGCTCAGTTCGGGTCTGACCCTGATTTTCAGCATGATGGGTGTGCTGAACTTTGCGCACGCCAGTTTTTATATGCTGGGAGCCTATATCGGCTACAGCCTTGCGCAACAGGTGGGGTTTTGGCCAGCGATGGTGCTTGCGCCTTTGCTGGTAGGAGCCTTGGGTGCTTTGTTCGAGCGCTATTGTCTGCGCCGCGTACACAAATTTGGCCATGTGCCTGAGCTCTTAATTACCTTTGGCCTGACTTATGTGGTGCTAGAGGTGGTGCAACTGGTCTGGGGCCGCATTGCGGTGGACTTTGCGCCACCCGCACTTTTGCAAGGCCCGGCTTTTACGCTGGTGAACCATTCGGTGGCAGGCCTCAGTGTGCAGTGGGGCGCGGTGGCGCCAGCGATGTGTAGCTCCGCCGATGCTGCGCTGCGGATTGTGTGCTCGCCGTTTCCAGCGACGCGTGGGTTCATGATGCTGGTGGCTATCATCATGCTGGCGTCCATCTGGTTGTTGCTGACGCGCACCCGTGTCGGCTTGGTTATTCAAGCAGCGTTGACACATCCTGATGCGGTGGAGTCCTTGGGGCATAACGTGCCACGTGTGTTCATGCTGGTGTTCGGCGCCGGCGCAGCTTTGGCCGGTTTGGCGGGTGTGATCGGCGGCAGCACCTTTTTGACCGAACCTGCCATGGCTGCTACCGTGGGCTCGATTGTGTTTGTGGTGGTGGTAGTTGGCGGTCTGGGTTCTTTGTCGGGCGCATTTATCGCTTCGCTCTTGATCGGCATCGTCCAAACTTTTGCCGTATCGCTAGATTACTCGGTGGGCAGCGTGCTGGCCTCGGCCGGCATGGCGCTGGTGCCGTCATGGCAGGGCACCACCCTGGCGCGCTTGACGATTGCGCAGGTTGCCCCCATATTGCCGTATTTATTATTGGTCTTGATTTTGATTTTCCGCCCACGCGGTCTCTTGGGAAGCCGCGAAGGATGAGCGCCGCAAGCGATACCGGTGCTCGCTGGGGCTCGATGTACTGGTGGGTGGCCTTTGCCTTGCTGATGCTGGCCATGCCCCGTGTTTTTGACAGCGGCTTGTCCATCACCATGCTGTCGCAAATGGGCATCGCCATCATTGCCTGTTTGTCCTACAACATGCTGCTGGGGCAGGGCGGCATGCTCAGTTTCGGCCATGCGGTGTACACCGGCCTGGGCGCGTTTGTTGCCATCCACGCGCTCAACGCCTGGTGCGCCGCCAGCCCGGCGCTGCCGGTATCGCTGGTGCCCTTGGTGGGGGGAGTTGCGGGCATGGGTTTTGCAGTGCTGTTCGGCTATGTGACCACGCGCAAATCCGGCACGACCTTTGCCATGATCACCCTGGGCCTGGCCGAACTGGTGTTTGCCATGTCCCTGATGGTGCCAGAGTTTTTTGGCGGGGAGGGCGGGGTATCGGGCAACCGCGTGGTGGGTGCGCCTGTGCTGGGCATTAGCTACGGGCCGGCCGAGCAGGTGTATTACTTGATCGCCATTTACACCTTGGTTTGCGTGGTCTTGATGTACGCCTTCACGCAAACCCCCTTAGGTCGCTTGCTCAATGCCGTGCGCGACAACCCGGAGCGGGTGGAATTTATCGGCTACAACCCCCAGCGCATCCGCTACACCGCCTTCATCATCGCCGGATTTTTCGCTGGTATATCCGGCGGTCTGGGGGCTTTGAATTTTGAAATTGTCAATGCTGAGGTCGTGGGCGCAGCCCGTTCCGGCGCCTACCTCCTGTTTACGTTTTTAGGCGGCGCCACTTTCTTTTTCGGTCCCATTCTCGGTGCGGTGCTGATGGTGCTGGCCTTTGTCATGCTCAGCGAGCTGACCAAGGCCTGGTTGCTCTACCTGGGCGCGGTATTTATGCTGATGGTGATGTATGCCCCGGGCGGGCTGGCCAGCCTGATCATGCTCAATCTGCGCGTGGTCCGCCAAGGCAAAGTGCGTGTGTTGCTGCCGATTTATGGTCTGCTGAGCGCAAGCAGTGTGGTGTGTGGTCTGGGTTTTTCTGCATTGGTGGAAATGGTTTACCACCGCCAACTCGATGCCGCAATGGGACCGGTGCTTGGCTTTTTAGGCATGGCTTTGGATACTTCCTCTGCCGTGCATTGGTCTGGCTTGCTGGTCTATATGGCCCTGGGCGTATTGGGGTTTGAATGGTCGCGCCGCCGCTTCGCGCTGCAATGGGATGCGGTGCACCAAAGCATGGAGGAGGAGCGCTTGCGCGCCGCCATGACGCCATGACAACTCCTTCCTTGGTGCCGGCTTTGGAACTGCGCGATGTACGCAAAAGTTTTGGTAATACGGAGATCATTCGCGGTACCGATCTGGTAGTGCAATCGGGTGAGCGGGTTGCCATCATCGGTCCCAACGGGGCGGGTAAGTCCACGCTGTTCAACCTGATTAGCGGCCGTATGCCCCTAAGCGGCGGCGATATTTTGTTGCACGGGCAGTCAATCCAAGGCAAAAAACCTTTTGAGATCAACCGTTTGGGCTTGTCGCGCAGCTTTCAGATTACGAATATTTTCCCCAAGCTCAGTGTGTTTGAAAACCTGCGTTGCAGCGTGCTCTGGAGCTTGGGTTATGGCTATAGCTTTTGGCGTTTTCTGGCCGATATGCACGACGCCAACGCTGCCGCCTTGGCCTTGATGGAGCGCATCGGACTGGCCCGCAAACGCGATACCTTGGCCATGGACTTGACCTATGCCGAGCAGCGTGCCCTCGAAGTCGGTATCACCATAGGCGGCGGTGCTGATGTAATTTTGCTGGACGAGCCTACGGCCGGAATGAGCGCTAGCGAAACCAGCCATTTCGTGGCGCTGATCCGCGAATCTACCCAGGGCAAGACGTTGCTTACCGTGGAGCACGACATGGGCGTTGTTTTTGGTCTTGCCGACAAAATTGCCGTCTTGGTCTATGGCGAAGTCATTGCATTTGACGCGCCCCAAGCCGTGCGCGCCGACCCCCGCGTGCAAGAGGCTTATCTGGGTTCCCCGGTAGCCGATGCCCAGGCCGACGCAGTGTCAAGGGGGGCCTGACTATGTTGCGCGTACAAGGCCTGAACGCTTTCTATGGCAAAAGCCATGTGCTGCACGGCGTGGATTTTCAAGTGGGCGATGGCGAAATATTGGCGCTGCTGGGGCGTAACGGCTCGGGCCGCTCCACCACCGCCAAAGCGATCATGGGTCTGGTCGATGCCCAGGGTTCGGTGCACTGGAATGGCCACGAGGTGCTGGGCAAAAAGCCTTACCAAATCGCGCAATTGGGTATTGGCTACGTACCCGAAAACCGCGATATTTTTCCGCGCCTGACGGTGCACCAGAACCTGATGCTGGGTGAGAAATCAGGCGCTAAAAATCCGCGCTGGAGCTTTGAGGACATGTACACCTTGTTCCCGCGCCTGCGTGAGCGTGCGCAAGTGGAGGCGGGCTTGTTGTCAGGCGGTGAGCAGCAGATGTTGACCTTGTGTCGCACCTTAATGGGCGACCCGGACCTGGTCATCATCGACGAGCCCACGGAGGGTCTGGCACCCAAGATTGTGGAACTGGTTGCTGGGTTTTTGCAGGCCTTGCGCGCGCGGGGTTTGTCGGTGCTGCTGATCGAGCAAAAGCTGACGATTGCCATGCAAATTTCCGACAGCTGCGTGGTCATGGGGCACGGCAGCGTGGTGTTTCAGGGCACACCCTCTGCTTTGCAATCCAATGCAGCAGTGCGTAAAGAGTGGTTGGAGGTGTGACCCAGCGTTTGTCCCAGTTGGGACAAAAGCCCTCATCCCAGATGCAAAAGGCCCTACAATTTACAAAAAAGAACGATCGTTCTATTTTGCCTCCCCGTCTTCCCATTGCCGCATCTCTACAAGGAAAGCCAGCATGACAGCGCATTACCAGGTTCAGGGCGATATCGCCCTTATCACGCTCGACAACCCCCCGGTCAACGGCTTGGGCCACGCCACCCGGGTCGGCATTGCCGACGGTATGGCGAAGGCATTGGCCGATGTGGCCGTTCAAGCCATCATCATCACTGGCGCGGGCAAAGCCTTCTCCGGCGGCGCTGATATCCGTGAATTCGGCTCTGCCAAGGCCATGATGGAGCCCAACCTCAACAGCGTCATCCTGTTGCTGGAAAAAGCCACCAAACCGGTCATCGCTGCCATCCATTCGGTGGCCATGGGTGGAGGTCTAGAACTAGCCCTGGGTTGCCATTACCGTATTGCAGCGCCCGGCGCCAGCATCGCCCTGCCGGAAGTCAAGTTAGGCCTGCTGCCCGGTGCCGGTGGCACGCAACGCCTGCCACGTGTGCTCGGCGTCGAAGCCGGTCTGAACATGGTGGTCTCCGGCGAAGCCATCAAGAGTGAAATGCTGGCGATGCTACCGGGGCAAAAATTGTTCGACAAACTGTCCAAGTCCGCCGAAAGCCTGGCCGAAGAGGCTTTGGCATTCGCCCGTTCGGTGGCGGCCACCCGCCCGCTGCCCTTGGTGCGTGACTTGCCTTGCAAGCACCCTTTGGGCGATGCCTATTTCCAGTTCGCCCGCAATATGGTGGGCGCCATGTCCAAAAACTACCCCGCGCCGCTCAAGTGCATCGAGGCGGTGGAAGCGGCAGCGACCAAGAGGTTTGAAGATGGCATGGCCACCGAGCGCCAGATTTTCATCAATCTGATGATGAGCGCCGAAAGTCGCGCCTTACGCCATCTTTTCCTGGGCGAGCGCGCAGCCTCCAAGATTCCGGATATCGACTCCAGCGTCCAAGCGCGCGAGATCAAGAGCGTGGCCATCATCGGCGCTGGCACCATGGGCGGCGGCATTGCCATGAATTTCATGAATGCCGGCGTCAGCGTCAAGATGCTGGAAATGAAACAAGAAGCACTAGACAAGGGCGTAGCCACGATTCGCGGCAACTACGAGGCCCAGGTCAAAAAAGGCAAGCTAAAGCAGGATAAATACGAGCAGCGCATGGCGCTTTTGTCCACTACCCTGAGTTACGACGAACTCAGCGGCACGGACATGGCGATTGAGGCCGTGTTTGAAGAAATTAGCGTTAAAGAAAAAGTGTTCAAAGAATTGGACCGCGTGATGAAGCCCGGCGCCATTTTGGCTTCCAACACCTCCACGCTGGATGTCAACCAAATCGCCGCCTTCACCCAGCGCCCGCAAGACGTGGTGGGCCTGCACTTTTTTAGCCCCGCGAATGTGATGAAGTTGCTGGAAGTGGTGCGCGGCGCCGCAACGGCTAAAGATGTGATGGCCACTTCCATGGCCGTAGCCAAAAAGATCCGCAAAACCGCGGTGGTCTCAGGCGTCTGCGATGGCTTTATCGGCAACCGCATGATCGAGCAATATGGCCGCCAGGGTGGTTTTTTGCTGGACGAAGGCTGTACGCCGCAGCAAGTGGACAAGGCCATGGAGAAATTCGGCATGGCCATGGGCCCCTTTCGGATGGGCGATTTGGCCGGTAACGACATTGGCTGGGCCATCCGCAAACGCCGCTCCGTGGAGCGCGCCACCATGAAGTACAGCAAAACCGCCGATCTCCTGTGCGAAAAAGGCCGCTTTGGCCAAAAAACCGGTGCCGGTTGGTACGACTACAAACCCGGTAAGCGCGATGCGATTCCAAACGCCGAAGTGGTCAAGATGATCGAGGACTACCGTTCTGCCAGCGGCATCACCCCGCGCAAAATCAGCGATGAGGAAATCGTGCAGCGCCTAGTCTTCGCCCTGGTCAACGAAGCAGCCCATATTTTGGAAGAGGGCATTGCCAACAAGGCCAGCGACATCGACATCGCCTATATCTTTGGCTATGGTTTCCCTCCCTACCGCGGCGGACCTATGCTGTACGCCGACGAAGTGGGCCTGTTCAACGTAGTGCAAGCTATGCACCGTTTTGCCCAAAACCCATTGGATGACGCCGATTTCTGGAAGCCTGCGCCCTTGCTGGCACGCCTGGCAGCCGAAGGTAAGACATTTAATTAAGGAACCGCCATGACTTCAGCAGTAATTGTTTCCACCGCCCGCACGCCCCTGACCAAAAGCTGGAAAGGTGCTTTCAATATGACCCATGGAGCCACCATGGGAGGCCATGTGGTCGAACACGCGATCAAGCGAGCCGGCATCGAAGCCGGTGAGGTCGATGACGTCATCATGGGCTGCGGCACGCCCGAAGGCGCCACCGGTGCAAATATCGCGCGCCAGATTGCTCTGCGCGCCGGTTGCCCGGTCAGCGTTTCGGGTATGACCATCAATCGTTTTTGCTCTTCAGGCCTGCAAACCATTGCCACAGCAGCGCAGCGCATTTTGGCCAATGAAGGCGATATTTACGTAGCCGGTGGCTTGGAAGCCATCTCCTGCACCGTGCAGGAAATGAATAAACACATGCTGGCCGACCCCTGGCTGGAAAAAAATAAACCAGAAGTCTATTGGGCGATGTTGCAAACCGCCGAGCAAGTGGCCAAGCGCTACCACATCAGCCGCGAAGCCATGGACCAGTACGGCGCGGCCAGCCAGCAAAAAGCCTCTGCGGCTTTGGAAAAAGGCCTGTTCAAGGACGAAATCGCTCCGATCAAAGTCACCATGGGTGTGGCTGACAAAGTAATGGGCATGATGACCAAGCAAGTTACGGTGAGTGATGACGAAGGGATTCGCGCCGGGACCACCTACGAGGGCATTAAAGATCTGCGATCTGCAATGCCAGGTGGTTTGGTTTCCGCGGGCAACGCCAGCCAGTTGTCCGACGGCGCGGGTGCGGTGGTCGTGATGCACGAAAAAATCGCCGAACAAAAAGGACTCAAACCCCTGGGCCGTTTTTTGGGCTTTGCGGTAGCCGGTTGCGAACCGGACGAGATGGGCATCGGCCCAGTGTATGCGGTGCCCAAAGTGCTCAAGCGCCTGGGACTGACGGTTGCCGATATCGACTTATGGGAATTGAACGAAGCCTTTGCTGTGCAAGTGCTGTACTGCCGCGACAAGCTGGGCATTGCGGCAGACAAGCTCAACGTCAATGGCGGCGCCATTGCCGTAGGACACCCCTTTGGCATGAGCGGCCAGCGTTTGACCGGTCATGCCTTGATCGAAGGCAAGCGCCGCGGCGCTAAGCGCGTTTGCGTCACCATGTGTATTGGCGGCGGCATGGGCGCTGCGGGTATCTTCGAAGTCTTGTAAAGGACGCTTGCTATGAAGCTGCGCGCAACCATCGATTTTTTACTACACGATTGGTTGCGCACAGAGCAGCTCAGCAGCCGTGTCCGCTTTGCGGATCATTCGCGCGAAACCTTTGACGCGGTCTTCGATACTTGCGAGCGTATTGCCCGCGAAAAATATGCGCCGTTTAACCGCCTGGTAGACGTAGAGGAGCCGCGTTTTGATGGCGAGCGGGTCATCTTGCCGCAGGCTAGCAAAGACGCTGCTGATGCCTACGCCGCCTCAGGCATGCTCAGCGCTGCGCAGGACTATGACATCGGCGGCATGCAACTGCCCTACAGCGTTGAGGCCGCAGCCAATGCTTTTTTTGCTTGCGCTTCGGTCGGTATTGGCACCAGCATGCTCACCACGGGCAATGCCAATTTGCTGATGGTGCACGGCACCGAAATGCAAAAAAAGGTGTTCGCCCTGCAAGAGTTTTCTGGCCGTTTTTCCGGCACCATGTGCTTGAGCGAACCGCAAGCGGGCTCCAGCCTGTCCGACATACTGACCCGTGCGGTGCCCGATGGCGATGACCATCAAGCTGACCCATTAGGCCCGCGTTATCGCCTGAAGGGTAACAAGATGTGGATCTCCAGCGGTGAGCATGAGATCAGCGAAAACATCATCCATCTGGTGCTGGCCAAAATCCCGGATGCTCAGGGCAAACTGGTGCCCGGCACGCGTGGGATCTCGCTCTTCATCGTGCCCAAAAAATTGGTCGATACCCAAGGTGAATTGACCGGAGTGCGCAACGACGTAGCCCTGGCCGGTCTCAACCATAAGCTAGGCTGGCGTGGCACCACCAATACCTTGCTCAATTTCGGCGAGGGAAAGTTCCCGGTGGGCAGCAGCGCGGGTCTGGATGGCAAGGGCGCTGGCGCTGTCGCTTACTTAGTGGGCCAGCCCGGCGACGGTTTGCGCTGCATGTTCCACATGATGAACGAAGCGCGCATCGGTGTCGGCATTGCGGCCACCATGCTGGGTCTTGCCGGCTATTACGCTGCGCTGGACTATGCGAAAAATAGGCCCCAGGGACGGCCCATGGGGGCCGGTGGCAAAGACGCCACACAGCCGCAGGCACGCATCATCGAGCACACCGACATCAAACGTATGTTGCTAGCCCAAAAAACCTACGGCGAAGGCGGATTGGCGCTCGCCTTGTATTGCGCCCGCCTGGTCGATGAGCAGCATACGGCTGAACCCGCCGCTGCGGACGACGCGCGGCTGCTGCTGGAAGTACTCACCCCGATCGCCAAGAGTTGGCCTAGCGAGTGGTGTCTGGAAGCCAATTCGTTGGCGATCCAGGTGCACGGCGGCTACGGCTACACGCGGGATTTTCCGGTAGAGCAATACTGGCGCGACAACCGCCTGAACATGATCCATGAAGGCACTCACGGTATTCAGGCCCTGGACTTGCTGGGCCGCAAAGTGTTGATGGAGAACGGCAAAGGCATGCAATTGCTGGCCGCGCGCATGCAGGCCACGATGGCCCGCGCAGACAAGCATTTGGCGCTTGGCACCCACGCGGCAGCGCTCGGGCAGGCGCTGGCTAAAGTAGATACGGCCACACACGCTGCTTGGGCCACCGGTTTGCCCAGCGAGGCCCTTGCCAACGCCGTGCCCTATATGCAGGCTTTTGGTCACACGGTGCTGGCCTGGATCTGGCTGGATGTCGCCTGTGCCGCGCTGGAGGCCGACCCGCCAGCACAGAGCGCAGCGACCCAAGGACGCTTGGGCGCCGCCCAATTCTTCTTTCACTATGAGCTGCCCAAAATCGGAGCCTGGTTGTCTGTGGTTCAATCCAGGGATATGACCTGTGCGACATTTCCCGAGGAGGCTTTCTAATGGCATTTTTAAAGAAATACAACGGCACGACCGATGTGCGACTGCTGCGCCTGGAGCGCCTGATCTGGATACTGATTTACGGCGGTTTGCTCTGTACGGTGCTCTCCGGCTTTGCCCGCGACGCCGGTGCCCAGGGCCATGTGGCCCTGATGGCCTGCGGCTTATTTGCTGTAGCGGCAGGCGTGGTGCTGATTTTGGTGCGTTCGCGTCTGCGCGAAGACGACAGCAAAACCTGAATTTCCAGCCCGTGGTGCGTCAGCCTATCGCTGGCGTGACACAGCGGGCCTGGCGGCAGGGCGACAATTTAGGCAGCGCCGCTGTGGCTGCCGCCTTCAACTCTTCAATCGGAACACGCTATGACACGTACTATTCAACAATTGTTCGACCTGACTGGGAAAACTGCGCTGGTGACCGGCGGTTCGCGTGGCCTGGGCCTG